>CAYPDC010000001.1:0-83425 GCA_964409355.1 uncultured Cyanobacterium sp.
CGGGAGGCGGAATTGAACCGCCGACACGAGGATTTTCAGTCCTCTGCTCTACCGACTGAGCTATCCTGCCGTTTTTAGTCACTTCCATATTCTAACAAGTGTTTTTTCTTTTTGCAAGTTATTAAGCAAATTTTTTTGTTCTTTTACATATTTAAGAGTTATAGGAGTCTTTTTCTGACATTATTCGACATTAACATTATTCGACATTAAGTTAAAAATATTATCTTGACTCTATGATTTAAAATGAAGATGGTATTCTTTGCAAATCTTAACATTTAATTATTTTTCAATTATGGTAGAGAAAGTCAAAAAAACAGAACAGGAATGGAAAGAAATCCTTACCCCCGAACAGTTTGATGTCACCAGAAAACACGGCACAGAAAGGGCCTTTACGGGGGAATATCACGATTTTAAAGGCAGAGGAGTTTATAAATGCGTCTGTTGTGGTAACGAGTTGTTTACTTCTGATACTAAGTACAATTCTGGCACAGGTTGGCCAAGTTTTTGGCAACCTGTCAGAGAAGATAGTGTCGCCTATAAAAATGACTTTAGCTTCTTGATGAAACGTACAGAAGTGCTTTGCAACGCCTGTGATGCCCATTTAGGACACGTTTTCAATGATGGACCTGATCCCACTGGACAACGCTATTGTATGAACTCTGTAGCCTTAAAATTTGAACCAAGAGATAATTAAGAATTTTAAGAGAATAAAGGGCAGAATAATATTCTGCTCCTACTATGGTTATATATTTTATAGTCCAACACTGTTCAACCCTTCTCAATAAGACTAAGATAAAAAGTTACTTCAAAATTGAAAATAATTCATTAAATGATAGGAGAAATCGGTAGTTAAGTTTAATCTTTTTTGCATATCAGCAATATGTCGATAATTACCGTTACTTTCCCTTTCGATAATAATTTGTTGGGCGATCGCATCTGTTAAATTGGGAATTTTCAGCAGTTGGTTTAAAGAGGCATTATTAGGGTTTATTTTAGCGGGGGCGTGGAAACTATCATCAGCATAATAGGCAAAGTACAAAATCTGTTGCCATGATTGTATTTTTAATACCGATACCCCTAATGCGGCCGCTAAGTCTTCTAAACAGAGAAAATGTATGCCTGAATTAGTTATTTCTACTAAATTTCGAGCTTGAATGATGGAAATACCGGGTAATCTCAACCAATCATCCACAGAGGCAATATTTACATCTATTTTAACCCCTAATTGGCATGCAATCTCTATTTCTAAATCCGATTGAAAACGGTAATAGGGATCTTGTTTTATCTTAGATGCTATCTGGGAAGCGGCCGCATCGGTGAGTCCACTCTTTTGAGCATTAAAAAATTGAGTCATTTTATTTTGAGAAGAAAACCAACGAGATAAAGCCATAAACAACCCCATTCTGTTGCAAATTATTACAAACCCATGCAATTATTCCCATCTTAAGGCACATTAAATAGTAATTTACAAATTGTATCAATTTACCGTAATTACAGGAGTGTTTTCTTATGTCTATTTCTGAAACTCAAGTTTTCGTAGCTTTAGTTATTGCCTTAATCCCCGGAATTTTGGCTTTCCGTTTAGCTACCGAATTATATAAATAAATTTTGTGTGGTATTAGGCTTTGACGGCAGGGGGTTTATCCCCTTGTCAACCAGGGTTTTTTCCCTCGTCGGGATCAAATCGTTTATGTTTTGGAAGGAGGGAAAGGGAGAAAGGGCGAAGGTAGCTTTTTCCCCAGATAAAACTCCGTAAGGATGATTAAAAGTAAGATTAAGATTAAACTTAATATCTTTCCTAGATTACCTGAAAAAATAATCAACATTTCCATGACCAGAGTAATAATTATATAACTGATCGTTACTTGGCTATGAGTCCAACCACTCTGATGTAACCGTTGATATATATGACTACGATGGGCTTGGAATATATTTTCTCGGCGAATTAGGCGACAGAAAATAGTATAAACGGCATCGGCAGTTAAGGGTAAAGTAATAATAATCATGGAAAAACTATCTGTCATATTATTCTGACTAAGAATTGCGATCGCAACTATCGCACCGAGAAAAGTGCTACCAACATCTCCCATAAAAATTTTAGCAGGAGACCAATTCCAATATAAAAATCCCATTAATGCGGCAACTAATATTAATAGTGAATATTGCTGAAAATATAGACTAATAAAGGCTAATTGAACCGCAGTAACTCCAGCAACAATTCCATCTAAGCCATCCATAAAATTATAAAAATTAATCATAGCAGTAATACCAATAATTGTGATAATAATTTCAATAATTGTGCCTATAAATGACCAATTTTCTAATAAATAAGTGTGGAGATAATCAAAGTTAATAATGATTAAAATTGCCGTTAATAATTGAACTGTGTATCTAGTCAAAGAAGAAAGATTTTTTTTATCATCAATAATACCTGTAATAGCTAAAGGGGTTAAAATTAATCCCATTAATAGAGGTTTTTCGTTTAGATTGTTATTGATTAATAAATCGGGAAAATAATAAGATAAAATACCACAGACTATCCCCACAAATAAAAAAGCAATAACAAATCCCAAACCACCACCACGAGGAGTAGGTTGTTTATGAGAGCTTCTTTCATTTGGAATATCCAATAATTGTTGACTGAATTTATTTTTAATTAATCCTGTAGTTGAAAGACTAATGAGAAAACTGATAATGAGTAAGACAATTAAAGTTAAGTTCATTGGTAAAAGTTTTTCATGATAATCTAGTTTGTCTCTAAGTTTACTGGTGAAGGTAAGCAAAAGGGAAGAGGGAGAAGAATAATTTATCAGATGTATTCAGTGGTGCGATCGCTCCGGATCGATTTCAAAGTAAAAAAATAGACTCTATTACTTTCACTACTTTTTCTGCAAATTATTACGTCTTTGTAATCTTTTCTTTCAGACATTTTATAATCCTAAACAGCAATAAAATCATACTGCACTCTTCCCTTTTCACGAATTGAATTCCCTGTCTTAACCAATAATTTATCACGACCAGAAGCCAGAGAAGCATATAATAAAAGTTTAGATGCTGATATGATTATTTGTTGAACTTACCAAATTTTACGGCAACAATGGAAATTAGCTTAATATAAAAATGAACCAAATCAAAAGCAAATTAACCCATGATTGATACACCAAATAATTCTCCCTCATCCCCAAACATAATCGCTAATCGTTACAAAATTATCCGAGAATTGGGTAGTGGTGGTTTTGGTGTCACTTATTTAGTGGAAGATTTGGGAAAATCCTCCCAATCTCTTTACGTTGCCAAGCAATTAAAACTAAAGAATTATACCGTTGCCCGTTGGACAAAAGCAAAAGAAAGATTTATTCGAGAAAGTAAGATACTTGCACTCTTGGGAGAACATGAACAAATACCAACTTTAGTCAACTATTTACAGGATAATCAAGAATTGTATCTAATCCAAGAACTGATTGACGGAGAAGACTTAGAAACGGAAATATGTAACAATATTTGGACGGAGAAAGAAGTAATCAAGTTTCTACAAGAAGTATTGTTGGTTCTAAAATTCGTCCATGAAAAAAAAGTCATTCACCGAGACTTAAAACCCTCGAATTTAATTAGAAGAAAAAGTGATCAAAAAATATTTTTGATTGACTTTGGTGCGGTTAAAGAAATTAGCACTATCTTACTAGAAGAATATGGAGAAGATAAATATACTCAAATTATTGGTACTCCCGGTTATATTGCTCCAGAACAACAAAAAGGACAACCTATTTTTAGTAGTGATATTTACAGTTTAGGAAAAATAGCTCTTTATGCAATCACGGGGAAACAGCCCTATCAAATAGAAGATACAAAAGAAGAATTAAATAAAACCTTACAATTAAAAACTAGAAATAATCAGATTATATCGGCAGGTTTAGTAAAGATTATTAGTAAAATGATCGCTGGAAATATTTCTGAGAGATATTATTCTGTTGATGAGGTTATTAATGATTTAAAACCCCTTGACTTAATTGGACAAATTTTTAATTATAAATATCAACTAATTCAGTATTTAGGAAAAGGTAGTTATGGTGCTACTTATATCGCTAAATTTATTGATAATGACAAAAAAAAATCTGAGGTAAATATTCAATCTCTAGTGGTTGTAAAAATACTTAAATTACCAAAAAATCCTCAGATTTTTTTAGCGGAATATAGAGACATAATAATTGAGGAAATTATTACCTTAAAAAAAATTGGCACTAATGCACATATTCCCGAAATATTTGATTTTTTTCATGATGATAAAAATATTTATTTAGTAGAAGAATTTATTGATGGTTTTAGTTTAGAAGAACAATTAATACAACAACCATATTTTAGCGAACAATCAGCCCTCAAACTACTTTTAGATGTACTTCCTATTCTCAATTATTTACATGAACAAGGTTTCATTCACAAACATATTTCTCCGAATAATATTATTAGAAGAAGAAGCGACTATAAAACGGTTTTAACAGACGCAGGAAAAATAAAAGATATACTCTTAACTTATAATCAAATGTATCTAAATAATTCTACTAATTTCATGAAAAATGATCCCTATTTATCTCCTGAACAAATTAATAGTGAGCCTAATTTTAGTAGTGATATTTATAGTTTAGGATTAACCACAATTCGGGCTTTAACTGGCTCTAATCCAGCTAATCTTATGAAAGATCCACAAACGGGAGAAATCTTGTGGCAGACAGAAACTAAAATTAACCAAAAATTAAAAGACATCTTAAGTAAAATGGTCTATTTTGATGACAAACAAAGGTATCAACAGGCAAAAGATGTTTTAAATGAATTGCAACAGAAAAAAAAGAACCCTCAAAAATCTTTTATTTATAACTTATTATTTATTAGTAATTATCGCTATATTTTGGTTTTTATTTTAACTTTATTTCTTTTTGTTATTGGGATTACTATATCTAAAATTAATCAATCCTATTTTCTCTTTCAACAGGGAGATTTAAAACAAGAATCAGGAGAATATTTATCTGCCATAAGTTACTATGAAAAAGGATTAAATAATGTTCCGCCTTGGGGAAATATCTTAGTCAATAGACAAAGAGTTTTACTACAAAAGGCTTCGGCTTATAGTAGTTTAAAAGACTATAAATCTATGTTAAATGTCTGTGAAGAAATAATCCTAATTTATTCTGATAATGTGCTAGGTTTGATCTGTAAAGGTACAGCTTTAGAATTATTAAATGAAAATCAAGCAGCAATAGAAACCTATGAAAAAGCAAAAACTATTGATTCTTCTGTCTTTGAAATTTGGCATAATTTAGGTAATGTTTATATCAAAAATGATCAAAAAGATTTAGCCATTGAACATTTTATCAAAGCCATTGAAGTTGGAGAAGGAAAAAATCATGTTTCTTGGAATGATTTAGCCAAGTTATATTATGAAAGAGGAAAATACGATCTGGCAATGAATGCTTATAAAGAGGCGATCGCATCTAAAAGTGATTATACAGTAGCATGGATTGGGGTAGGAAATCTATATATCTTCTTAAAAGAATTTGATAACGCTTTAGAAGCCTATAATCAAGCCTTAAGCCATCAAACCACCAATATCGAGGCTTTATACGGAAAAGCCTTAGCTTATGAAGGTTTACAAGAGTACGAAAAAGCCTTAGATTTCTATGATAAAACGTTCCTACTTAATCCTAACTTTACATTAGCATTTGAGGGTAGAAAAAGAGTTTTAAAAAAAATGAATAGTGAATAGTGAATGGTTTTCAAGATGATGCTATATTTAATTCATCAATTATTATTTATCCAGTAATTAAAAATGTTAAATATTAATGATATAATCGGTGAGCGATATAGAATCAAAAAGCAACTAAATCAAGATACCTTTGAATATAATTATTTAGGAGAAGATTTAGAGAATAAAACCGAATCTAATTTAGTTTATATCAAACAGTTAGAGAGTAGATATTTAGTGGAAAAAAGATTTAATAACGAAATCAATACTTTAAAACTGTTAAATGATAACCCGAATATCCCAAAACTCTTAAATTTTTTCTGTGAAAATGAGCAATTATTTTTAATTCAAGAATTTATTGAAGGAATCTCTTTACAGAAGATAATTAATGATAAAATCATGAAAGAGAAAGAGGCAATTACTCTTTTATATCATCTGCTAAATATTTTAGTCTTTATTCATAATCATAACATTATTCATCGCAATATTACCCCTGATAATATTCTGAGAAAAAAAGGAAATAAACAGATTATTTTACTTAACTTTAACTGCGTCAAAGAGATTGTTAATCAATCACTCAATTTTGATAATCCACAGACTCAAAATTTTTATACTCAAGTCATTGGCACTGCTGCTTATATGCCACCAGAACAATACAATGGCCAACCTAAATTTGCCAGTGATATATATGGACTAGGGAAAACCATAATTTATACTTTAACGGGTAAAAAACCCTTAGAATTAGAAAACTTAAAACGGGAGTATAATCACGATTGGGATAAATATGCTATAGTTTCTTCTCAATTAGCATTAATTTTAAACAAAATGATAGAATTAGATTATAAAAAACGTTATCAATGTGTTGAAGAAGTTTTAACAGATTTAAAACCCTTGTTAATTGTCGGAGAAATATTAGAAGATGAGTATAAAATAGATAGTTATTTAAAAACAGAAAATCAGCAGCATATTTATCTAGCTAGAAATATTCAAAACCCTGCACAATCCTCCTGTATTGTTAAACAGTTTATTGGCAATGATAATATCAATCTTCGTCCTGATATTCGAGAAAAATTTATTAAAATTAGATTTCAGACAGAATTATACTGTTTAGAAAATTTACCTTTATCTCCTCATATTCCTAAATTATATAAAGAGATAAAAACTAATAATGATTTATATTTAGTAGAGGAATTAATTGAAGGAAAAACTATTTTAGAAAGGATACATAATCAACAATTATTGTCAGAAATTGAAATTTCCTCACTGTTAAAAGATTTTTTACTTATTTTAAATAGGATTCATCAACAAGGATTTATTCATCGTAATCTTAACCCTAGCAATTTAATGATTAGAGATGGTAAATTAGTCTTAACGGATTTCAGTTTAGCCGAAAAAACTTTGACTAAAAATAATCAAGATGATTCCTCTTATTTCCGCAATAAAAAAGACGAAAATTTGTATCATTCTCCTGAACAAAAATTAGGTAAAACAGTTTTTGCTAGTGATATTTATAGTTTAGGAATAGTTGCGATCGCATCTATTATTGGGGCTAAAATTAATCAAGAATTTTTAAATCGAGAATACTTAAAAAATGAGTTAAAACAGAGAGGAATCAGGAAAAAATTAATTAATATTTTAATGAAAATGAGCGAACCCGGACTATCGAAAAGGTATCAAAATATCGAGGAGATAATTAACGATTTAAGCAACAAAAAATCGCCTGAGAACTTAAGAGAAGAATCAACAAATAATAATAGTATTTTAATTTGGTTACTTCCCATTGTTGGCTTTTTAATTTGGTTAATTCTACTATAACATTTCTAAATATACTCCGCAAGGGAATAAAAGATCTTGATGAAGGTAGGGAAAAGGGAAGAGGGAAGATGGTTATTTGAAATACTTGAATTACGACCTTGTTAAGTATAACTTGTGTTAAATAAAATGGCAATTAATAAATCTAAAACTATTGTTAATTCTCAATTATTAAAAAGGCCACCAATTAGGCACATAACGATTAGAAGGAATACTTAATAAAGTTCCTCTAGTGGTTAAAGATTGGCACTTATCGGGTTCATTTAACCTCATAAAACATTCAGCAACACGGGGATATTTAGTTCTGGAAATTCCTCGATCATCTTCATATTTGCCCTGACTAAGATATAATAAATCTTCGGCTTGAGTGTTATCACATTTACCATCTGCTTCAGATACTAAACATATTTTCCATTGATTATCTATAGGTTGTGCCGCTAAAAAAATAGGCTGATTGTTTTTGGCTTTTTCATTTAAAATATTAGATACATTTTCACATAATTTTTGAGGAGAATCATCGGGCATTAAATATTCTGAATACCAACGAATAAACACCCTAGATTCTTTTTCTTTTTCTAAGTTAATAAAGGTAGTCGGAACCTCTGAAGTCTGATCACAAAAAAAGATTTGTTTTTCTTTTAATTCCGAAGTTTCAAACAGAACATTTTCAGCTAAAACAGTATGATTTAATAATGGTAACGTTAAGCCTAATAAACCTAAAATCGCAAATTTTTTCAACATCACTTTCACCTCTTAATTTCGCTATTTTTATTTTAACTTAATGAACAAGAAGTTGGTAACACAACAAAAATTCTTTTATTAACTGACGTTACGCAAAAAGATGACAAACAAACAACTCTGGTTATCAGTCAAATCTACCTGAGTTCGGAGTTCGGAGTTAAACTTGATAGGTATTGAGAAAAAACTAGATAAATTGATTTTTAATCCTAATTTATCAATTTTAATTAATATTTTCTAGGAAATAATCGACAATTTTGGAGCGTTTTCCTCCCCCTCTCCCCCCTTCTCGTCTTCATCATTTTTACTTATATCGAACTCAGCTAATCTGTGTTACTATTATGTCTAAAATAGAATTAAGCATTTGGATTCATAATCAATATTAAGATTTCTATGGATTCTGTCATCAATGAATCATCATCCCTTAGCAAAGTCTTCTTTAACTCCATTCTGGAAAAATATTGTAGTTGCGATCGCATACTTTTTGACTGCTATTATTTCAGATCATTTTACAACTTATCCAGAAACAGGTTCAACTCCCATTTGGATTGCGGGGGGAGTTGGAGTGGGATTATTGTATATTTGGGGGGATGCGTTATGGTGCCCATTATTAATAGGAATTTTAGCCGCAGAAATTTATATTTATACCCCTTGGTTAGGTATTAATGAAACAATTTTAACCCTTAGCATTACAGCTGTTTCGACTCTAGGGAAATTATTTGCTGTTTATTTAATTCGGTTATCGGTAGTTAAGGATCAATTTCTTTCTCGTGTTGAGAGTACCATTAAATTCAGCACTTATGGTTGTTTTCTCAGTCATTTGCCCGTGGGTTTTTTATGTGCCTTACTGATTTGTTTATTAGGAAAAGCCCCTTGGGAATTATATTTTGATATTGCCTTTACTTGGTGGTTAAGTGATGCTTTTGGGATTTTGATTGTCGCCCCTTTAATTATTGTCTGGAGTTATAGTATTAATGGTTTTTTGTTCAATGTCAAGAGAAATTATCTGACAACTATTACTATCACCACTCTTACCATAATTACTATTTATTTGATTAATCGAGGTTATAACATTGAATATTTGTTAATTCCTTTATTGGTGTGGACTGTATTTAAGTTTCAGGAATTAGGGGGGTTATTATTAACCGTTATTATAGCCATAATTCTGACTATTAGTACCATTAATGGTAATAGTTCATTTGCTCAAGATAATATTAGAAGTTCGTTATTATTTTTGCAATCCTTTATTGCCTGTATTGGTATTACTACCTCAGTATTGAGTGCGGTATTAAATGAAAAGAATCAAACGAAAAAGGATTTAGCCTTAGCTAATCAAAGTTTGACGGTTAAAAATCAACAACTCAAAAATTTTGCACAACGGCAACAACAAGACAAGCAACAGAGAGAGAAAATTTTACTCAAATATAATCAAGTTTTACAGAAGCAATTAAGTCTGGCGAAGGCAAAGGAAAAAGCGGAAAGTGTGGCAAAGGCAAAAAGTGAGTTTTTGGCGAATATGAGTCACGAAATTCGCACTCCTATGAATGGGGTAATTGGTATGGCACAATTATTGTCTTTAACTTCTTTGAGTAATGAGCAGAAAAATTATGTTAATACTATTATTGATAGTGGTGAAACTTTACTAACCATTATTAATGATATTCTCGATTTTTCTAAGATTGAATCGGGGAATCTGCAACTGGAGGAGTATCCTTTCTCTTTTGAGGAAGTCAGCAAAATAATTATTAATCTCCTTTCCACTCAAGCCATAAAAAATAATCTGCAAATTCATTCCTACATTGCCTCTGATATACCCTCTAGTTTACTTGGTGATAGTTCCCGTTTACGGCAAATTTTGTTAAATTTAATCGGTAATAGTATCAAATTTACTCATCAAGGATATATTTCCCTGAGTGTAAAAATTAAGACTATTTATCGTCAGGAAGAATGGCAAGAGTACGAAATCATTGTCAGTATAGAGGATACAGGTATAGGAATCGAGTGCGATCGCCTCTCTTATCTATTTCAACTTTTTTCCCAAGGGGATAACTCTATCACTCGTAAATACGGAGGCACTGGTTTAGGATTAGCTATTAGTAAAACCTTGATTAATCTAATGGGAGGCACAATTTGGGTTGAAAGTAAGGGGGAGATTGGTGGTTTTCCTCCAGAAAACTGGCACTATCAGAGACAATCATCTTTAGGATCAACATTTTACTTTACTTTTCGAGCAAAAGAACTGCCTCAATGTCGCCTAATACCGCCTCATTCTTCTTTAAAGATTGATAATATTGAAAATTTCCAATCTAATCCCCTTAATATCTTATTAGCGGAGGATAATCTGGTTAATCAGAAAGTTGCTCTTTCTTTCCTGAAAAAACTAGGTTATACTGCCGATGTTGCAAAAAATGGCTTAGAAGTCCTAGCTAAACTTGAAGTTAAATTCTACCATCTCATCTTTATGGATATGCAAATGCCAGAAATGGATGGTTTAACTACGACAAAAAAAATCAGGGCAATGCCCATTGTACAACCTTATATTATCGCTTTAACTGCTAATGCACTCTTGAGTGATCGAGAAATGTGTTTTGATGCTGGAATGAATGACTATCTTCGCAAACCTCTGAAAATAGACGAAATTAATGAGGTTATCTCGAAAATTAATTCACAATTAATTTGATTTATTTGTACTATTTTAGGGGATAGTAAAGTTGTCTTCTTCTTCGATGCGATCGCCCTTTGAAAAAAGTCATTGGGGAGGCTAGAAGAATGGAGAATTCGGAAAAAATCAATTAAACTGGGAATAGAAGGCAAGAGAAGATTTTTCTAATATTCCACTCTTCATGCTTGAGATTATGACTCATGAACAACCCATAAACAATATTATCGTTGATTATCGTCCTTTTCTCATCTCCCCTGAGACTTCTTTTGTGGATGTCTTAAAAAAATTAGTGATAGGGCATGATTTCTTGATTGTGGCGAATAATTCTTTTCCAATGGGTTATATTTGCCCTAAAATTATCCTGAAAATTGTTGCGGAGAATATTAATATTTATGCCCTTCGTGCAAAGAAATTTTGTCAGTCTTTCCCCTATTTATCTATTAATAATTTACCAGATATTTTTACTATTGCCAATCATCTGTATCAAGATAAATATTCTCTCTACGGCTGTTTAAATGAGCAAGGTGTTTTAGAAGGAGTTATCACAGCTAAGAGTATTTGTAGTTATTTTAATACTGATTATTTATACCAAAAAATTCCCATTTCTGAAGTTGTTAAGCCTAATTTAAAAATAGTTAGTAGCGATACGAGTTTAATTGATATTGTTAAAAGTTTAAGTCGAAATTTTTCCCTTGACGGATTTATTTTAGAACATAACTACAATTCTAGCTGTAAAATTTTTAGCTACCGTGCTATTCTCCGTGCCATTCTCGAATCTGACTGGAAGGTTACTACCGTTAAAGATTTAGATTCTGAGGATTTATCCTGTTTCCCAAATGGGGAAAAAATTAGCATTATTAGTAGTTTAATTAAAAGTCATTCTCTTTTATTAGTTAGTCATAATTTTCATGGAGAAACTAATCATAATCATTGTAATTTAATTAATAATGTTTCAGAAAATCAAATCGATAATTCTGATTTTAAAATTTATCATCAACTTTGTTTAGTTACACCAAAACAATTAATTAAAGTCTTAACTCCCCCTTGGCAATTGCAATTTTTAAAACAAAAACAACAGGAAATTGACACGGTAAAAACTGCCTTTAAAATCGAACAAAAACAAGTTGAACAAGAAAAGTTACTCTCTCAACTTAGTTATCGCATTCGTAAATCTTTACAATTAGATACCATTTTACATAGTACCGTCAATGAAGTTCGACAATTTTTAGACTGCGATCGCGTCATCGTTTATCAGTTATACCCTGATGGGGAGGGAGTGATTATTGCTGAGTCTGTAGTAGAAGGCGTAATGTCGATTCAGGGGCGAGTAGTACAAGATCACTGTTTTGCCAAAGATTTTATCAAACCCTATATCAATGGCAGAATACAGGCGATGGATGACGTTTTTCGAGCAAATTTATCCCCCTGTCATGTGGATTTACTCTTGGGTATTCAAGTTCAAGCTAATTTAGTCGTACCCATTATATTCCATGATGGTTTATGGGGGTTGTTAGCGGCTCAAAATTGTCGTCAATCCCGTCATTGGCAAGAGGAAGAAATCACTTTACTGCAAAATTTAGCCCATCAGGTGGCTATTGCCATTCAACAGTCAGAATATGCTCAAAAAGCCCTCGAAATCGCTAAATATCAAACTGCGATCGCATCTTTAGGCAATACCGCCTTAGTCAATAATGATGTACAAACTTTAATGGATACAACGGTAGAAATTGTCAGCGATACTTTAGAGGTAGAATATTGCGATATATTAGAATTACAGGCAAACCATGCCTCATTTTTACTCAAAGCAGGAAAAGGATGGGAAAAACAATGGTTAGGAAGTGCTCAAATAGGTGCATCTCCCCGTTGGATGCCGGGTTATACTCTCAAAGTGATGCAACCAGTGGTGACGGATGATTTGTTAGTAGAAACCCGTTTTAGTCCATCTCCATTTTTACACAATACGGGCATTGTTAGCGGTACAACAGTGAATATTGGTGGTAAAGAGAATTGTTTTGGTGTCATGGGAGTTTATAGTAAAATCTCCCGGAAATTTACCAGTGAAGAAATTAATTTTTTACAAACTCTCGCCAATGTTTTAGCTACTGCCATTGAAAAAACCAAGACTCAAATGCAGTTAGATTACTTTTTTAATCTTTCTTTAGATATGTTTTGTATCACGAGTGTTGATGGTTCATTTAAACGTATTAACTCCAGTTTTTTAACCACTTTAGGCTATGAAGAAAAAGACATTATTAATGATAATATGCTATCTTTTGTACACCCTGAAGATTTAGAGATTACCAAAGCGGAATTAGAAAAATTAGGTAGAGGTTTTAAAAGTGTTAATTTTGAAAATCGTTGGTTAACAAAAGATGGGCAATATCGTTGGTTAGCATGGAAAAGTTTACCCTATGAAGAAGGCTTAATCTATGCAGTGGCAAGAGATATAACCCTTGCAAAACAAGCAGAATCCCAATTGCGTAGCCTCAATGAAGAATTGGAAACTAGAGTCAAAGATCGCACAGAAGAATTAGAACAGACTACCACCCGATTAAGAACCTTTGTTCAAACCGCAGGGACAATTTTAGTGGTATTAAATCAAGAATATCGCATTGTGGAATGGAATGAAGAAGCAGAAAAAGTTTTTGGTTGGCAAAGAGATTCGGTATTGGGAGAAGATTATTTGTTACTCTTTGTCGCACCTGCTAATCGAGAGGAATTAAAATATAAATTTGATTATACTCTCTACGGAGGAGATGTACAAAGAAACTTAGAAACAAAAGTTCTAGTTGCCGATGGTACTGAGAGAACCTTATTATGGAATGTGAATCGTTTTACAGATCATCAGGGTAAGGGAATTGGTATAATTGCCTGTGGACAAGATATAGAAGAAGTCAGACTGGCACAGTTAAGATGGAAATTAAGTGAGGAAAGATTCCGCAGTATTTTTAATCAAGCCGCAGTGGGTATTGTACAAGTTAGCTTACCGGGTAAATTAGTTTTAGCTAATGATAAATTTATTCAGCTTTTAGGCTATAAAAGAGATGATTTAGTGGATGTGGATTTTCATTTCCTCATTCACCCTGATGACGTTTCTGCTACCCTCACGGATTTATCCAGTCTCATAGATGCTACTCAAGCAACTTTTGAAAGGGAAGTGCGTATCCGTTGTCGCAGTAACGATGGCGATTCTTACCTCTGGATTAATTTAACTATGTCGGTGGTATGGGTTGCCGTTGAACCTTCTTACTTTATCGCTGTAATCAATGATATTAGCGATCGCAAACAGGCAGAGGAATCTTTACAGCAAAGCGAAGCCCGTCTCAATAGTGTTCTAAGTTCCTTACAAGATGTGGTGTGGTCAATGTCTTTACCAGACTTAAAATTAAGATATATCAACCCTGCTTGTCAAATATTATACGGTTATTCTCCTGCGGATATATTAGCAAATCGGGGGATTTTGTTGGAAATGGTTGTACCTGAATATCGTCAGGAGGTGGAATTGACTTGGAAAAATATCATGGAAAACTATCATTTAGGGGTATTGCAAAATCAACAGGAGATGAATTGGGAGATTGAGTATAAAATCCAATTATCTAATGGTGCTTATCGTTGGATTCGGGAGCGATCGCACATTGTGTATGATCAATATGGTAGAGCCGTAAGCCTAGACGGTATTTCTACAGATGTCACGGAAAGACACGAAGCGGAGGAAAAACTGTTTAAATCATTACAGGAGAAAGAAATCCTCCTCAAAGAGATACACCATCGAGTAAAAAATAATCTTTATGTGATTTCAGGCTTATTGAATTTACAATCTAGTTATATTGAAGATGAACAAGTACGCAATTTATTTGATGATAGCCAAAATCGCATTCAGACAATGGCGGTGATTCATGAACAATTATACCAATCCGATGACCTTTCAGAGATTAATTTTGCCGACTATATTAACCGCCTTGTGTCAAATCTTTTCCTTTCCTATAACCACTATCATACAGGGATTAAACCTATTACCCATTTACAGGAATGTCATCTCAATATCGAAACGGCTATTCCTGCCGGATTATTGATTAATGAGTTAGTTACTAACGCCTTTAAACACGCTTTTCCTAATGCCGAAGGAGAAGTTATCATCAATTTAACCACAAAGGAAGAAGATGCGATCGAACTTGAAGTAAAAGATAACGGCATTGGCTTACCAGAAAACTTAAACTGGGAAGAAACCAACTCTTTAGGATTAAGGCTAGTAAGACTATTAACCCAACAATTAGATGGGGAAATCTTTGTCGAAAGTGAAATCAATCAAGGTACTTGTTTTCGGCTTACTTTTAAGTTACAATGATTAGTTCTTAATTGTTAAAAATGCCATGTCTAAACTACTCATCACCCAATATCATAAAAGTATCCTTGTTTTAACAAGTAATTGTAATTTATCATACTTAAAGCCAGAGAGGCTTAAATGCCTATTTTTTCCTCAATCAAAAGCATTTTGAATATAATCAAAAATCTCAAATTGATAACCTTGATAATCAATTTTCTCTCCTAAATTACCCTTAATTACTAACTTACTATTATTATTTTTACCTATTTTTTGATAAGTTAATAAAGCCACATCAAAACGACAATTAAAATTATCATATTCTGGATATTTACTTAAAAAACTATTAGCAGTTATAGTCAGTTTATCTTGTTTTTTATTAGTAATAGAAAATATACCATTACCATCCCAATTTTTTTTACTACGAGTTTTAACTTCAACAAATATAAGAATTTTATAATCTTTGTTTATGGCTATTAAATCAATTTCCCCCCAAGGACAGTGCCAATTTGATTCAATTATTTTATACTCTTTTTTTTCTAACCATTGACTGATTATTTCTTCTCCTAATTGACCAATTTTTTTCATTATTATAATTAGCAGGGCGTTTTCAAAGTCTGGGGAAAATTGCATTTTATGAGTTCACCCTTCGACGGTTATCGAGGGTATTCGAGATGACGCTCAGGGGAAATTTTATTGAACGTTTATTATTAGCTTTGTCAATTTATTGCAAAGCGGTTTATGGGTGAAGGCTCTTATCTCGCAGTGAAATGAATTTCATTGCTAATAGCTATCTTTAAATAAATTTAACTTAATTTTTCTGAAAAATAAAATAATTTTTAATAATATAGCAATCAGGAATCATTTATGAGAAATTTCAACTAAATTCCCCCTTTATTTAAGGGGGGTTAGGGGGGATAGTATTCTCACAACTGATTGCTATAATTGATTTTATAACTTAACAAAATCACTAGACTCCTTGTCAGTTATGCTTTTTGTCAATATTTATTTATGTTAACTCCGAACTCCGAACTTTTAATTAATAATAATTACCGACTTTGCGATGATGCACGGCAGTTAAAGCATCAGATTTTGAGACTCTGCCTGTGGTAACTTTACTATAAACGATCCAATGATCTCCGCAATCCATACGACTAACAACTTGACATTCTAAATAGGCTAATGCGTCTATGAGAATCGGTGAGCCATTATTACCTGTTTGTATTTTAACCCCTGCAAAGCGATCAGCACCGGGGGGGAAACGTTTTAAAAAGTGTTTCATCAGGTTTTGATAGTTGCCTTCTTCGAGGATGTTTAAGACAAATGTGTCATCAACTTGTAATAAAGATTCGATCGCGCGATCTTTTGCCACAGCAACGGTAAATCCGGGGGGATCAAAACTTGCTTGTGTTACCCATGAAGCCAACATCGCCCCATTAGTTTCGCCTTTTTTAGCGGTGATAATGTACAATCCGCCACTAATACGCCCGATCGCCTTATCTAATTCGCTATCAAGGGCTTTTCTTTGTTTGATAGTGGCTTTTTTGGTGAAAAACTGCCCTAAATCTACCCCAGACTCCTCACAAACTTGATAAGTAGCTTCGTGGGGTGTTTCTTTAATCCGAATAGAGGCAAAAGCCTCTGTTAAACCTAAATCTCGCAGTTTGGTAGCTAAAGGATCAATAGGTTCGTCATCACCGCCGTAGGATTCATATAAGCCGAAACATTGTTTACTGTTGACGGTGGCTAAAATTGTACCGATTTTGTTGTTTAACTCTGGAGAGGATAAGGGAGGCATTCCCAATATAATCCCTGCACTATGACTAACTATTTCGGGAATTTCCTGAATTTCGATGCCGTTGAGATCGAACATTTCTACGGTAATCCCTGTTTTCGTGACACCTTTGGCTATGGCTTGGGATATGCGATCGCTGTATCCATAATCAGAGATATAAAAGACAGTAACGGTTTTTTCTCCTTTACTTTGCTCATTACTCCAGCTTTGATAGCGATCGAGCAATTCTTTCACATTATACTTTAAAATAGGTCCGTGACCATTGGCAACAAGATTGATTTCCCCTAATGCTTCCATTCTTTTCATGGCGGATAAAACCGATCGCGCATTGGGTGCCATTAAACATTCATAATAGAAACGGTAATCTGGCTCAATATCCTGCAAATTCTCATCATAAAGATAATCACTGCAATAGTGCATCCCAAAAGCGTCACAGGTAAACATGATCCCTGTATCATGATCATAGCTGAAAATGGTGTCGGGCCAATGCAAATTGGGTGCGTTAACAAATTCGATGATATGCCCATTACCCAAATCGAGGCGATCGCCGTTTTTGACGATTTGTTTGTTAAAATCAAGATGGACAAAACCCTCTAAAAATTGAATGGCAACCTTAGAAGCCACTACGATAATATGAGGGGCGATTTCTAATAAATCTTTCACTAAACCACTGTGATCAGGTTCGGTATGGGAGATAATAAGATAGTCGAGATCTTGAGGATTAATAACCTTGTTTAATGCGTCAAAATATAATTGCTTAAATTTGGCGTGGGAAGTATCAACTAAAGCCTTTTTCTCCGCTTCAATGACATAAGAATTATAAGTAGTGCCATTTTGTAACCCAAATTCAATATCGAAGCGATCGCGATCCCAATCTAAAGAACGAATGGCTGTGGTATCCTTAGCAATAACGTCTATTTGGGTGGTTAAACGAGTAGAGGTTTTTTGTATTGGAGTTGCTACCATAAAGTAAATCCTCTGTTAATAATTTTTGTTTATTATTAAACCATTATAGTTTTGTCATTGCTTTATTGAGGATGAGGATTATTTATCATTTTGATAATTGTTACTCCCCTATTGATATGGAAGTGCGATCGCTAAAAATCATTCTATGAAGTTTTTAGGTATTAATTGCGACAGTTATTTTACATAAGACATATCCAATAATATACATTTTAAGGGCTTAAGCCCTTACTACGAGCCAGTAAAAAATAATTTCTGGAGATGTCTATAGTAATCAGCAATTCTGGCAAACAAATATTTGCTAGTTTCAGAAATTGACATTTTTGACAATGAAAACACCCTGATTAACAAATACGGGGTAATTGTTCACCAGTTAACATCCCAATAATTCTTTTTGAACCTAGTTTATTCTGTAAGATAACCTTACCTTTATCTGTTTTTTTGACTATACCGATAATATCAGCAAATTGATTTTCTGCCCTAAAAATTTCTAAGGATTTTTCAGCATCATAAGGTGGAATAAAAGCCACAAATCTTCCCTCATTAGCAATATATAAAGGATCAAAACCTAAAATTTCACAAGCCCCTTTTACCTCCTCTTTAACATTAATAGAATTTTCTTGGATAGTAATTTCTAAATGGGAATCAATAGCAATTTCGTTTAAAATACTTGCTAATCCGCCCCTAGTAATATCTCTTAAACAATGAATTTTTATCCCTAAATTGAGCAATTTTAACACTAAATGATGCAAAGGACAACAATCACTTTCAATGCTGGTTTCAAATTCTAAACCTTCTCTCACAGCCATAATAGCAATGCCATGTCTGCCAATATCACCACTTAAAATCACCATATCACCCTCTTGAATTGCTTGAGGATTAATGGTTAAATTATGTTCAATAATGCCTATGGCACTGGTATTAATAAATATACCATCACCTTTGCCTTTTTCAACTACTTTAGTATCCCCCGTCACGATGTTAACTTGACTAATTTCCGATGCTTTTTTTATGGATTTTATCACTTCCCAAAAAGTAGCAAAAGATAAGCCTTCTTCTAAGATAAAACTGAGACTTAAATACAGAGGTTTTGCCCCTGCCATTGCTAAATCATTAACCGTGCCATATACTGCCATTGAGCCAATATTTCCCCCCGGAAAAAAGAGGGGATTAACCACATAAGAATCAGTGGTAAAAGCAATTTTATTTGTATCTAAATTTAAAACTGCCGCATCGTGTTCGACAGAATCAGGGGTAGAAAAAACTGGTAATAACATCTCATTAATTAATTGCCTCATTAGTTTTCCACCCCCCCCATGTGCCATTAAAATATGTGGATATTTTTCTAAAGGTAAAGGGCAATTAAAGTTAAACTCAGGATAATTATTAGTCATGTATTTCTGATTTTTAATGAATAATTAATATTTATATTTTTCTATTTATATTAACTAATGTATCTTTTTTATCTAACAACAAATGTTAAGAATTACTATTAATAATATACATTTTATTTAGGGTTGAACAATTTTAGGATCAAGGGTTGAACATTATTCAACCCCTACAGCAATTCTATCTGAGTCTTTAATTTAATATGAAATTTGTTGACGAATATCGAGATTCTAGTATCGTACAAAAATACGCTCAAACCATTCGGGAAATAACTACCCAACCTTGGCGAATTATGGAAATTTGTGGCGGACAAACTCACTCTATCATGAAATATGGTCTGACTCAATTATTACCTAATGAAATATCTTTAATACATGGGCCGGGTTGTCCTGTTTGTGTTACTGATATTGAGAAAATAGACTTAGCAGGTGCGATCGCATCTTTACCCAATGTGATATTATGTTCTTTTGGGGATATGTTGAGAGTGCCGGGTAGTAAAGAAGATTTGCTGAGTATCAAAGCAAGAGGGGGGGATATTCGCATCGTTTACTCTCCCTTAGATTGTCTGAAAATTGCCCAAGATAACCCTGATAAAGAAGTAGTATTTTTTGCCGTAGGATTTGAGACGACAGTTCCTACCACTGCGATGACAGTATATCAAGCTAATCAGAGAAAGTTAAACAATTTTTCTCTCTTGGTTTCTCATGTCTTAGTGCCTCCTGCCATGGAAGCAATTTTATCATCTCCTTCCTGTCAAATACAAGGTTTTTTGGCCGCAGGGCACGTTTGTACCGTTATGGGTTATCATCAATATGATCTCATTGCCAATAAATATCAGATACCCATTATCGTAACAGGTTTTGAACCCGTTGATATTTTGCAAGGAATTTATTTATGTATTCAGCAATTAGAAAAAGGGATTTATCAAGTGGAAAATCAGTATAATCGCTGTGTAAAAAAACAGGGTAATCAAGAAGCTCAAAATCTCATCAATAACGTTTTTGATTCTACTAATTATCATTGGCGAGGCATAGGAAAAATAGAGAATAGCGGATTAAGATTAAAAGAAAAATATATAGAATTTGATGCTCAAGTAAAATTTTATAGTGTTCAAATATCATCAACTATTAATCATAATAACTGCATTAGTGGTGAAATTTTGCAAGGGATAAAAAAACCTCACCAATGTGAGCATTTTGGTAATACTTGTACCCCAGAAAATCCTCTTGGTGCGCCAATGGTATCCTCAGAGGGGGCTTGTGCCGCTTATTATCTTTATTTTAATCAGAATTATTCTTAACTATACTCAATTCTTAACTATCCTCACTAATTAAGCAGAGAGAGAAGAAGATTGTAACTCAAGGGCAATTTTTTCACTAATACCTTGAATCCAAAACTCGTCTTGTTTCGTATAACTACGGGGAATATTTGTGGCTACAATCAAAACTCCTTCTTGGTTAAGAGGTAAACAAATTAATCCCTGAATATTAGGGGGAAAGTAATCAAATTCGATTTTACCCGGATAATGCTTTAAATCCACTAAATAAACAGGTTTTTGGGTTTCCATTACTCTTTTGGCAATATTTCCTATTTTAACGGTGCTAGTCTCCCCTAAAATTCCCCTTCTTAAGATGGTTTTTCCTTGATAGTAAACAATGATGGATTTTGTCACTGTATTGGTGAGAATCAGATGACTTGCCCATGCTAACTCAGTTTGCACACTCGAAGGTAAATAAGAGGCTAAATCAAATCCTTCTTTTCCTTCTAAAACAACGCTTTCAGGCGGATTAGGGTTTATTTGTCGCATCAAGACGCTAGTTAATAAAAGGGCGGCACAAAGTATTACCCCTAAAGCATCCGATCGCGCCTGAGAATCTAAAACTGTAATAGTAGTAAGACGGTTAATCATTAAGAAAAATCCCCCGATGATTCCTGCAACGAGAGGGAAGTTGATCAACCATTGATTTTCTTCTTTTTTCGTCATATTGATTTATTTTAAGCTCACAAATATTGATTATAGTTCATAGTTCATAGTTCATTCTTGATTCTTCATTGTGAAAAATAGTTGATCCCAAAATAAGTTTTAAAAATAAAATATATTGAGTAGGATTAACATTATTAGACTAATGGTTGATGTCGGGGCTTCGATCGATAAGCAAATAAAAATAATATTATTTATAAATCTAATAATTAATTAAAGGAAATAATCAAGGAATTATCAAACCATGGCAGAGCAAAAACAACCCCTAGAAGAAATGACATTGAGGCAATTAAGGAAAATCGCCAGTATCCTCAATATTCCTCGCTATAGTCGAATGCGTAAACAACAGTTATTAAACATAATAAAAATAAAAAAGAATGACTTAGGAGATATTTCCCCTGAAAAATCCTTTAAATCCCCTCCAACCGATGATTCGCCAAAAAAGCCGTTGAGTAGGTTTTCTGATACGGATTCCCTCCCAGATAAAAGGCGATCGCCCTCCTACATTCCCTCTGACTTACAATCCTGCGATGATGTTGAAGCAGAAAATATCAAGGTTTCATCCTTAAACTATTCCCTGAAAAGTCTTCCTGACAATTTTTTTTTCGCTGTGGATGATGATTTAGGGGAATTACCTGAAAGCTATGGGGAGGATCGAGTTATGCTTCTTCCCCGTGAACCTCAATGGGGTTACGTTTACTGGGATATTTCCCCCCAAAAAGAAAAAGAATTGCGATCTCAGGGGGGCAAACATTTAACCATCAGGCTTTATGATGTCACTGACATTAATCTTGACACTCAATATCCCCATAATGTGCAGGAATTTATTTGCGGTGATATAGCTAGGGCTTGGTATGTGCCGATTCCTGTGAGCGATCGCATCTATGTTGTGGATATTGGTTATCGTTGTGAGGATGGGCGTTGGTTACAAATAGCTCGATCGCCCCAAGTTAAAGTACCTGCTATTTATCCTAGTGATGTGGTGGAAGATGTCTTTGCAACCATTACATGGGATCAGGATTTACCAAAAAGCCAATTAAGCCTATCATCTTCTACTAATGGCAATGGTAAAACCACTAACGGCAAAAAGGAGATTATTCCTGTCACCGTACCTTCTCAAGTATTTTCTGATGCTAGTAAGGCGGTAAGTTCATGGACACTTCAGGATTATAGTTCTTTGATGGAGAGAAAAATTTGGGCTTCAGGTATGGGTTTAATGTCAGGATCTGGTGCGGGTTTTTCGGGGGATTTAGTCTGGAATCGCAAATTCTGGTTAGTGGCAAATGCGGAGTTAATCGTCTATGGTATCACCGATCCCAATGCTACTGTTACTATCGGTAATCAACAAATTAGTTTAAACCCTGATGGTACTTTTCGTATTCATGTCCCTTTCCCTGATGGTAATATAGATTATCCTATCAAAGCCATCGCCCCCGATGGGGAACAAGTGCGATCGATTCACCTCAGTTTTAACCGTGAAACCCTCTCGGAAAATACTAATCAAAAAGAAGATGCGATCGTTGAGTGGTTTAAATAATCGAAAATTTTATAAGAGAGTATAGTAGAGTAGGGTGGGTAATACCCACCAGTTTTAATTTCAGTAATTAGCGAATAAAATTACAGACTAACCATAACAAACAAAAAGTAAATAAAGAGGCAAATTGTTCTGCACTAAAACTAAAACTAAGTCCAGCAGTCATAGATAAACTAAAAATTATATTTGCCGAAACAATACCGACAATAAAAGCAATAAAAGTAATGCCGACAGAACGCCAAAAAGCCTTTTGTTTCCGATATAAAACTGCAAAACTTGTTCCCACTCCTATGGTTAACAATAAAGGTAAAGTTTCACTGTTATTATTAACAAGACTAACAATAATTAAAACTAAGAAAATAAGACTATTAATTAATAATTCTTTACCATAAGTAGCTTTAATCAAATTATTAAACCAAGAGGAAATATTGAGATTATTTTGAGGATTAGAAATAACAGCTACTTTCTTCTTTTCAACGGTTTTTTCAGGGAAACGTATTTGTTCTGGCACTTTTATTTTCCCTTCCTGTCTTAGACGTAATCTTTGCATAATAATCGCATCGTAAGCAACTTCAATATTTTCTATTAGTTCAGGATTACTCTCATATTGAATCTTTAATTTTTGTTTAGCGTTTTGTATTTCCTCAAAAGAAGCATCCTCACTTACTCCTAATTGTTCATAAGGATTTAACTCACCCATTGTCATTTCTTCCTCCGATTCCTTCTATTTATTTAGTTACAATAAAAATGCTAGTGAAAAATCTTTTGATTATCATTCCAAGATAACATTACCATAGATTTTTTGTGAACGGAAAAAATAAGTTTTAAAATCAAGTAAAATAATTTACATTCAATTCTGAATCTCAATTTATGGTTCTCTTTCCTGTTTCATTGGGCAAGAAATTAACTGCCCTTAGTTTAAGCCTTCTTTCTTTAAGCACATTGAACATAAAGGAGATTTATGGGGCGGATAATATTTTTTTCGTTTATAGTCCTTTAATCGCATCTTTAAGGGTAGAATCCTTAGAAAAGTTTGCCAAGGATGGTACAGTTAACCGAAATCTTGGTTTCTATCTTAACCTTGCAAGGGTAAATGAGCAACAAAAAGCCGAATTTAGAAAGGCATTAACAACCCCCGTTGAAGTTGATCCTGTCTTACTCTCTCGTATCCTTAATACAGATGAAGCAGAAAGACTCCTTAACTATTTTGGTTCAGTTATCAATATTCGAGGTGGTAGCAATGGTAAATTTTTACTACGGGGGGCATTAATTAAAGCAGCAATGGAAAAAGACGGCTTAACCCTCTTAAATGTTTTACGCAACTTAGCTGTTGACATTCAAATTAACATCCCCCGCATCTTAGACTATAGTGAGCAAATCAACTTAATTGTTGATGGTAGTAATTTATTTGTTAGTGAAGTAGAAGGATTGGGAGAAAAAGAGGCACAATTAGCCAAACTCGTGGACTTTTCCCTATTACCAGATATTCGTCAAAAGGGTTCTTTTGCCGTTACTAATTCTCGCTTAGATCTGGTAGATTCTAACAGAAATAGAAAATTATATGTAGAAATATTCCAACCCACTCAATTAACAGGAAATGATGTTCCCGTAGTAGTTTTTTCTCATGGATTAAGTTCACGTCCCGAAGATTTTAGCAGATGGGCAACCCATTTGGCTTCTTATGGTTATGTTGTGGTTTTACCTCAACACCCCGGCAGTGACACTCGACAAACGGAAGACTTTTTAGCAGGTTTATCCCGTGAGATATTTCGTCTGAATGAATTTATCGATCGCCCCTTAGACATTACTTTTGTGTTGAATGAATTAACCCGTTTAAATAATAGCCAATTCGGGGGTAAATTAAACCTCAAAAGCGTAGGAGTTGGAGGGCATTCCTTTGGTGGTTATACCGCCTTAGCGGTTGCAGGGGCAAAAATTAACTTTCCACAATTAGAACGTAGTTGTAATTTAGATATAGGTAATTTAAACACTGCTCTTTTATTACAATGCCGTGCATTACAACTACCGAGAAAAGACTATGATTTCCGAGATGAAAGGGTAAAGGCAGTATTTACCGTTAATCCTGTCAACGCATCCATTTTTGGAGTTGATGGTTTAAACGATATTAATGTACCCTTATTTGTAGCAGCAGGTAGTCTTGATCCTGCTACTCCTTTTGTTTTTGAACAAGCAAGAACATTTCCTTTCTTAACCAATTCTAATGTTTATTTACAGTTACAGGAAGGACAAGCCCATGTGGATTTTTCTCAATTAGATGCAGGTATCAGCGATTTGATCGAAACCGTTGGTAATTTAACCTTACCTTCCCCCTATTTACTCGATGAATATACTAACTCAATGATGTTGGCATTTTTCCAAGTGCATTTACGAAATAAAGAGGATTATAGTGTCTTTTTACAGTCTAATTATGCACAGTTTATGAGTGAAGGGCAAGAGTTTAGAACCTTTTTAATTACTTCTCAATTTTTACCTGAATTAAGAGATAAATTTGATCAATTTTTAATGGATAATTATGACATTATTTTTCGTTAAAAAGCAAAAAGTAAAACGTTAAGAAGACGAGAAGGGTGTTAGGGGGAGAGAGGGAGAAAGGAAGAAAGGGGGAAGGGGGGATTTTTTCTAATAATTGATTAATAGTTAAAAACTTCTGTGTCTCACACTATCTGTTAGTTTTAGAAATTGACATTTTAGAGAATAAAAATTCCCTGCTTAAATAACCATTACACATCATAATTAACTCTAAAAATAAGTCAAATTTCCCCTCTTTCTTTGCCCAAAATTAAGATAAATTCTGACACCGGACAGTTTTTATTAAGTATTTGCGAAAAACCAGAAGCAGTATTTTTTTTATTACTTAATTGTTGCAAATTACCTAAATCAAAGATTTTTGTATCGAACTCAGGTTATTATTAATTAGTTTGAAAAGCCTTATATCTGAATTATCTAAATTAAACATGATACAAATAAAAAAATTATTAAAGTATATTGGTTTAGGATTAATTTTTTGTATTTTAATTGTTGCCTGTAGTTCTACTCCCAGTAATCAAAATATTTCTAATGATTCACCCGTAAATAATGGTAGGATTAGTATTGGTACAACATTAAGAGCAAGAACATTAGATCCCGCCGATAGCTACGAAGCAGCAGGATTGAATCTTATTTACAATATTACGGAAAGTCTTTACACTTATCAGTTAGGGACAACGGAATTAATACCTTTATTAGCCCAAGAAATGCCAACAATTAGCGATGATGGCTTAGTTTATACAATTCCTCTTAAGCAGGGAGTGAAATTTCACGATGGTAATACATTCAATGCTGAAGCGATGAAGTTTTCCTTAGATAGATTTATACACAATGGCGGTAAACCTTCTTTTCTTCTTAGTGACACCATTAAGGAAATTCAAGTAACGGGAGAATATGAGTTAACCATTACTCTTTATAAACCTTTTTCGGCTTTTACTGCTTTACTCGCTTTTCCGGGGTCTTGTGCTGTGTCTCCACAGGCTTATACTATTGGTGAGGGTGAATTTAAACCTAATGAGTTAATTGGTACTGGTCGTTATAAGTTGACCGCTTTCAATAGTGATTCAGTTAGTTTCGATGTGTTTGATGATTATTGGGGCGAAAAACCCGTTAACCAAGGGATTGACATACAAATTTACTCAGGAAATTCTGCTAATTTATACAATAGTTTTTTAACTAAAGCTATTGATGTAGCTTATCAAACTTTTGCTCCCGAACAAATTACCACTCTATTGAGAGATACTGAATCTGGTGCTTTTAAGGTGATTCAAGGCTCTGGTACTGTGGTAAGTTATATGGTATTAAATCGGAATCAACCTCCTTTAGATCAATTACCTGTGAGAAGGGCGATCGCGCTTTTAATCAATCGTAACTTAATGATAGAACGAGTATTGCAGGGACAGTCTGAATCTTTATATAGTTTAATTCCTACCGTCTTCGACGCTTATCAACCAGTTTTTCAGACAGAAAATGACAGCGACAATATTCAACAAGTTAGACAATTATTAACCGAAGCAGGATACTCTTCCTTAAATCCCGCCGTGGTAGAAATATGGTATCCTTCCGCATCAAAAATCCGTAGTGGGGTTGCTAATACTCTCAGGGCGATCGCAGAGCAAGAATTAGATGGTATGATCCAATTTATTCCCAGTGGAGTGGAAAGTGCCACTGCTTTTAGTAATTTAGGGAAAGGCATTTATCAGAGTTTTTTAGGTGACTGGTATCCCGACTTTCTTGATGAAGATAACTACATTCAACCCTTCCTACAATGTATGCAGGGTGACAAAATCGAAGGATGTTTAGAAGGAGGTGCGCAAGCTCAAGGCTCATTTTTCTATAATAAGAAAATGAATGAATTAATTGATCAACAACGGCAAGAAAGTGATTTAACCAAAAGAAAGGAAATATTTGCCCAAATTCAGAATGTTTTAGCGGAGGAAGTGCCTTATATCCCCCTTTGGCAAAATAAAGATTATGCTTTTTTCCATAATAATATTGAGGGGGTAAAAATTAATCCTAGTCAACAATTCCCATTTTGGACGATTAAAGCCAATTAATTAGGCTAAACACCTTAATTTATAAACACCCCTCCTGACTCCTGACTCCTTTACCCAAGTATGACATTTAGAAGTACGGAATGTCGGATTAAATATTTTTCTCCAACAACTCTTTAAACTGCTGAAATGGTAAGACACGACTGAATAAATAACCCTGATAGTAGTCACAGTTATGTTTATGTAAAAATGATAATTCAGGTTCGGTTTCTACTCCCTCCGCTACTACGATTAAATTTAATTCGTGTGCCATTTCAATTAATGATTTCGTAATCGTGGCATTCTTGGGGTTTGTTTGAATATCCTTGATGAAGATGCGATCGATTTTCAAAGTATCAAACTGGAAATTTTGTAAGTATCCGAGAGAAGAATAACCCGTACCAAAATCGTCGATCGCAATTTTCAAACCTACCCGTTGCAGTTTTTTCAATTTTCGAGAAGCGGTTTGATAATTATTCACTAAAATATTCTCACTAACCTCTACCTGTAACAAAGAAGGATTAAAATAATTATTAGCAAAAATCTTTAAAATTTTCTGCTCTAAATAATCATGATAAAACTGCCTTTTAGAGAGATTTACACATAACAATAAATCAGATTTAAAATGTTTATGAAGAAAGCTAAACTGCTGAGAAGTAGTATTCAAAACCCAATCATTAATGGATTCAATTATCCCAATTTCCTCCGCCAAAGGAATAAAAATATCAGGAGAAACGTACTTTTCTTCAGGATGATTCCATCGTAACAAAGCTTCCGCCCCAATAATTTTATTAGTTTTCATTTGCACTTGAGGCTGATAATAAATTTCAAATTCTCCATTTTCTAAAGCACGATGTAATTTGGCTTCCAAACTAATTTGCTTTGGGTTGTAATTATGAAAGGCAGGAGAGTAAATTTGATACTGATTTTGTCCTAAATCCTTAATAGCTTCTTGTGCCTTATATAATAATTGATCAATATTTTCACCATGAATAGAATATAAACTAATTCCTATTTGAAAAGGAATATATATTTCTTGTTCTTTATAAATAAAAGTGGGTGTAATTTTAACTAATAAATCTTCTGCTAAATTAAGGGCTAATTGTTTAGTAGTAATAGGAGGAATAATTAAGGCAAAATCATCGTTATTTAACCTAGTCAGAACATAATCTTCCTTCAAATTAGCCTTTAATCTTTTCACCAAAGCCTTAAATAGCATATTTGCTAAATCCTGCCCCAACTCATCTCTAATTAATTTAAAACGACTGAAACTCAAGTAAAATAAAGGAATAAAATGAGAATTATTATTACTTTCTATATCACTTTGAGAATTTAAGTGTTGATAAAAAACCTCTAAAATTCCATTAAAATTTTCCACTAAAGATAACTGATTAGGAAGCTGACTTAACTCGTCATATTTAGAAATAAAATTAAGCCTCTGCTGTTGAGATGTTAATTGACTTTTTATATGACTAATTTGAGCATATTTCTGCAAAGCAATACGAATTGTTGTTGATAAATCTTCTATATAAAATTGTTGATTTAAAATTAATAATAAAAATGATTCTTCATTACTTAGTATGCAAATTGCATTTTGAGAAGGAAAGCTCAATACTTCTAGCTTTCACAGCATAGCATCTCGTGAAGAACTATTATCATAAGCTATTCAGAAGATAACGGTAAGGCATATAGCATTACTATATGAGTTGTAAGAATTTGATCCCCCCTAACCCCCCTTAAACAAAGGGGGAACTTATTTTCAGTTTCTCACGAATGATTTAGGATTGCTATAGATATCCATAAAGATAAATTTTATCAAAATATCATAACAGGTAATCCTTTTATCCTGTTAAAAAAATTGGTTGAATATGTTTGAGTAACTCCAATGATTACCATAAGTAGTTGTACATAATTAAAATAGCAAGTCAAAGATAAACAAATAATTCTGAATCATGGCTGATAACTATATATCTCTTGATTATTTCCAATTAGGTGGCGCAATATTACTAATCCTCATCAACGTCCTTTTATCCCTTTGGTTACGATTAGGTTTAGAAAAATCTCTCCTTATTGCCTCTTTGAGAATGGTAGTCCAATTACTTCTTATCGGCTATATTTTGGAATGGTTATTTAGCCTTTCTAATTCTTGGCTAATAATGGCGATCGCACTTATCATGGCGACGATCGCCAGAATATCTGCCGTTAACCGCACCTCAGACAAATTCATGGATAACCTTGTGAAAAATCGTCACCAAGTAGAAACCCTTTTATCTTTGGTGGCAACCCGTTGGGAAGCAACTCATCAAGAAATCACCTCCGCCCTCACCACAGGCATGATTCCTACGATTAACTCCATGATGGTAATGGGTTTAGTTAGCTTACTCGGTATGATGACAGGGCAAATTTTAGCCAAGGATGAGCTTATCTTAGAGAGTCTTCTTTGCAGATTAAGAAATTCTTATGCCTCCTAAGATTGATTGACAAAATCGGCAATCAATTGCCCTTTTATTTGATGATTGACAATTTCTTTGCGAGTATCGGTAATTAACCAGTCGATCGCAGCCGCTCGAACATCTATGGCAGTGCCAGTTTTATCCACACAATATCTACCAAATACTAGCTTATCCTGTAAATAAACCCCTGAACCGAGACGAGAATATTCAAAGATAACACTATTATCTACGGTTGCCCCTTCACAAATCCAACAATTAGGACCTATCATAGAAGGACCGATAATTTTCGCTCCATCCTCTATGTAAGTCATCGCACCGATATATACAGGACCTGTTATATCGACTTTATCCCAATTGACACAAACATTTAAACCCGTATAAATTCCCGGTTTGACTTCTTTCCCCGGTATCTGTACGTTTTTAACCTCTCTTTTTAAAACAGCCCTAATTGCCTCCCAATAGTCTGGCACTTTACCTATATCCACCCATTCAAAGTCCATGTTAACAGCATAGAAAGGCAAATTCAACTCCACTAATTTCGGGAATAATTGACTACCAATGTCATATTCTTGATTAGGAGGAATATAGTTGATAATTTCAGGTTCAAAAACATAAATACCTGTATTAATTTCCGTACTCAAAGCATCCTCTATCGAGGGTTTTTCTTGGAAAGTGAGAATTTTACCATTTTCATCGCTTACTACCACACCATAGCTCGATACTGCCTCTTTGGAAACGCTTTTTGTTACTACAGTTGCGATCGCTCCATTGGCTTTATGTTGTCGAACAACTTCCGTCAAGTCTAAATCAATTAACGCATCACCACACAAAACCACAAAAGTATCATCAAAAAAAGGATTAAACTGTTGAATCTTTTTTAAACCACCGGCAGATCCTAAAGCCTCACCCACTAACTCCCCATCAATGATACGCCCTTCAAAAGAATAACCGATTTCTACCCCAAACCGTTGTCCATCACGGAAATAGTTTTCAATTTCTTCTGCTAAATGACTAACATTAACCATAATTTGGTTAAAACCATGTTGACGCAGTAACTCAACTAAAAACTCCATTACAGGCTTTTGGAGGATAGGAATTAAAGGCTTAGGGATAGTATGGGTAATAGGGCGAACACGAGTACCCTTCCCCGCTGCCAGAATCATTGCTTTCATAATATTTTCAATTTTAAATTGATATTATAAGATAACTTAATCAAGTTTACCTAATTCCAAATTCCCAATTCCAAATTATTTTACCGCAATACACTCAATTTCCACTAATACATCTTTCGGTAAACGAGAAACCTCAACACAGGCGCGTGCCGGCGGATTTTCCGAGAAATATTCGGCATAAATCTCATTCATCGGCACAAAATTAGTCAAATCACTAAGAAAAACACCTGTTTTGACTACATTAGAGCAATTAACACCACTTTCAGTCAAAATAGCCTCAATATTTTTCATTACCTGTCTAGTTTGGGCTTTTATATCTCCTTCTCCCACAATTTCTCCAGTTTCTGGATTTAAAGGAATTTGCCCCGCAATAAAAATTAATTCTCCCGAAGCTGCGATCGCCTGACTATAGGGGCCGACGGGGAAAGGGGCATTTTTCGTAAAAATAACCTGTTTATTACTCATAAAAACAAAGGATAAGGGTAAATGACTGGACAAAAAAATCAACTGTCGCCAAAAAAGACAACAGTTGCAAGTTTGATATATATATGTATTAATAGGCTAGACCCATACTGCGGGTGGTTTCTGCACCTAAATAAACACGGATACTTAAAAAGTCAGTGGGACAAGCAGTTTCGCAACGCTTACACCCTACACAGTCCTCAGTACGAGGAGAAGACGCAATTTGTCCTGCTTTACAGCCATCCCAAGGTACCATTTCTAATACATCAAGGGGACAAGCACGAACGCATTGGGTACAACCAATACAAGTATCGTAAATTTTTACACTATGGGACATAATTAAAGATACTCCTTAGCGAGTTGTTATTAATGATTTCTTAAGTCAGTTTACTTAAACGCAGTATATAATCTATGTCACCGTTTCTGATATATAACTTCAAACTCTGTAACAATTTCTCTTTTTTCCCATGGGGAAACTATAGATAAAAGTCAATAGACTTCCCCCATAAATTTTCTGTTACTTTAATGTATTATGATAAAGTGGTATGTACATTTGAAAAAAACCATTGAAATGGGATAATGCAACAAAGTTAGTGGTTAAAAATGAAAAAAAGTTTAATTATTTTCACTCGTTATCCTGAGATCGGTACAACCAAAACTAGATTAATCCCAGCTATTGGGGCTGACAATGCTTGTAATTTACAACGTTTAATGACAGAAAATACTCTCAAAAAAGCTAACAAATTAAGGGAAAAAATAGAAATAGAAATTAATATTTATTTTCTGGGTGGGAGTTTAAATTTAATCAAACAATGGTTAGGAAATGATTATAATTATTATTCTCAAGAAGGAGAAGATTTGGGGTTGAAAATGTTTCATGCTTTCCTAGAGTCTTTTAATGAAGATTATTCGAGGGTTGTTTTAATTGGTACTGATTGTCCTGATTTGGATGAAAATATCTTAAATACTGCTTTTGATCAACTTGATCATTATGACTTAGTAATCGGAAAAGCTGAAGATGGTGGTTATTATTTAATCGGTTTAAATAAGCTAAATAAAGAGTTATTTATTAATATTAATTGGGGTACTGATTCTGTTTTTCAAACCACAGTTGCGATCGCATCTCGGTTAAATTATAGTATTTATAAACTGCCAGTATTAAGAGACATCGATCGCACCGAGGACTTAGAATATTATTATCAGCATTATCAACAAAATTATTAACGAGAAAAAATGATGGCAAAAAACGTCTTGGGAAAACCCTTAAAAACTTGTTGTCAGTCACCAATGACAGGATTTTATCGTAACGGTTGTTGCGACACGGGTTTAGAAGATAGAGGCTTACATACAGTTTGTGCGCAGGTGACAGAAGAATTTTTACTCTACAGTCGGAAGCAAGGCAATGATTTAATTACCCCAATGCCGATGTTTAACTTCCCCGGATTGAAAGCAGGGGATAAATGGTGTCTGTGTGTTAGTCGTTGGGTGGAAGCCTTAAATGCCGGTTTTGCACCGCCGATTATCATTGAGGCTACCCATGAAAAAACTCTCGATTTTGTGCCTTTAGAAGTGTTGCAAGAGTATTCGGTAGATTAATAGTTAATAGTTAATAGTTAATGGTTAATGGTTAATGGTTTTTTCCTCAAAAGTAATAAAAACTCATTACCCATTACTCGTTACTCGTTACTTTCCCCTCTCCAAAATTTTTTCAATGAAACAGTTCCACCTCCGCCTATAATTTCACGTTAAAGGGAATTAATTTTAAGACATCCTCTATCTGACGGTATAATTCTACGAGGCGATCGCCGTTTAAATGTACTTCAGAAGTAGGATAATTATTTAAAACCTCAATAATACTAATGTCATTATTTTTGAGGGCGGATGTAACCACCGCACCCCGTAAGGATTCCCGACTAGCCTTTTGACTAGGGGTAGTAATCACTTGTGCAAATAAATCCAAAACCACATCGCCGAGGGGATTATTCAGCATTTTCGAGAGTGTCACCCCATTCACGGGGATTGGTTTACATAAAACATTTTGGATGCGATCGGAGCTTTGATTCGACAAACGAATATAAGAAGTAAGATTGGAAGAAGCCTCTCCCGTGTCACAAAAAACCGTCATATCAGAAACAGGTAAAGAACCTTGCCACATACCGTAATTGATGATAACCTTTTCTGAAGCCCTAACAGGAGAGATAATGCTCAATAGAGTAGAGGAAAAAGCAACGATACTGAGACAGCAGCGAGAAAATGGTTGCATTGAAAGTAACTTTAATGATCAAGAATTAACTGACTTATTAGACGCATATTATCATCAAAAGTTCAATGGTATCAAAACCCTTATGTTTTGGAAGGGGAGATAGGGGGAAGGGGAGATTTTTTTCTAATAATTGATTAATTAATAGTTAAAAACTTCTGTATCTGGCACTATTTGTTAATTGTAGAAATTGAGATTTTCGACAATGAAAACGCCTTGGTAGAAGAGCCACCTATTCCCTAATTCTTAATTCTTAATTCTTTACTTACCCATGCCTAATTGTTGAGCTTTTTGATAAACTTTTCCTTCTGTTAATAGAGAAGGTGCGATTATCACTTCAACTTCCTGCATTTCCTTGATGTTTTTTGCACCTAAAGTCCCCATACTGGTTTGTAAAGCACCCAAAAGATTATGAGTTCCATCATCTAATTTAGCAGGTCCTCTCAGGATTTCTTTAATTGTACCAGTTGTACCGACATTAATTCTAGTACCACGAGGTAAAACAGGGCTAGGAGTTGCCATACCCCAGTGAAAACCACGCCCGGGAGCTTCTTCGGCACGGGCAATAGGTGAGCCAATCATCACAGCATCAGCACCACAGGCGATACATTTACAAATATCTCCCCCCGTAATGATACCACCATCAGCGATAACAGGTACATATTTACCCGTTTCTTTTTCAAAATCATCTCTAGCGGCAGCACAATCAGCCACAGCAGTGGCTTGAGGTACACCAACACCGAGAACTCCCCTAGAAGTACAAGCAGCCCCCGGTCCAATGCCTATTAATACACCCGTAGCCCCTGCTTTCATTAGGTTTAACGCCACATCATAGGTAACACAGTTACCGAGAATTACGGGCATGGGCATTTCAGTACAGAAACGGGCTAAGTCAAGGGGGGTAATAGATTCAGGAGATAAATGAGCAGTGGAGACTACTGTTGCCTGAATGAAGACTAAATCTGCACCTGCTTGCGCAACTACTTTACCGTATTGACTAGCACCAGCAGGAGTGAAGCTAACGGCGGCTATACCTTTTTGTTGTTTGATTTCCATAACTCTGTGTTTAATCAGTTCTGGTTTGACTGGTTCACTATATAATTGCTGCATTAAACCAACAAATTCTGATTTACCGACAGAGGCGATGCGATCGAGAATTGGGTTCGGATCTTCATAACGGGTTTGAATACCCTCTAAGTTAACAACCCCTAAAGCTCCTAATTCAGACAGTAATACTGCCATTCTTACATCCACCACTCCATCCATGGCACTGGCAATAATGGGAATTTCTCTTTCAATACCCCCTAAATTAACACGAGTATCTGCTAAACTGGGGTCGAGGGTTCTATTACCCGGTGCTAATGCAATTTCATCTATACCATACGCTCTACGAGCGGATTTGCCACGTCCTATAATAATACTCACTTTGTTCTTTTTACTATAAGTTATTCGTTTAGATTATCAAATTTTGAACTATCGTGACAATTAGGATAATATTCTAGCGGTGATTTTTTTCTTCTTTATATTCCCCTACTGAGTATCACATAATATACCTTTTCTTTCTGTCACATCAAATTATGCCCTTGGCAAGTATATATACAAAGTTAAACTTGATAGATATTGATAAAGTTATAAAATTGCGAATCCTGTGAGAGTTAAAGCCGAAAGAATTAAACTTAACCAAATAAAGCGATTATCTTGGGTATTTATTTTGCTTAAATTCTCTAATTCAATTTGAGGTTTAGGCTTGATTTTTTTCCGATCACTAGGAGGGGTATATTTAATTCCGTTATTATCATCAGCATTTAAGTCCGGGATTTTTGTTATCCATTCTTCTGGTCTTTTTAGCCGTGGTGCTTTGAGAATATACAATAATCTTAAGGCTTGTCTTTTGGTTTCTCCATGAGGATGAGTAGTTAAATCTTCACAAAGCGCGATCGCACTCTCTGTCTGTCTTGCGGCTTCATAAGCATTGACTAACCAGATTCTCGCTTCTCCTCCGACACGGGTATAAAAAGAAGCTAATTGACAGGCTTTTTCCAAATTTTCGATGCTAAGACGATAACGCCCTTTTTCAAAGGCTATTTTTCCAGTTTGATATAAATTCTCAAATTCTGACTCAGAAATCGGCTTCACGGTCAATTTTTATCTTGATTAGGGATTTAACTGTTTATTATATCAGCAGTAAAGAAATTATGTAGGTTTTATTCAGATCGATGGCCTTTATTAATCTATTATCAATCTATCTGAGCTACCCTGATCAATAATTTACCATACTCACAGTAACAGAACATTCTTAATTCTTAATTCTTAATTTCCTTGATTAACCTTCGGCTTTTTTCATAGCCAGTCTTTCCTCTGCATTAGCCATGACAGCCTCCTTCTTCTCCAAAAATTCTCCGGGATAAGCTTCTAAAATTTTTGTCGATAAAGAAATGCGGTTTTTGAAACTATCGATTTCCATGATGACTACCTTTACATCCTCACCAACACGGAATAGACTTTCCAAAGCATTAATCTTACCCTCGCTAATTTGCTTAATATGTAGCAAACCACTGATCCCACCAAAGTCAACAAAGACACCATAAGGTTGAATCCGAGCGATTTTACCCGCCACCACCTCATTTTCCTTCAATTGAGATAAAGCTGACGATCGAGCTATATTTCTTTGACTCAAGACTAATTTATTCTCTTTTTGATCCAACTGCAAAACATTTGTGTCTATAGTTTGATCAATCAGAGTTTCTAAATCTTCTTTTTGAATCAAATGAGATTTAGGGATAAAACCCTTTAAACCTTGTACCTCACCGAAAACCCCACCACGATTAACCCCTGTCACCACCATAGGCACGATCGATCCTTTTTCTTCCATTTCTTTCAAAGTATCCCACGCCTGATCAATAAAAAGCTGACGACGAGATAACTTCACTTGTCCTTCTGCATCTTGCTCCTTAATAATTACAAAATCAAACTCTTGTTGTAGAGGTAACACTTCCTTGACATTAGAAGAACTCCGCCAGTCAACTTCCGTCTGAGGCACAAAACCGGGAGATTTACCGCCAATATCCACATAAACACCATCGGAAGCATACTCAAAAACCTTCCCCCTGACGACATCTCCCTGCTTAAAATTATAGTCATACTGTTCCTGCTCCAAAGCCTGAGAAAAATCATCCATAGAAAAGGAGACATTTTTGGATTCAGAGGATTGAGAATTAGCGGTCATAACAATCAGACAATTAGTAAAATTACATAAGTTACTTTAATTATAATGTAGATTCTTCCTTACTATTCACAATTCTTGATTCCCAATGGAATAACTCTTTTCCCTATTCCCCTTTCCCTTTTCCCTGACGACACCCCCAAATTTTAGATCAAACTAAGGTTTAATTAGTCACAATGGCACAAATTAGCCTAAACTAATCTAATAAAGTTTAGTTAAAAAAATATATATTAGGAGATTAAGAAAATGGGAGTAATATTCCAATTATTATTAACCGCTTTAGTCCTTTTCTCTTTCATAATGATTGTTTATGTACCTGTTGCCTATGCTTCCCCCCAAAACTGGGATCAATCTAAACCCTTATTATACTTAGGTTCAGGCATTTGGTTAGCCTTGGTGATTGCTGTTGCCGTCTTAAACTTTTTTGTGGTTTAGTTTCCACTTTTGTTAAGAAATATTAAAAATTAAGACAAAATTTAACCCGGTGGGCAAAATCAAATTTCAATCAAAAAAAATAAGTATTTTTGCTCACCAAATTATGGAAAAAGTATTTACTGGTAAACATGGCAATTTTTGAAGGAAATTTTCAGGATACATCGAATTTACGTTTTGCATTAGTAATCGGACGTTTCAATGATTTAATCACCAATAAGTTAGTTTCGGGGTGTCAAGACTGTTTAAAAAGACATGGAGTTGATGTTAACCCCGACGGTAATCGAGTGGATTATGCTTGGGTGCCGGGTAGTTTTGAAGTGTCTTTAGTTGCTCGCAAATTAGCAATTACAGGACGTTACGATGCAATTATTTGTTTAGGGGCAATAATTCGGGGAGATACGCCTCATTTTGACTATGTTTGCAACGAAGTTGCGAAGGGGATTGCTTCTGTGGGCTTACAAACAGGTATTCCTATCATCTTTGGTATTTTAACTACTGATACCATGCAACAGGCTTTAGAAAGGGCGGGTATTAAAAGTAATTTAGGTTGGAATTATGCCATGAATGCTTTAGAGATGGCTACTTTGATGAAACAGTTAGAATAAAACCGATGTTCGGCACTTCCGTTTGCAATACGCAGAACCCGAAGCAAATTGGGAAAAAGGAGTCTATTAGACATCTCCAATAATGGGCATTTTAAGGGCTAAATATACCAGTATGATCCCCCCTAACCCCCCTTAAACAAAGGGGGAATTATCAAGAAAATGGGTAGATTCTTTTTTGGAAACCACCTAAAATCAATAGATAAAAATACCCTCATTACTAGAATAATGCTATAATCATGGGCAAAAGCGAGTTTTGATTAGAGTATCCAATCAACACAAAAAATGGAAGAACTATTAATACTACGTCAATATATAGAAGAAAAAAACTACGATCGAGCCTTAGAATTGGTAGCTGAATTAGAGGAAATGTCAAAGGAAGATAAACTTAACAAAATTTTCAGTTACGCTGTCATTTTATTGCTACATTTAATTAAACAAGAAGCAGAAAAAAGAACTACTCGCGCTTGGGATTTTTCTATTTATAACTCCATCAAAGAAATTAAAAAGATTAATAAAAGGCGTAAATCAGGAGGATATTATGCCACCGAGGAAGAATTAAAAGAAATACTTGCGGATGCTTTTGATACAGCCATTAGAAAAGCATCTCTTGAAGCCTTTGAAGGTAAATATAATCCCGAAGAGTTAATGCTCAAAATAGACTATGATAGTATTCAATCTTCAGCTTTAAAATCGATTTGTTGACGAATAGAACAAACTTATTTCAACACGATCATTTTCCAATTCCTCCACGACGAATTTGCTAAAGAATATATCCCCGAATTTATGGATTATTAGACAAACTAGAAACTGTGCCTCTTTTAAGGCAGTTAGGTATGACTGTAGAAGAAATTGCCACTCGTTTGAATCTACCCCTTGATGATGTTATTAAAGCCTCTAACTCTCAATCCTAATACTAAATAGGTGCGATCGCACCTATAATTCAAATTCTTCCCTTACGAAGGGGGGTTAGGGTAGGGTGTTTAAAATAGACTAAATATATCAATATATTTTCATGCACTTTTTAAAATAACGATCAATATATAAGCCTTGAATATTAATACAATATCTTGATATAGTAATCAGGAATCATTTGTGAGAAATCATAACCGCATAAAAAACGCTCTATTGTATAACAATTCTGACACCTGTAAGGGTTGAACATTGTTCAACCCCTACCACCTGATACCTGATCCCTTACCGTCTTAATTCTTCACTTCAGGGGGATAAACATTTTTGTATCTTCAACATATTGCCAAGGAATACCATCAGGATCTCGGCTTCGACTCCACAAACCAAAGTCTCGATCGCTCTTTCGTTTACCTACTGTACTTGGATGTACTTCTAGCCGTTTAGCTAAGTCACTTTGATTAAGACTCATGGTATCTTCTTCTTGATTTGCCTCCGAGGTAACTTCTTCCACGGGAGGAGGAGGGGGTGAAGTGGAAGAAATCGTTTCCACGGAAGGAGGATTTTGCCTTTTTGGAGGAGTGACGTTGACAGATTCAACTTTCTCCGATGATGGTTTTTTCGTTTCTGGGGGAGTAATGTTGACAGACTCAACTTTCTTCGATGGTGGTTTTTCCGTTTCTGGGGGAGTAATGTTGACAGACTCAACTTTCTCCGATGGTGGTTTTTTCGTTTCTGGGGAAGTAACGGTGACAGACTCAACTTTCTCCAATGGAGAAGAAGCCAGAGAAATACTTGCCGAAGATGAAGCGCTTTGAAGGGATGCTGTGTTAATATCCTCATCAATATCACTGTCGTCAGGTTCACTATCATCAAGAATACTACCTAAAGTACTTGCTGTTAAGAAATAGTAAACGATACCTTTATCATCATACAATCTTTTGACTGCACCATATTCTTCCGCTTTTTGATCTAAATACCAACGAGCAGTTTTTGGTTTTAATTCGGTTTTGTTGGTAAGATCAAGGACAGTCAAGCAACCTTGATGCGCTTGTATTAATTGATTGAAATAAGGATCGATTTCTTCTGATAATTGTTGCAATCGGATTCTTTCCCAAATTTTCAAACCCAAAGCAAATACGAATATCGCTATTAATAAGGGCCAAGCAACAAATACAATAATGATGATGAAAGCTAAAGGCAGTAATACCAATGGAATACTGTTAGCACCACTATCTATTACTTTTCCATTCATAGTGTTAAGTGGTTAAATGAATAACAGACCTATAATTACTTTTTTTTAGCTAGGTCTAAATACTTGGATCATTATAAGTTAAAACTATTGAAAATTCAAAATAAACTCAGATTTTGTGTTTTAATAATTTAAGATGTGGAGAATTGTGGGATGAGGGGAGAGGGGGAGAGGGGTGAAATTTATTCTACATTCTTAATTTTTAATTCTTAATTCTTTTCTATGCACTTGACCATCGGTTGGCTTTATCCTAAATTAATGAGTACCTACGGCGATCGTGGCAATGTGATCTGTTTACAAAGACGTTGTCAATGGCGCAATCTAGATGTGTCTATTTTACCCCTTGATCAGGAGAGTGCGATCGCATCTTTTCGGGAATTTGATGTCGTAGTCGGTGGGGGGGCGCAAGATAGACAGCAGGAAATCGTGATGCGTGACTTACAGGGAGAAAAAGCAGAGATTCTCAAGGAAAAATTAACCTCTGGCACTCCGGGGGTGTTTACCTGTGGTTCACCACAATTATTAGGGAAATATTACGAACCTGCTCAGGGGCAAAGAATTGAGGGTTTAGGTATATTAGACTTGGTAACGAAACATCCGGGGATAAATATGCCTCGTTGCATTGGTAATGTGGCGTTTGATATTGTTGCCTCTCCTCTAGCGGAAGACTTAAAGGAAATGTTAGGGGAAGTGCCTACGGTTGTTGGTTTCGAGAATCACGGTGGCAGAACTTATTTAGGGGATGTTTCCCCTTTAGGTAAGGTTGTCAGTGGTTATGGTAACAATGGGGAAGATGGTTACGAAGGTGCATTCTATCAAAGCGCGATCGCAACCTATGCCCATGGGCCACTTTTACCGAAAAACCCCTTTCTAGCGGATTGGTTAATCAAAAGCGCGATCGAACTCAAATACGGAGAGAAAATAAATCTTACCCCATTAGATGACAGTTTAGCGGACAACGGACGAAAAATGATGTTAAAAAGAATGGTAAACCCTTAAAATCGCTGTACTTGTAGGTTAATATTATGAGGAAACCAATTTTCATTTAATAATTGTTCTAAAGTATAAGGACATTGATTAGGAAAAATACTTTTATTTAAACCCGTTTTAATTACTACATATTTAACGGATTTGTGATAAAGATTATGCCTTTCTTTCTCAATGTGTTTCCTTAAATTAGTCGTCATATCTGTTTCTAACTCATCACGAAAATTAGTAATCTCCGAAGCCCAATGACGATGATTAATTTTTTCAGAATCCCAATATTCAATTAATAACAAATGAACAATAATTTGTTTTAAATAACTTTCTCCACTACGTTTAATGTCTCTAACCAAATTTTCTAATACCTCCGTCAAAGTCTCTAAATCTAAAGCCGTCAAATTCCTGTTTTTTATTTGTTTCAATGTTGCTTCGTACCATGCCAAATAATCTTCGTTATATAAATCTTTCAAACTAATCTTCTCTAAAGATTGCATAATATTTTTTCTCCCACGACTATCATTTTTTCCCAGATTTTAACACAAACGCCAAAAAGCACATCCTATAGCAATCGGAAATCAGTCATGAGAATTAGATCCTCCCTAACTTCATTAGGGTTTTTTCACTCGTCGGTATCAAAACGCTTATGTTTGGGAAGGGGGGATTTTTTCTATTAATTAATTGATTAATAGTTAAAAATTTCTATATCTGGCACTATCTGTTAGTTTTAAAAATTGACATTTTCATCCCTTGTTTTTAAGTTAAATAAGCTACTGTAACTCCTGCACCCCCTTCTTTTTGGGGGGCCAATTCATAATGACTCACTTGGGGATGACGATCTAAAAATTCGTGTACTCCTTGCCGTAGGCTTCCTGTGCCTTTACCGTGTACAATCCACACTGTACCCATATCCGTAGCAGATGCGATCGCCCTTTCTAAAATAGGATAAGCTAAATGTACTCTTTTGCCCCGAATATCCACACTATTACGGGAAGTGCGTATGGCTGTAGGAGGGGTTTTTGTCTCGGTTTTGACGGGATTTTTCGCAGGAGTAACAGGAGGTTTTTCCTTCACGGGAGTTTCGGGTTTTTCCCACCGTTTACCGTCAAGGGATTCTAAATCAGAGAAGGGGATAAGCATTTTCATTAAGCCAAAACGGGCGCTAATTTGCTCATTACTGTCATCTACCCCTAACACTTCTGCCACTTGCCCGATACTCAAAATTCTCACCCTTTCTCCCACTTTTGGTTTATAACTAGATTTAGGCTTACTTTTCTGAATCGGAGTTAAGAAGCGATCGCCAATTTTCCCTAAATTTTCCGTGGCTTGGTGGGCATCTTGGGCAGTGGGGCTACCTTTTTGCTTTAATCCCTTAATAACTTGGTTAATTTGGCTTTTAGCGTCTAATAGGAGCTTTTGTACTTCTTGTTCTTGTTCTTTCTTTAAATCTCTCTCCCTTGCTTGTAAAGAGATAGCTTTTTCTTCTACCTGTTGATAGAATAACTCGGTTTTGGTTAACAACTCTTGTGCCTGATGATGCTTGTTTTCTTGCTCTTTTCTCTGTTTTTCTAAGGCAGAAATTAACTCATTCACATCGGCAGAAAAACCTCCCACTAATTCCTTCGCCTCTCCAATAATCTCATCATTTAACCCCAATCGTTGGGCAATGGTAATGGCATTAGAACGCCCCGGAATGCCCCATAATAAACGATAGGTAGGCTGTAAACTCACGTCATCAAATTCTACCGAAGCATTCTCAAAACGAGAGTCGCTATATTTGAGACTTTTTAATTCTCCATAATGGGTAGTGGCAATGGTTAAAAGGTTATTACTAGCTAAATATTTCAAAATGGAAATTGCGATCGCAGTTCCTTCATTGGGATCTGTACCTGCTCCAACTTCATCCAACAATACTAAAGAATTGCCCTCTTGAATTTCGTCTAAAATGCGGATAATACGGCGAATATGCCCCGAAAAAGTGGATAAACTTTGTTGTAATGACTGCTCATCCCCAATATCTGCTAAAACACTATTAAACCAAGGGATTCTCGCCGGGGATTTAGCAGGAATGAATAAGCCGACTTTTGCCATTAACGCCACCATACCAATGGTTTTCAGGGTGACGGTTTTACCCCCTGTATTAGGTCCTGTAATGGCTACAACTCTTGTTTCTGGAGAGATACGCACATCAATGGGAATGACGGCATTGCCTTCTTCTTGCCTTTCTTGCCACACTAATAGAGGATGTCTCACCTGTCTTAAAGTGATGCTTTCTCCATCGGCAAAATCCACAAATTCGGGGGGATAAGCGTCTAACCATAAACTATATCTTGCCTTTGCGGTAGCTAAATCCAAAGTAGTTGCTACAGCCAATAATTTTTCTAAATCTTGCCAATTTTCGGCTACTTTCTCTGATAATGCCCTTAATATCTTTTCTTCTTCTCTTTTCTCTTGATTACGGCTAGTTTGTAGCTTATTCCCTAATTCTACCACTGCTTTTGGTTCAACGTATAAAGTTGATCCCGTACTTGAGGTATCATGGACAATACCAGTAATTATACCACTATGATCCGCTTTCACTGGCAACACGAAGCGATCGCCCCTTTGAGTGATGACTAATTCTTGTAAAGCATTGCCATAACGTTGAATAATACCTTGCAAAGTTTGTTGAATTTTACTGCGTAAGGACTTGATTTTTTGTCTAATTTCTGCTAACTGAGGACTAGCTCTTTCTGTGATGTCGCCACGATCATCTATGCAGAAGTGAATTTCTTGCTCTAATTCGGGAAAAGTTCTAAGATTAGCTACTAATTCTTGGAGAGTAATTAAGTCATTTTTATCATCAATAATTCGTCTTAATTTACGCACCCCAGCCAAAGTTGTCGCTAAATTGAGCAACTCCTCCCCCGACAACATACTGCCAATTTTTGCCCTTTCAATACCATCACCGACATCATGGATACCCTGAAAAGACCAATTACAGTTAATATCCGTCTCTAATGTGACAACTTCCTGAGTCTGTGCCAATAATAGCTTAGTGTGAGCAAGGGAAACGGGAATAGTTAAATTTTGAGATGCGATCGCACCTAATTTAGTAGAAGCAAAAGTAGCAAGATGTTGACATAATCTTTGCCATTCGAGTAAATTTAAAGTCTCTTTTTCAATCAAGGCTTAATCAGTGACTATATTTCCAATGGGTTTAAATTAATTCTAACCTAAAGTGAGTTCAGAGTTCGGGTTTCAAAGTTTTAAGGGAAATTTGTAGATGGGGTTAAGGTAACGAAACCCAACACTGGTAAATTTTAATTAAGAGGTGTAACAAAGATTTAATAAGGAGATTTTTTCAGGTAGAATATAACAGTTGTATTTGCAAGAAAAATTAAATTATTGCAGTGATTGAACGCTATACTTTACCCGAAATGGGTGCAATTTGGACGGACGAATATCGGTTAAAAACTTGGTTACAGGTAGAGATTGCGGTATGTGAGGCACAAGCGGAGTTAGGTAGGATTCCCCCCGAAGCAGTGGAAGAAATTAAGGCGAAGGCTAATTTTGACGTTAAGCGAGTATTGGAAATTGAGGCAGAAGTTCGCCACGATGTCATCGCTTTTTTAACAAATGTTAATGAATATGTAGGAGATGCAGGAAGATATATTCATTTAGGTATGACTAGCTCTGATATGCTTGATACCGCTCTTGCGTTACAGATGGTGGCTAGTTTGAATTTGATTCTTGAGTGTGTTGAAGAAACCATCCAAGCTATTCGTTATCAGGCACAACAACACCGTTATACTGTAATGGTAGGTCGTTCTCATGGTATTCATGCTGAACCTATTACCTTTGGTTTTAAGTTAGCAGGTTGGTTAGCAGAAATGCGTCGTCATCGCGATCGCCTCGTCAAATTACGTCAAGATGTAGCTATAGGGCAAATTTCTGGGGCTGCGGGGACTTATGCTAATATTGATCCTAAAGTAGAGGCCATCGCCTGTTCTAAATTGGGTTTACAACCCGATACTGCTTCCACTCAGGTTATATCGCGCGATCGCCACGCAGAATTTGTGCAACAGTTGGCATTATTAGCCGCCTCCTTAGAGCGTTTTTCTGTAGAAATCCGTAACTTACAACGCACTGACGTTTTAGAAGTAGAGGAGTATTTTTCTAAAGGACAAAAAGGCTCATCGGCGATGCCCCACAAGCGTAACCCCATTCGTAGTGAAAGAATTACAGGCATGGCGAGAATAATTCGGGGAAATGCGGTAGCGGCTTTGGAAAACGTAGCTTTATGGCATGAAAGAGACATTTCCCATAGTTCTGTTGAAAGAGTAATTCTCCCAGATTCTTGTATTTTAACCCACTTTATGCTCAAAGAAACCACCAATCTTGTACAAAATCTCTTGGTTTATCCAGAGAATATGGCAAGAAATATGAATGTTTATGGTGGGGTGATTTTCTCGCAAAAAGTGCTTTTAGCCTTAGTTGGTAAAGGAATGAGTCGAGAAGATGCTTACCGTGTGGTGCAGGGATGCGCCCATCAAGCATGGAATACCCAAGACGGTAATTTTCGAGGCTTAATCGAAAATAATCAAGAAGTTAGTGAATTGTTAAATCAGGAAGAAATAGCCATTTGTTTTGATCCCCAACAACACTTAGCAAATCTTGACGTTATCTACGAAAGACTAGGAATATAATAGGAAATGAAGAATGAAGAATAAAAAATTAAGAAACTCCCTACTCATTCTCATTACTTCCAAATACCTTAATCCTTGAAAATACCCTAACACCAATTTAGGAGAGTTTGATCGTGGCACAAAGAGAAAAAAACGAAATTCCTATCTCCCCGGAAAATGCCTTTTTAATCATTTTCCTTCTGATTCTCATTCCCCTACTGCTGACAGGCTTTTTGTCTCAATAAGCTAGTTTGCATCTAAGTTGTCTGACAAAGGTAGGTAATAGGCAACGGGAAAGTAAAGAAAAAAAATTACGTTTTTTGTTGACATTTCTAAAAAGGTTCGTTATATTAATATATGTGCATTAAACGAGTGGAAAAAACACAAGTTAAGCAAAACAAGTCCAAGCCCCCATCGTCTAGAGGCCTAGGACACCTCCCTTTCACGGAGGCGACAGGGATTCGAATTCCCTTGGGGGTATTTAAAATAACTGATAAGTAAAAAAAGAGTCTCAACGGCTCTTTTTTTTGTGAGAAAATAAAATTAACTAGAGTTCGAAGTTAATATTATGAAACTGCCCTCAGTAAAAGAGACTGCAAAAAAAGCCCTTGATTTATTTCGAGTGGATGAAGCCCAAATGAAAACTATCTTGGCAGAGGTGCGATCGCATCTTCCTACCACAGAAGCCCTATTGATAGGGAAACCCCAAGCAGGGAAAAGTTCGATCGTCAGGGGTTTAACGGGGGTAGGGAAAGAAATTGTCGGGCAAGGATTTCGTCCCCATACCCAACATACTGAACGATATGCCTATCCTTCGGAAGATTTGCCTTTATTGATTTTTACCGATACAGTGGGTTTGGGAGACATCGAAAACAATACAGAAACGATTATTGGTGAATTAACCGTAGAATTAGAGCAAGAAACGAATAAAGCTCGAATTTTAATCCTTACCGTTAAAATTAACGATTTTGCCACCGATAGCCTCAAAATTACCGCCGAAAATCTCCATCAAAAATACCCTCAGATTCCCTGTTTATTGGTTGTCACTTCTTTACATGAATTATATCCCAGTCTTGAGGCTAATCATCCCGAATACCCTCCCAATTTCACGGAAATAGATCGGGCATTTACCGAAATCAAAAATACTTTTCAGGGATTATTTGATCAAGCAGTGTTAATTGATTTTACTTTAGAGGAAGATGGCTTTAACCCCGTGTTTTATGGTTTAGAAACCTTACGAGATACCCTTGCAGATTTACTCCCCTCCGCAGAAGCAAAAACAATTCATCAACTTTTAGATAAAACCGTTGACTCTCAATTAGGAAACCTTTATCGAGACGTGGCTAGACGCTATATTTTAGCCTTTACCATCATGGCAGGTACTACTGCCGCCGTACCGATGCCCTTTGCCACTATGCCCGTTTTAACTGCCCTAGAAGTAACAATGGTAACGGTTTTAGGTCAACTTTATGGACAACAAATTACTCTTTCTCAAGCCGGGGGAATTTTAAGTGCGATCGCCGGGGGTTTTTTAGCTCAAGCCATTGGTAGAGAATTAATTAAATTTGTACCCGGATTTGGTTCAGTGGTAGCGGCTTCTTGGGCTAGTGCTTATACTTATGCTTTAGGGGAAGGTGCTTGTGTTTATTTTGGTGACTTAATGGGGGGTAAAAAACCTAATCCCCATCAAATCAAAGAGGTGATGAAGGATGCTTTTAACGTGAATGTCAAAAGAAGTTTCCACTAATAGGTTGTGAAGTTGTTGAAATGAAAAAAAATGGTGTGAGATTTTTGGCAGATTCTATAATGAACTCAATACAGTCAGAATATTGGTCAACTTATCTTGAAATGTGAGCGTAAGACTCCCGTTTAATTTCTCAACAAAAAAAAATACCCACAGAAATAAACGGGAGACTTGTACTGAGCGAAGTCGAAGTATGTAAGCGAACCAGCAAAGAAAATATTGCGGCAGCAATTCCTTACTATTCCCCAAAATGTACGTTAAAATAAAAGAGTTAAGTTAAATTAAAAGTTAAATGTTAAAAGCATACCGCTATAGAATTTATCCTACAGATGAGCAAAAAGTCTTACTCGCTAAGACTTTCGGTTGCTGTCGATGGTTCTATAACTTTGCCCTTAACTTAACTAATGAAACTTACAAGGCAACTGGGAAAGGTTTAAGCCGTGATGAAATCATCAATAAGTTACCTGAACTAAAGAAAGAAAAGGAATGGTTAACCGAAGTTCCATCTCAGGCTTTACAGCAGGTGGCTTTAGATTTAAGTAGTGCTTTCCTTAATTTCTTTGAAAAACGGGCTAAATTCCCTAAATTTAAGAAAAAAGGTAATAAGCAATCTGTCAGGTTTCCTCAAGGTATCAAACTTGATGGTGACTACTTGACTTTACCTAAGTTGAAAAAAGTTTACTGTAAAGTGTCTCGTTTACCACAAGGTAGATTGAAATCAGTAACAGTATCCATGACACCATCAGGTAAATATTTTGCTTCTTGTCTTTATGATGATGGAATTGATTTGCCTGAGCAAAACTCTGAAGGTAAAGCAATAGGTATTGATTTAGGGGTGAAAGATTTTGCCATAACCAGTGATGGTAGTAAATATGGCAATCCTAATCATTACCGTAAATACGAGCTGAAATTAGCTGAGAAACAAAGACAATTAGCTAAAAAGCAAAAAGGCTCTAATAATCTCAATAAAGCAAGGAAAGCAGTTGCTAAGGTACATGAAAAAACAACAAGATGTAGAGAAGATTTTTTACACAAGCTAAGTCGTAAATTAGTGGACGAAAACCAAGTCATAGTGGTAGAAAATCTAGCAGTAAAGAATATGGTAAGAAACCATAAGTTAGCTAAGTCTATTAGTGATTGTGGTTGGGGACAATTCTGCACAATGCTCAAATACAAAGCAGAATGGGTAGGAAAGACCTACATTGAAGTAGATAGATTTTTCCCTAGCTCCAAAACCTGTAACCACTGCTTACATCAAGTTGATAGCTTAACTTTAGATATTCGTAGTTGGCAATGTCCGAATTGTGCAACGATACATGACAGGGATGTTAATGCGGCGAAAAATATCAGAGATGAAGGTTTACGACTTTTGGCGGTAGGGCATATCGCTACAGCTTCTAGAGAAAGAGTAAGACCAACTAAAGGCACTGCTTTTAGACGGCATCATTCGATGAAGGAAGAATCCCCCGTTACACCGTAAGGTTAACGGTGGGAGTTGTCAATCCCAAATACTGACTATTTCTAGGTTTTGATACAAAAAAATATGGAATCACTCAATTATCTTTTACCGTTGGTATGGTTTGCCATCCTTGCTTTATTTCTATTCATGTATGTTATGTTGGATGGTTTTGATTTAGGGGTGGGGATTCTCTCTCTTACTTCATCTTCCGAAGAAAGGCGTAGCGTTTTAATGACTAGCTTAAGCAATGTCTGGGATGCTAATGCCACATGGTTAATTTTAATGGGGGGGAGTCTATTTGGTTCGTTTCCCCTCGCTTATAGTACCATTTTAAATGCCCTTTATATTCCTATTATGATTATGGTTTTGGGTTTGGTGGTGCGCACAGTATCCTTTGAATTTAGGGAAAATTCTCGCCGTAAATTATTCTGGAATTGGGCTTTTGGAGTTGGTAGTTTTGTAGCTACTTTAGGGCAAGGTTTCGCTTTAGCAGGGGTTATTGAGGGTATTAACGTTGATGCTAGTGGGCATTTTATCGGCACTACATGGGATTGGTTTAACTGGCGTAGTGTTGTAGTTGCTTTGACTCTGATTCAGGGTTATGTCTTAATTGGCTCTTGTTATTTAATCATGAAAACTACAGGAAGCCTTCAAGAAACCCACTATAAAACTGCCAAGATTGCTGCGATTACTACTCTCATCGGTGCGATCGCAATTACGGCAGTGACTCCGATTTTCTCTACTTTCGCCCGAAATAGGTTATTTGATAAACCATTTATCTATATATTCGGTGCAATTCCTATTTTAGGCGTAATTTTAGTTATTTTACTACTGAGAAGTTTATCGAAAAAAAGAGAAGTTAGCCCCTTTGTTTACACCATTTTAATCTTTTTATTAACTTTTCTCGGATTAGCTTTAGTGGTATTTCCCTATATAATTCCTCCCAGTGTAACTATTTTTGAGGCGGCTGCTTCTCCTAGTTCATTAGTTTTTATGCTCACTTTTATTGGATTTTTAATTCCCATTATGTTATTTTATAACATTTATAATTACTTCGTTTTTCGAGGAAAAATTACCAGTAATTAGGCATTGGTTAGAAGTTAAATAAATGAGCAAAAAGTCAAGATAAAAGCAATAAAAGTTAATAAATAGCTGAAAGCCTTATGAATGTTAATATTTAAGAGTATTTGCTTTCTCTTATTTTAGATAAGGTTTTTTATGGATAAATCCTACTACAGTTAGTCAGAAAGCATTAGCAGAGAGGTTTTTAACATTTCCATCTATTTTATTTGAACAAATATTCAATGAATTGTTACCAAAATTTAAGGAAAGATGGCAAATGAGAACTTCTCGTCCACTTCCTGATAGTGTCTGTTTTTCTCTGACAAAATTTAGTCAGATTTGGATTATTGACGGTTCAACATTGGAAGCATTGTTCAGAAAATTAGATAGTTTAAAAGATATTCCTACAGGAAAATTAGCAGGAAAAATGGCAATAGATTTAGGAGATGCGGTAGCTTCTGAATTATCATTACCATTTGATTCAATTTCTATAGAAATGATCTATCGGGGGTTATATCATTTTATCGTTGCATATAATAAAGGAAAAGCAAAAGATCCAGTGAAATATTTTTCTGCTCCAGAAAATAGAGATTTAGGTATTATCAAAAGGCAAAGAAAACCGAAAATGAAATTGATTATTGCCCCATTTCCAGATAAAGGAAAAAATCAGAACAACTTTTTCTTTGAAAATCCCTTGACACCTTGCTTTTCACCTTAACTTCTAACCAATGGTAATTAGGTGGTTTCCAAGAAAGAATTTACCCATTTCCTTGATAATTCCCCCTTTGTGTTAAGGGGGGTTAGGGGGGATCGTACTGGTATATTTATTAGACATCTCCATAAATTATTTTTCCGAAGGCTTGTAGTAAGGGCTTTAGCCCTTAAAATGTCTATTATTGGAGAAGTCTATTGTCAGAAATCACCTAAATCACCTGAGTTCGATGTAAGAAAATAACTTGCAACTATTTACCTGTGTCAATTTGAGAAAGGAGCGATGCCGAAGGCACAGCTACGCTGCACGCCTCTTACCTAAAATTTCTTAACATAAATTATGGAGCTAATCAGACAAATTAGTTAAATTTCATCAATAGAAGAACCTATTAGCTCATCTGACAATTTAGATGCAAATTAGCTCAAATATTTTTAAATTTAGTCTTTACAATTATATAACCAGATAGTAAAATGATTATATGTCAAAAAAAATATAGAAGAATATGTTATTTCGTCAATTATTCGATCAAGATACTTGGACTTATACTTATTTAATCGCTGATGAAGATACCAAAGAAGCGGTTTTGGTTGATCCCGTTTTAGAACAAGTTGACCGTGATTTTCAGTTAATCAATGAATTAGGCTTAAAATTAATCTTCTGTTTAGAAACCCATGTTCATGCGGATCACATTACAGGTACAGGAAAATTGAAAGAATTAACCCAATGTATCGGTATTGTACCAGAAAAAGCCAATGTAAAATGTGCCGATCGCCACATTCTTGACGGAGAAATCCTCAAAGTTGGTAACATTAAAATAAGTGCGATCGCATCTCCCGGACACACAGACTGTCACTTTGCCTATTTAGTCCATGGCACTCATCTTTTAACAGGGGATGCTTTATTTATCAGGGGTTGTGGTAGAACTGATTTTCAAAGCGGAAATGCAGGTGATTTATACGATACCATTACGGAAAAATTCTTTACTTTACCTGATAACACTTTAGTTTATCCGGGTCATGATTATAGAGGGCAGATGGTATCCACTATCAAAGAAGAAAAAGAGTTTAACCCTCGTCTTGCTCACAAGAGTAAAGAGGAATTTGTCAATCTTATGGATAATCTAAATTTACCTAATCCTACTAAGATCATGGAAGCAGTACCCGCAAATCAACAATGTGGTAATATTCCAAGTTTAGTTTAAAGAAAAATATAAGACTTTTAATTAATAACTTTAAAAAGTATTTTCTACTCATAAAAAAGGAGGAAAGATGGTCTGTATCTCTGTTCAAAAACAGAAAATCATTTTGATTTCACCTCTCCAATTACACGCTAAATTAAGGCAAGAATCCGTCACTTTAGTTGATGTAAGAGAATTATCAGAATATAATGAAGGACATATTGCAGGTGCGTTACTTAAACCCACTTCTCAACTAACCACAGAAGATTTATTCCATCTTATTCAACATGATAATTTAATCATTTATTGTCGCTCAGGAAAACGCTCTAATGATGTGGCTCAAAAACTCATTACTATGGGCAAATCACTGATTTTTGACTTAGAGGGAGGTATTTTGGCGTGGCAATCTCACCATCTTCCTGTGAAATTGTAACCTAATAATTTTATTTACACTATGCGTTATTCGATCGCCTTATTTTTAGCTATTATTATCGGTTTAAGTCTAGGTTTAATTGGTGGCGGCGGTTCAATTTTGGCAGTACCGATTCTCAAATATGTTGTCGGTGTTACAGCAAAAGAGGCGATCGCCATGAGCCTTTTTATTGTGGGTACAGTGAGTATAATTGGTTTAATACCCCATTGGCAACAAAAAAACGTGAATCTACCCGTTGCGCTTAGTTTTATTCCTCCTGCCATGATTGGGGCTTTTTTCGGTGCGAAAATAACTTCTATACCTATTATTACTGATACAGTTCAGATCGTTAGTTTTGCCATTATTATGCTACTAGCTAGTATTTTAATGATTAGAAAAAGCAGTAAAAAAGATAATAATAATCCAGAAGAAAAACCAGAAATAATAGCAGAAGAAAAACCAGAAAAAAATAATCTTGTCACAAAAATAATCTTGACTACGTTGCAAGGCTTAGGTGTAGGAATTTTAACAGGATTTGTAGGCGTTGGGGGAGGATTTTTAATTATTCCCTGCTTAGTTTTAGTAGGGGGAATTCCCATGAAAGAAGCAGTCGGTACATCATTATTGATTATTGCCACTAATTCCGCTAGTGGGTTTTTAGGATACTTAAACCAAGTGGAATTAAACTGGTTTATTATTATTAGTTTCAGTATTTTTGCCAGTTTAGGGATAATAATTGGAGCGAAATTAAGCAAAAAAATAGAAGCAAAATCATTACAGAAAACCTTTGGTTATTTTGTTTTAGTCGTTGGGGTTTTTGTCTTAATTGCAAGATAGAATTAACGTTCTCTTGCAATGAGTATCAGTCAGTGAGTAATAAAAAGCAAATCTATTTCAGATCCGCAACAAACAAAGCACTAACTTTTAGGCAACAAAAAACGCCAACTGTCAGGCTCAAAAGCTTTACCTTTCAACATCCGATTCCAGTATAACCAAGGTAAAATATTTTTTTTCACAAACCACATACTAGCTCTTTCTTGGGTAGGATCAAGAGGAAAACTGGGAGTGGGTTGTTTGGTGTAGTCAAATTCTGCCATGATGGTTTTACCATAACCAGTGATTAGAGGGCAACAAGCATAACCTGCATATTTATCTTGAGGGGTTTGTTTCTTCATCAATGCCAAGATATTCGCAACCACTACAGGTGCTTCTTTCCTAATGGCGGCGGCAGTTTTAGATGTAGGTAAAGAGGACGAATCTCCTAAACCAAAGACGTTTTTATACTTGGTATGCTGACAGGTATATTGATCTACGTCAACCCATCCTTGTTCGTTGGCTAAAGGACTTTGTTTGATAAAATCATAAGTAGTCATGGAGGGTGAAACATGAATCATATCGTATGTCATGGTAACGGTTTCCCCTTCTTCTGTGGCAAAAACTGCTTCCTTACTATCGCCTTTGATTTCGATTAAATTGTGTCCGTATTTAACGTTAATTTTCTTGCGATCGACTATTTTTTCTAAGGGTGTACAATAGGCAGGAACACCGAACATTTTACCCGTTGCATTACCATAGATAATATTGGTTTTTTCCCTAACTCCTTGTTTAGTAAATGCTTCTTCTGCTAAATACATGATTTTTTGTGGTGCACCGGGGCATTTGATCGCGCCTGCGGGGAAAGTAAAAATAGCTGTACCTCCCTTAAATTTGTTAATGGTTTCCCATGTATAAGAAGCATATTCCTTCATATAATTGGTTGTCACCCCATTTTTGCCTAAATTCTCTTTTAAGCCCTTAATTTTGCCCCAATCAATGGCAATACCGGGGCAAACAACTAGATATTCATAGCTAAAAACATCACCTGTTTTAGTCGTAACTTGATTGTGGTCTGGATCTATTGTATCGGCAAAATCTTTAATCCATGTCACCCCTTGAGGGATTAAATTTTGTTCGTGTCTAACAGTCTCTTCTAATTCAAATACTCCCCCTCCTACCAATGTCCAAGCTGGTTGATAATAGTGGTTTTCGGAAGGTTCAATAATGGCAACATGTAACTCTGAATTTTTATTTTTTAATTGGGCGGCAACGGTAATACCCGCCGCTCCTCCTCCTATAATTAATATTTGATATTCTGTATTTTTACTCATATTGACTATTACAATTTTCCCATACTTAACATAAGTTTAGTTAAATTTGACAATTTTTTCTAATTTTTTAATATTTCTTTATCATGTCAATCCATTACTATTTGAGCAGGGCTATTTCATTCTAAAAACTTCTATAAGTTTATCTAATGATTGAGAGCAAAGTATTAAAGAAATAAAAACAGATTGGAATTTATAATTATGAATAATCAAGAAGCAAAAATTCCCAATCCTGAAAAAATTGCCGAAACTTTCAAAAAAGCTCGTCGTGCTTGTGGGGAAATGGAATTAGCAGGACTAGAATTAGATGAGGCGATGCCAAAGGCACAGCTACGCTGCCCGCACTTTTAGAGCAAGAAAATCGTAATCGTGGATTTTCTTCGATTACCGATATAGCATTGACTGAGATTGATTCAAGTCCAGTTTTGCCTACCAGATAGGGATGGGTGGTACAGTAACTCAGGGAGACGGTTCAAGAGTGAGATTTGATTTCGATAGTGTTTCCCTAAATATTCATTCTCCCCACCCTCAAAAAGAATTAAAAAGATACCAAGTTAAAGCTATTCGTGAATTTTTAGTTAAAGCAGGAATTGAATGATGCAATACAAAGGATACGAAGCAAAAATTGAATATGATAATGAAGATCGTTTATTTTTTGGTCGTGTTATTAATATTAAAGATGTGATTGTCTTTGATGGTTTATCTGTTGACGAATTAGAACAAGCATTTCATCAGGTTATTGACGAATTTTAGCAGACTGTCAAACCTTGAATAAAAACCCAGAGAAACCTCTGTCTCAATTATCGTCTTTTGCTAATGCACCCTCAATTTAGAATCAGGATAAAGTGCGATCGCTCCCTTAGATAGTTTTAGTCTTTTTGTTTCTGGGTTGAGGATAAAAGGCGATTATGTATGGCTCGATCGAGTTGCTCCATCTTCGGTGATCAGGTTTTGGGAGTTACCTGAATTGTTAGGATCACTAGACGATCGCGCGAAACCTGCCACTATGTGATCGTCTTCTTCAAATTTTCGCCTTTATGAGAAATCATCCCGCAATGATACAACCCCTTATTCATTCTTAATTCTTCATTCTTACAGCAGACTATCCATTAATTCCATTATTTTGACGGCTTCGGCATGAATAGCATCTTTATCCTCTGTTTCCTTGCCGATAGCTGACTCTAATAAGCCTTTCATGGCAATTAACTTGAGACTGTTTTCGGCAAAAGTCCCAGCGATCGCATCCGCAGATTTAGTATAACCGATCGCGCCTAAGTCCATCAAAGCAGATCGCCTCAATTGTAACTCTTTTCCTTGCAAAGCCGTAACAAGGATTTCTCCATAAGCGTCTTCTCCCGTCAGTTGATACATCGCCCTTGCAGAAGCATAGGCAACTTTAGGGATAGGATGATTTAAAAAGGGTTTGATCAAGTTTAGGGCATTTTTTGCCCTTAGTGTGCCTAAAGCCTCAATAATCGCCTCGTAGGGTTCATGGGGATGAGGTTTACCGATGGGTGTAGCCTTGCCATATTCCGTTAATTCTTCTCCTTCAACGGCACTTTTCAAAAGATTCATTAAAGGTGCGATCGCTATCTTATCTTGTAACATTTCTAAGGCTTGGGCGGCGGATTCTCTGACATAGTAATCATCACACTGCAAACACTGAATTAAGGGTTCAACGGCACGATTAAAACCTAATTTTCCGAGGGCTTTAGCGGCATTTCTCCGTAAGGGAAAACCACCGTCCGGGGCGCGATCTTCTTCGTCTTCTAAAGCCTGAATCAGAGCGTTTATGGCTTCATTGGTGGCGATTCTAAATTTACCTAACCACCAAGCGGCGTAGTATCTCATGCCTAAATCTTCTTTTTGAATTAAATTGGCGATCGCCTTTTCTGGGGTTAAATTTGCGTCTGTCACGGTTTTTTTTGAGTAATGAGTAGAGGGTAATGTGATTCGTTGGGTGCTAATCTTAATTTTTGAGAACCACCCGTTCAGAACTTTGAAATCTGAATAACTGATGTTTTCTTGAGGGTTTAATTCCCCCCATTGTACTGCCAATTGACTCCATTTTCTAGGTGCTGTGAAGTAACATTATCATGGTGTTAATGCTAGAATAAATTTCAATGTGTTAGCATCTGAATAAACAGAAACTTTTCTTTTGTTAAAATAGACTAAAATTCAGACACCCTGTATCAAGTTTCAGACGAGTTAATAAAATATGAAAATTACAAAACGTGGACTAATTTTGGGAACAACAGCCTTAGCGGTTTCGAGTATTGCCATGACGGGCATTGGTTTACAAGTTTCTAAAAGTCAAGCATTTTTTGAAGATAGTCCGAAAGAAATTGTTGACGAAGTATGGCAGGTTATTAATCGCCAATATGTCGATGCTACTTTTAACGGGGAGGATTGGCGACAGGTAAGAAATGAATTTTTAGATAAAGAATACAGTGATAAAGGACAAGCCTACGAAGCGGTAAAGGAGATGCTGAAAAGGCTAAATGACCCTTATACTCGTTTTATGGATCCTGAAGAATTTAAAAGTATGCAAATTGATACTTCAGGGGAATTGACAGGGGTAGGAATCCAAATTACCAAAGAAGAAGAAACCCAAAATATAGTCGTTATATCTCCCATTGAGGACACCCCCGCCGCAGAGGCAGGGATCATCTCCAAAGATATTATCCGTAAAGTTGACGGCAAAAGTACCGAAGGTATGGAGTTAAATGATGTAGTATCTTTAATCAGAGGCAAACCCGGTACTGAGGTGACATTAACCATTGAAAGAGAGGGCAATACTCAAGATTATAAACTCACTAGAGCAAAAATTGAAATCCATCCCGTTCGTGCTAGAGTCGAAAATGCTCCTAATCTTGGTAAAATTGGCTATATTCGCTTAGTACAGTTTAGCGGTAATGCCACCCAAGAAATGAAAGATGCGATCAAGCTTGGGGAAAAAGAAAATGTGAGTGGTTATATCTTGGATCTGCGATCGAACCCCGGGGGGTTACTCTATTCTAGTGTGGAAATAGCCCGAATGTTTATTGATGAAGGTAGAATTGTCTCTACCGTTGACAGGGTGGGGGAAGTGGATGTTCATAACGCCAATGGTAGTGTTTTAACCAAAAAACCCATTGTTGTTTTAGTGGATGGAGGCTCTGCTAGTGCCAGTGAAATTCTTTCAGGAGCGTTACAAGACTACGATCGAGGCGTTGTGGTAGGTACACAAACCTTTGGGAAAGGGTTAGTACAATCTGTCAGAGGCTTAGGGGATGGTTCAGGATTAGCCGTCACCGTTGCCAAATATTTAACTCCCAAAGGCAGAGACATTAACAAAGAAGGTATAACTCCTGACATTGTTTATGAAATGACGGAAGAAGAAAGGGACGTTTTGCTCAAAGATCGAGATAAAATAGGCACGATCGATGATGCTCAATTCCGCAAGGCATTAGAAATACTTTCCCAAAAAGTAGCAAAAAAATAGAAAGCTCTCTTGCTTCTCGTCGGGATAAATTATTTCTTGAAAAAGGTGTCAGGTGGCAGGTGTTAGAGAATTGCTTAATTCTTAATTCTTCCCACTTCCACGTCAAGATGATTACCATAAGAGAAAATATCCGTAATAATTCTGAAAATATAGACAATAATAAAGTCGTAGAAATTAACAATTTGGACTTTTATTTTGGTCATGGCAATATCCGAAAACAAATACTATTTGATATTAATTTAACCCTGAAAAAAGGGGAAGTTGTGATCATGAAAGGTCCATCGGGTTCAGGTAAAACCACTCTTTTAACCTTAATGGGAGCTTTACGCAGTGCTAGTTATGGCAGTTTAAAAGTTTTTAATCAGGAATTAGTAAAAGCTACTGATAAACAGTTAATTAATACTCGCAGAAATATCGGTTATATTTTTCAAGCTCATAATTTATTAAACTCTCTTACTGCTATACAAAATGTGCAAATGTCTATGGAATTACACCCCCAATTTAGCCAAGAAGAAGTGAAAAAAAAATCGATGGAAATGTTAAATGCTGTTGGTTTAGGAGAGCATATAAACTACTATCCCGAAAATCTTTCTGGTGGTCAAAAACAAAGGGTTGCGATCGCCCGTGCATTAGTCTCTCATCCAAAAATGGTATTAGCAGATGAACCCACTGCGGCACTAGATAGTAAATCAGGGCGAGATGTCGTGGAAATAATGCAAAAATTGGCGAGGGAGCAGGGTTGCACCATTCTCATTGTCACCCATGACGATCGCATCTTAGACATAGCAGAACGTATTATCGAACTAGAAGACGGCAAACTTATCAATATTTGAGGGAGGACTGATATCTTGCACATATCCGAAAACATCTCGGTTTTTAGGTTAAGAAAAATTTGTGACGAAAAAAGGGAAGGGGGAAAAGCAATTGCCATAAGTGCCAAAACCACATAGAATACCAATGATATTTGTTTTAATGATCAACGATGCCCTTTGCCAAAATCTTAATTGCTAACCGAGGTGAAATTGCTTTAAGGATTATTCATAGTTGTGAAGAAATGGGGATTGCTACCGTAGCCGTACATTCTACCATCGATCGCCACGCCCTTCATGTTAAATTAGCCGATGAGAGTGTTTGTATTGGACCACCTCCGAGTAATAAAAGTTATTTGAATATTCCCAATATTATTGCCGCCGCCTTAACCAGAGGTGCAGAAGCAATTCATCCGGGATATGGGTTTTTGGCTGAAAATGCCCGTTTTGCTCAAATTTGTGCGGATCACAATCTTCATTTTATCGGACCTTCTCCCGAAGCGATTACTGCGATGGGAGATAAATCCACCGCCAAAAAAACCATGCAAGAAGCAGGTGTACCAACGATTCCGGGAAGTAAAGGCTTAATTACCGATGAAGAAGAAGCCGCTAGAGTTGCCGCCGAGATTGGCTATCCTGTCATTATCAAAGCCACTGCTGGGGGAGGTGGTAGAGGAATGCGTTTTGTCTCCGATGAAACAGAATTGAGTCGTTTATTACGAGCAGCACAAGGAGAAGCAGAAGCAGCTTTTGGTAATGCCGGGGTTTATTTAGAGAAATTTATTGAGTTACCCCGTCATATCGAATTTCAGATCTTAGGGGATAGTTATGGTAATGTGGTTCATTTAGGAGAGAGAGACTGCTCTATTCAACGCCGTCATCAGAAATTATTAGAAGAAGCCCCCTCCCTTGCTCTTAATTCCGAATTAAGGCAGAAAATGGGAGACGCTGCCGTTAAAGCCGCTAAATCGATTAATTATGTCGGTGCCGGTACGGTAGAATTTTTGGTGGATAAATACGGTAATTTCTATTTCATGGAAATGAATACTCGTATTCAAGTAGAACATCCTGTAACAGAAATGATCACTGGTTTAGATTTGATTAAAGAACAAATTGCGATCGCACAGGGAGAAAGATTAGCTTTTACTCAAGAACAAGTACAATTAAAAGGTCATGCGATCGAATGTCGGATTAACGCCGAAGATCCCGATCATGATTTTAGACCCAATCCGGGCAAGATCATCGCTTATTTGCCCCCCGGAGGTCCGGGTGTGAGGATGGACTCTTTTGTTTATCCTGACTACGAGATTCCCCCTTATTACGACTCTTTAATCGGTAAATTGATTGTTTGGGGTGAAGATAGAGACACCGCCATCAAACGCATGAAACGGGCATTGAGAGAATGTGCGATTACTGGAGTACAGACAACCATTAATTTTCATCAAAAAATTCTCAACCATCCTGAATTTTTGGCAGGGAATGTTTATACCAATTTTATCGAGCAAAATTTATCCTAAGTTCGGAGTCTGGAGTTAAAATTAACAGTTCAATATGCAAAATTAGCATAAAGAAAATAAATATTTATTTAGATGTATCAATAGCTACAAAACTAAAGTTAGACAGTGCTTAGGATAAACACTTGTGAGTAAGACATAAAAAGTAACGACAAGAAAAAAGGAGAAATAGTTAATGCCCGGAACTCCCCAAGAAGTCTTGAAAATGATTCAAGATCAGAATATTAAAATGATCGACCTCAAATTTATCGATTTACCCGGCACTTGGCAACATTGTACATTCTACCACGATCAAATTGATGAGTCTTCCTTCGTCGATGGTGTAGCCTTTGACGGTTCAAGTATTCGTGGTTGGAAAGCGATTAATGATTCTGACATGGCAATGGTTCCTGATCCTAGCACCGCATGGATCGATCCTTTCTATGCAGAACCCACTTTGAGTATGATTTGTCGTATCAAAGAGCCTCGTACTGGAGAATGGTATTCCAGAGATCCTCGTAGTATTGCAGCGAAAGCGATCGAATACTTAGGTTCTACGGGTATCGGCGATACAGCTTATTTTGGTCCTGAAGCAGAATTTTTTGTTTTTGATGATGTCCGTTTTGATCAAACCGAGAACAAAGGTTACTACTATGTGGACAGTAAGGAAGGACGTTGGAATTCTGGGCGAGTGGAAGAAGGTGGGAATTTAGGATACAAACCGGGTTACAAACAAGGTTATTTCCCTGTTGCCCCCATGGATACCATGCAGGATATACGCACGGAAATGCTTTTAACTATGGCAGAATGTGGAGTTCCCATCGAAAAACATCACCATGAAGTAGCTACGGGGGGACAAAATGAGTTAGGAATCAGGTTTGCTACTTTAGTAGAATCTGCTGATTATTTGATGACTTATAAGTATGTAGTTAAAAACGTTGCTAAAAAATACGGCAAAACTGCAACTTTCATGCCCAAACCTCTTTTCAATGATAATGGTTCTGGGATGCACACTCACCAATCTATTTGGAATCAAGGTGTGCCTCTGTTTGCAGGGGATCAATACGCTGGTTTAAGTGAAATGGCTTTATACTACATAGGAGGTATTTTAAAACACGCTCCCGCCCTTTTAGCCTTTACTAATCCTACCACTAACTCTTATAAGCGTCTAGTTCCGGGTTTTGAAGCTCCTGTTAACTTAGCTTACTCTCAAGGTAATCGTTCCGCTTCTGTGCGTATTCCTTTATCGGGACCGAATCCGAAAGCAAAACGTTTAGAGTTTCGTTGCCCTGATGCTACCAGTAACCCTTATTTAGCCTTTGCGGCGATGCTTTGTGCTGGTATTGACGGTATTCAAAATAAAATCCACCCCGGTGAACCTTTGGACGTTGATATTTACGATCTTTCTCCTGAAGAATTAAGTAAAGTTCCTTCCACCCCCGGTTCTTTAGAACAGGCTCTCGAAGCCCTAGAGAATGATAGCGAATTTTTAACCAAAGGTGGTGTTTTTAGTGACGAGTTTATCAACAACTGGATTGAGTACAAGCTAGATAATGAGGTTAACCCTATGCGTCTGCGTCCCCATCCTTATGAGTTTGCCTTGTATTATGACGTTTAATCTTAATCTTTTTTTTGTTTGATAACTTCTCTCTTTCTTTTGGAGGCATTTATGCCTCTTTTTTTGTTTAGTTCAATATAGACATCTCCATAAAAGAGTTTTATTTAGTAATAAATCTGAGGTTATTTTGCGAGGCAAGTATTACCCCTTTTCCCCACCTCGTCAGAGGCTCATTACTCATTACTCAACCCTCACCGGCCAATGGACGCATTGAAAGCAAACCCTAATTAAGAGATGATTGCCAAATTTTCCAACCCCCAATACATAAAGTAATATTCCCAATAACGGTAGTCAAAGCCTGAATGGTAACTAACCATTGCCATGATTGTGCATTGTCAAATAAATGCCATGTACAAGCACACATTGCACTAATTAAAGCGGGTAACATTCCATAAGCCAACCAATACCAACTGCGATCGCTGCTTACTTCTCCATAACGCCACACAAACCAAATTGCTGCCATCCATTCAATAACACTAGAAACATGAACCATCCATGTAGCAACTGAAAGAGTGTGCATCATTATCAATCCTCAAATAAGCTAGTTTGTTGATTTTTATTTTAAATTCGAGCAATTTCTATTATATTGTTTTTCGAATTCTGGTGTAAAAATCCCTCATTACTTCGATAAAAGAACTATCTTGATACCAAAATTGAGGATAATCTCCTGCTTTTTTGATTACTATAGCCGGAATAGCACTAGAGGAATTAGCTGGTAAATGCTTTGGTATTCTTTTTTCTCCTTGCCAAAATTCTTTTTGATTTAGGTTGCTATTAGCTGTTACTAAAATTGGTTTAGTATAATAGGACTCTACGGGTTCTGGCACTACATTCTCTGTGGTTAATCCTTGAGATAAAATTTGACCAAGGGGCGATCGCATCAATTCTTGATGAAGTTTCTCTCTGGAAAGTCCACGCAACTCAAATAGTAAAAAAGGATCTTGATCAACAGCTGAAGCGATAAGATAATAGACTCCAGCTATATGTTTACATGGATTAGACCAATCTGGGCAAGAACAATCTGTTTCAAAATCTTTACTATTATAGGGAAGTAAATGCAACTTGAATTTTTGAGCAAAAACTTCCTCTATGTTGTCTGGCATTTCATTCATTAACAATTTACTGACAAAACTGGCTTGAGAAGAAAGAAATGCGATCGCCCTTTCCCAGTCTTTCTCAGAAATTGGAGTTAAAGAGATTTGAGTTTTATATAAAGGTTCTTTATATACGCCAAAATAAAGATTAATTGAACCTCTAACTTTTGCTGTGATTTTTCCCTTAGTAATTTTATACTCTTTAATTTTTCCATTATTGGCATAACTACGCCCCCGACTTAATCTGCCTGAATCAGTAAAAGATTCTAACGCTTCGATAAAACGTTGTCCCCACCATGTTTTGCTAAATTTACTCATACTACAAGAATTAGTAATGAACAATGATTGCACTTTATATTGTAAAACTTGATTTTCAAGAAACGTAATAAAAATTTACATTTCCTTAAGAAAGGATAGCATTAACCACCAAAGATGATAATATAATCTACCAATTAGAAAAATCTAGTTTAGCAAGGAACTATTAATCACAATGGAAGCAATGATGTTATTGGCTAAATTACCAGAGGCTTATGAAATTTTCAAGCCTTTAGTAGATGTGTTGCCTGTTATCCCCTTATTCTTCTTATTATTGGCTTTTGTCTGGCAAGCCGCCGTCGGTTTCAGATAAACTGCTTTTTTCATCTCTATCACACTAACCCGTGTTGGTGAGTTAATCACGACATGGGTTTTTGTTTTTGATAAAGAGTAGGGATTAGGAAAGTTTTTAGTTCTCTTACTTCTCGTCGTGAATAAATTATTCTTGAAAAAGGTTTCGGGTAGCAGGTGTTGGGTTAGATTAAAACTGTTAATTTATAACAATTACATTTTTTAAAATAATTAAAATCATAGCTATAGCAATCAGGAATCATTATATGAGAAATTTCAACTAAATTCCCCCTTTATTTAAGGAAGGTTAGGGGGGATAGTATTCTCACAACTCATGACTGATTGCTATATCAAAGTTTACGTTAATTATTTTCCATTAATCTATCATAACTACTATACAAGAGCCAAGTTCTTAAATTCTAAATTCCTTTGTTGTGATGAAAAAAATTTTAATCTTATCTACTCCTGTCGGTGCGTTAAGTTCAGGGATTGGAGGTGGTGTAGAATTAACTATCTATAATTTAGTTCAGGAAATGCAAAGGCGCAATCATTTGGTTAAGGTAGTGGCACCACAAAATTCTTTTTTTCCCCATGCCGATATTATTGAGATTGAGGGTAATTTACATATTCCCGCCCAAACTCAAAGCCGTCAAACTCCTGTGACTATGCCAGAAAATTCTGTGTTAGCTAATATGCTTGATTATTGTTATCAAGTGCGATCGCAGTATGATGTCATCATCAATTTTGCCTTTGATTGGCTTCCTTTTTATCTTACTCCTTTTTTCTCAACAGAGATCGCTCATTTTATTAGTATGGGATCGTTATCTGATAGTTTAGATCAGATTATGGGCAAGATTGCGTCGAAATATCCTCACAAATTTGGTGTTTATACCAAGTCTCAAGCGGATACCTTTCCCTTTGCTGATAAATGTGAGTGTTTAGGCAGTGGTATCGATTTATCTTTATATCAATTTCAAGCGCAACCCGAAAGACAATTAGCATGGTTAGGGAGAATCGCACCGGAAAAAGCCTTAGAGGATGCGGTGAAAGCATCAGAAATAACAAATATTCCCCTGTTAATTTTTGGTAAAATTCAGAATGAGGAATACTGGCAAAATATTCAAACTCAATATCCCAATGCACCAATTAAATATAAAGGTTTTTTACAAACCCTTGACTTACAGGCACAGTTGCGCAATTGTGCAGGATTAATCATGACTCCCCGATGGATAGAAGCCTTCGGTAATGTTGCTATTGAAGCCTTAGCCTGTGGTGTTCCCGTCATAAGTTATGCTAGGGGGGGGCCTGCAGAAATTATTGATGATGGTAAAACGGGGTTTTTAGTGACTCCTGATAGTGTGGAGGGGTTGACATCCGCTATTAATCGTCTTCGGGAAATTAACCGTCTTGATTGCCGTCAAACTGCTGAGGATGTCTATTCTTTACCTGCTTGGGGCGATCGTATCGAGGCATGGCTTGAGGGAGTCATGAGTAGGGAATATTTAGTTCGTAGTTCGTAGTTCGTAGTTCATCGTACATTATTAATTATTAATTGTTAATTGAAAACTATGGCTTATTATTGGTTTAAAGCATTTCACATCATCGGTATCGTCGTATGGTTTGCGGGATTATTTTACCTCGTACGTTTATTCGTTTATCATGCAGAAGCACAAGAGAAATCTGAACCTGCACAAACAATTTTAAAACAACAGTATGAGTTAATGGAAAAAAGGCTCTACAATATCATTACTACCCCCGGCATGATAGTTACTGTAGCGATGGCTGTGGGATTAATTACCACAGAACCAGAGGTGTTAAAATCAGGATGGTTACATATAAAATTTCTCTTTGTGGGCTTATTGCTAATTTATCATTTCTGGTGCGGTAGGATTATGAAACAATTGGCAAAAGGTGAGAATACATGGAATGGGCAAAAATTCCGTGCCTTAAACGAAGCCCCTACTTTATTATTAGTAGTAATCGTCTTATTAGCTATCTTTAAAAATAATTTACCTTTAGACATTACTACATGGTTAATCGTGGCATTGGTGATATTAATGGGGGCAAGTATCCAATTCTATGCCAAGATTCGTCGCCAAAATGAAGCAGATGAACCTAGTCGCTCAATAACCTAATAAAATTAGGATCGAACTCAGGTAAAACCGCACACTTTTTTTTCCTGAGTTCTGAGTTAAAATTCAGAAAGAAAGATTGATTCTTTCGCACTTTGGGTCTTACCTTAGCAATTATCCCAGTTGATCGAAAATCGCAAACATTGGTAAATACATAGATAGCAAAATTGTACCTACCATCCCTGCAATACCAACCATCATCAAAGGTTCAATGACGCTAGTTAAAGCCTTAACGGCTTGTTCAACTTCGTCTTCGTAAAAATCAGCGACTTTCATCATCATCGCATCTAACTCCCCTGTCTCCTCCCCAATCATCATCATTTGAACCGCCATAGAGGGAAATACTTTTCTTTCGGCGATCGCAACGCTTAACATACCTCCTTCTAAAATAGCTTCTTTGGCGGCACCGATGGCATTGGAAATAACTTTATTGGGAATAGTATCCTGTGAAATCTCCAAACATTGTATGATTGGCACACCCGAACGAGTTAAAGTACCGAAAATACGACAAAAACGAGCCACCGCATTTTTTTCATTCAAATCCCCGAAAATAGGTATTTTCAGCGAGATCGTGTCAATCTGTAAACGTCCTGCGGGAGTTTTGTAATACTGTTTAAAAGCAAATACTGTACCGATAATAACAGCAACGGGAATAACGGCTTTAGGACTGCGCAAGAAACCACTGAGATTCACCATGAATTGAGTCAAAGCGGGTAACTCAGCACCTAACTGCTCAAAAATTCCTGCAAATACAGGAATTAGGAAAATAGTCATCCCCAAAAAAGCTAAAACCGCAAAAATGCCAACGGTGACAGGATAAGCCATTGCTGACTTTACCTGACTTTGTAAACGGGCAACATCTTCGAGAAGTTTTGCTAAACGATTCATAACCTCATCTAAAACCCCCCCTGTTTCCCCCGCTTCTACCATACTCACATAGAGTTTATCGAAACAGTCGGGATGTTTTTCCATGGCTTCAGATAAGTTGACACCCTGTTGTACATCCTCACCAATAGCATTTAAAGCCCTTTTAAACTTGGGATTTCCAGATTGTTCTGCTAAAACGGCTAGGGTACGAACGATCGCAACTCCAGCATTTACCAACACCGCAAATTGACGAGAGAAGATCGCTTTATCCTTGACAGAAACACTGCTTAAAGCCGCCTCAATGGCAGATAAATCAAAATCAATACCAGCTTTGCGAATTTTGCCGATAGCGGCATAGCGTTTTCGCAGAATGCGTTTAGCTTCATCCTGAGAATCAGCAACAACTCTTTCTTCTAAGACATTTCCTGCTTTATCTTTTACTTGAACAATAAAAGTAGCCATAATTAAATCCCCTACTCATCTAAGCAAATATTAACGACGTTTACTCGGTGTCCCCATACCACTACTATCCACGGAAGTTCCTAATAAGCGTTTTAACTCATCAGGTTTACCGCTTTTCCCTAGGGCTTCTTCTATACTAATTGTACCTGTTTTCACTAGGTTAGCTAAAGCCTGTTCCATAGTTTGCATACCTAATTTCCCTCCTGTTTGAATAGCCGAGTAAATTTGAGGTGCTTTTGCTTCCCGAATTAAGTTGGCGATCGCAGGTGTAACAAGCATAATTTCTTGAGCCATGGCTCTGCCAAACTCTCCCGGTTTTGGGTTTTTCTTCTTAGCTAAGGTTTGAGCGAATACTGCCAATAAAGAATTGGATAACATTGCTCTAATTTGTGCCTGTTCCGCCGAAGGAAAAACGTCAATAATACGGTCAATAGTACCTGCGGCAGAGCTAGTGTGTAAAGTACCAAAGACAAGGTGTCCAGTTTCAGCGGCGGTGATTGCTAGAGAAATAGTTTCTAAGTCACGCATCTCACCCACAAGGATAATATCTGGATCTTCCCTTAATGCCGCCTTTAAGGCATTGCCAAAACTCTTGGTATCTTCTCCTTTTTGGCGCTGGTGGAATAAACTGTTAATATTAGGAAAGACATATTCGATGGGATCTTCTACCGTGAGAATATGTTCAGCACGGGTACGATTAATTAAGTCTAACATAGCGGCGAGAGTGGTTGTTTTACCCGAACCCGTTTGCCCTGTCACCAAAATCATCCCTCTAGGGCGCTCACTCATTTCCTTTACAATATCAGGTAAACCTAGTTGGTCAAAATTGGGAATTTTAGAAGATAAAGCCCGTAAACAGGCGGCATAACAACCCCTTTCCTTATAAACATTCACTCGAAATCGAGCCAACCCTTTTACTCCATAAGAACAATCTAACTCCCATTCCTGCTCTAAGGTTTTGCGTTGGGTATTATTGAGCATACTGAAAATAAGTTTTTGGCATTCTTGAGGATTAAGAGGTTCATCGCCAATAGGGGTTAACTTACCACTGATCCGAAAGTACACAGGCGCACCTGCCTGAATGTGCATATCAGAACCCCCTAGTTCTACCAACTGCTCCATTAAATCCTCAATCATTATTTCCATAATCACCTTCTCCTTAACGATAATTACGAGTTTATTTCCCAATATAACCCAATCTTCTTTGATTACTTCTGATTTCTACATAACTCTTAAGCTAGGAGATTTACGAAGCCTAGGAGAGAGTTGAAGTTTAAATATTCTTGATTTTCTCCCCTCTCCTTTTATTTCTTCTACTGTTTGAAACTATCAACCCAATCCTGTAACACCTTCCCCGCAACCTCTCTGCCTCCTAAACCAAAAGCAAGTGCGATCGCAATACCTCCCGTCAGTAAACCAAAAGCAAGGTTAACAATATTCGGTGCAATGCCAATTCTTTCTAAAGCCATCGCCGAAACCATGACGATGATAATAGCAATACGAGCAGTTTGTGCCAAGAAATTAGCCTGACGAGTACCAGAGTTAGCAATCAGTTTAAACACTAAATTAGCAAAATATAGTCCGATGGCAAACACGATTAATCCTGCTAAAATTTGTCCCGAAAGGATAAGGATAAATGTGACAACACCTTTAAGGGCTTCAATTTGTAAAATATCCACCGCCGTTAAAGATGCAACCAACATTACCGCCACTAAGACAATCATCCCCACAATTTGCGAAGGTGTTTGATTTTAAATTGTTGCCTGATTCTTGTTACTCTCCGTATATACTTTTGCTTCCAAGGAAGTTTTAGTAGTTATACCTAACCAAATAAAAACATTATTGAAGCCGATAATAGTTAGCAAATTAGTCACTAACTCCGATAAATACTGGCCTGCCACATAAGCTAAACCAACAATTGCGATCGCAGCGAATAATTTAGGTAATATATCCAATACCTGATTAAGCATTTGAGTAGCAGGTACAGAAATCGCCTGAATTTGTAAGGCATCAAGGGCAGTAATGGCAATGGGTATCAACACTAAAATATATACCACAGAACCAACAATTTGTGCCAGAGATTGACTATTTTCTCTGCCATCTAAACCAAATTTTTCCCCCATTTGGTTCAAACCCTTAGCAACCAATAAATTAGTCACTACCTTTTTGATGATTTGAGCAATAATCCAACCGATCGCACCGATAATAACTGCGGCAAAAACATTAGGTAAAATGCCGACAATATCATTAACTAATTCTTCTAAAGGGCGCAAAGTGCCTTCTAATCTTAAAACATTTAAAATGGTTCTTCATGACTTAGTATGCAAATTGCATTTTGAAAACGAGAGATCAAGACTTCCAGCTTTCACAGCATACCATCTCGTGAAGAACCAGAATTAATTATTCAAGCTAATGGTAAAACTACTATTAAAGAATTAACAGCAGAAATAGAGAAAATTTCGGGAATAAGTGTTGTTAAAGAAATTTCTCATTATTGTTCTAGTATATCGTTAAAGGTTGAAAAATTAAGAGATCCTAAAGATATAATCATTAGACATCTCCAGAAACTATCATTTCACAACGATAGAATAAGGGTTATAACCCAATTTTTAGGAATTGTTGGAGATGTCTATTTTATCCGCTTCTATAACAGCACAAGCTCAAGTCATTATCACAGGAGATTTAGATTTATTAGTGTTGGTAGAATTTAATCATATTCCTATTCTTAATCCACAAACTTTTTTAGAACAATATTTTACTGATTAAATAATCCCTAAAGGCAATGTTTTTGAGGTTCGACTTTTATAGGGGTGAAAGTTCGATCGAGTTTTTGGAGTGGAGTTCGATGGAATTTTTGTGGGGAGGTGCGATCGATGTTGTTGAAAAAATAATCTTGAACAAATACAACGTTGTCCATAAAGTTCGATCGCACCCTGCGGTTTATTTGATTTTGTTTAATACGGGTTTAACAGAAACAATATGTTTATTCATGCCTAATTTACTGGGTTTCATACCTAATGCTAATCCAATTAGTTCGGTAATGTAAATAATGGGCATATTGTAGGTAACGCCAAATTTCTTCTCGATGTCTGCTTGACGTAATTCTAAATTTGTGTCACATAAAGGACAGGCTAAAACTATACAATCAGCGTTAAGGGATTTAGCTTCATCAAGAATTTGTTTTGTAAGATAAAATGCTCTTTCTTCTTGTGATACTAAAATAGGGCCTCCACAACAACTGGTTTTACTTTGAAAATCAACGACTTCTGCACCGCAAATACGGGATAATTTATCCATAGAAGTGGGAAAACGGGGGGAATCCCATCCTGTTATATCCGCCGGGCGAGTGAGTAAACATCCATAATAACAAGCTACTTTTAAGCCTGTGAGGGGTTTAACAACTCTCGAAGCGATGTCTATATCATTAACTAAGACATCCACAACGTTCCGTACTCGGATATTATAATCCTTAACATCGATGCCCATTTCCGACATAATCGCCATGATTTTACCTTTCTCGTCATCGTCTTTCAAGGCTTTCATGGCACGGGCAGATTTATTGTAACATCCTGAACAAGAAGCCAAGAGATCTAAATTTTGTTTTTGGGCTAAGGCGACATTTCTTCCAGCCATTGCCATGCCCATATCGTGGGAGACACTAGCTGCGATCGAACCTCCGCAACAAGACCAATCTTGTAATTCTTGTAAGTCAATGCCCAATTCTTTCATGACTACTCTGGTGGAGATGTCAAATTCTCTGGCGGTGGTGTGTAAACTACAACCGGGATAGTAGGCATATTGGGTAGTGGTGGGTTTAATCATTGTTTTCATGCTTTTTTTTCGCTTTTTCTAAGGCTTGGCTAAATTGTTGAGGATTTTTGATTTTTTCGGGGAAGGGTGACATTTTGCCCCGTAATGCTAATTGAATACCGAGGGGGGCTTGATCTATCATTGCTTGTAAACCGCCGAATCTCTGCATCAATTCTGGTTCAAAGAGAATGCCCCGTTTTTGGACTAAATCAACGAAAATTTGATTAAATTTAGTGGAATCGTTCTTAATTCCTTCTTCAATGGCGATCGCTTTCACTGCTTCAATGACATCGGAAGGGCGTACACCACGAGGACAACGAGAGGTACAAATATAACAAGAACTACACATCCATAAAGTGTTACTTTGCAGGACTTTTTCCCATTCCCCCCTCTGAGTCATGAGGATTAAAGTACGGGGTGACATATCCATCACATCGATATTAGTACAACCACCGCTACAAGTACCACATTGCATACAAGCGGCGATCGCACTTCCTTTTCCTCCTTCGGCTTCCACTCTTTTGGCAAAATCGAGATTCATTTTATCGCCATCTAATTGACGATCTTTTTTCATGCCGAAGACAAACTTTTTCTTTTTCGTAATCATCTTATCTTCTCCTTATACTAAAGTAGGAATTTGACCATTGAGAGAAATCGCCCGTTGTTGCATCATAAAACCTGCAATCTCTGCCGCCGCCGATCGCCCGTCTGTAATAGATTCCATAATGGCTTTTGGACCTGTTGCTGCCCCGGCAAGGAAGACTCCAGAACGATGAGAATGGTTGTTAGAATACTGTTGATGGGCTGTAGCATAGAAGCGATCGCACCCCAGTTGTAAACCAGCCACATCCAGTAAATCGGGATTACCTTCCATACCCACCATTAACACCATTAAATCCACCGATAGACGCATGGGTTTAGCCGTCAAAGTATCTTCTAAACGTAATAATAAGGTGCGATCGGGCTTTTCACTAGCTTCCGAGAGTCGCCCCCGTAGAAACTGGATACCGTGAGATTCTTGGGAAGTGCGATATAATTCCTCGTAACCACGACCAAATACCCGAATATCCATGTAGAGGCAATAGATTTGACAATCTGGGTTTTCTTCCTTAACTTCGATCGCAACTTTGATGGCATTAGTACAACAAACCCGGGAACAATAATTATTATTAACCTTCTCATCCCGTGAACCTACACAGTGAATCATTGCCACCTTTTTCGGTACTTTACCCTGACGAGTGACAACCTTACCTGCTTTCAACATAGCATCAAGTTCCACAGAAGTAATGGCATTATCATAAATATCGTAACCATACTCCTCTTTCAAACTAGCATCAAAATGCTTATAACCCGTAGAGACGAGAATTGCTTGAGCGTTGATAGTATCACCGTGAGAAGTAGTCACCCAAAAATCGGGAGCAGAACCCTTAATTTCCGTTACCGTAGTATCAGTTAAGATTTGAGTAGAACCCAAACCAGCCCTTAAATTAGCCGTAATTTCCGAAGCATCAGTAAAATCGGGGAAAACCTTAAACCACTTGTTTAAATGTCCACCAACTTGAGGCTGTTTTTCAATCAAAACCACATGAAAACCGAAATCTTGCAACTTCCCCGCCGCCGCTAAACCAGCAGGACCACCACCGATTACAATGACATTATTGTTACTCATAATTTTTTATTTTTTCTTTAACTGTGTTAACTTCTTGTTTTAATTCCCCCCTTATTAAGGGGGGTTAGGGGGGATCAAACCCAAATATTTTGAGATTCTTCGCTGTCACTCAGAATGACATTACTCTTAATTCCGAACCCGAACCCTAAAAAGGTCTTCTGCGTTGCTCAAATGTTTTAGACTTATCGTAGGGAATGCCAATTTTATCGAGTAAAGGTTCAACAGGCACAACTTTGGCATTAAAACCGCAATCTTTGAAAGGATCATAACCCAACATCAACCCCGTTAATTGGGCATAATCCATAATGCAAACATCGAACTCTTCCTCTAATACCTCCTTAATTGTGCCTTGTTCCGCATCTAAAAACACCGTACAACCGGGGCAATTAGTGAGAATTAAATTACAATCGGGATGAGCCTCTTTTAAACTAGCTAACTTTTTATAAGTGCTACTAGCGGTATAATCACGATTTTCAGGAAAAGCACATTGACGGAAACCCATACCGCAACAGTGACGGCGTTCAGGATAATCCACAATTTCCGCTCCAAATGCCTCCAATAAACCCACTAATACTTGAGGAAATTCCACACCTCCCATTGCCTCACCCGGAAAAATTTTACCGTAGTGACAACCGATGTGATCCACTGCTTTAATACCTTTGAGGCTATATTTAGCTTTTTCTGCCAACTTGTGACGATTAGCATAAAACACATCAGACGCATGAACTACAGAAGGTCTGCCACCAGATACATGGGGAACCCAAAACTCTCTACCAGTGGTTTCTTTCAAGGTTTTAGCTGTATATTCTCGTAATTGGGGTTCTTCTTCCCAAAGATGGATCATTTCGGTATAGTTAGCAAAGGAAGTGACACAGAAAGAGAAAAGGTTATCCACTCCTAACTCATCATGGGCAACGGCAAAATTACGAGCCGCAACCACCATCTGAGTTTCAATATTGGTGACATCTCCATGATAGCCGATCGCACCGCAGGAAGTATGTCCTGCTGCTTCTCTTAAATCCATACCGAGGTCATTTTTGAGGATTTTATAAGCGATACCTTCGGTATAAGGGGCGGCACTTTGTAAAAAACAACTACGGAAACAACCCCATAGTTTACCACCTTCTTCGTCAATAGTAGGAACGTGCTTTTGGTGACTTTCCCAAACAATATTTTCTCTTGTTACTTTCATAGTTCTTTTTCCTTTTTGATATTATTTATGTTTTTCCAATTCCCCCCTTATTAAGGGGGGGTTAGGGGGGATCAGATTTGTTATTAATAGACATCTCCAACAATTAAGATTTTTCCTTGGTAGTTCGGGCTTCTAGCCCGATTTCTGGAAATGTCTAATGAAGGTTAGGGGTGATTAACTTTTCATTTCATAATTGCGACTATCGGCAGTTTCCACCCAGTTTTGCCAATATTTCTCCACTTCCTCCTTACTACCGAGTTTTTTCTCCATGCCTTTCTCCACAGCATCCATAAGCTCGATCGCACCTGTAGCCTTATAGATAGCTCGTAACTCATCCATATCCTTTTCAGGTATTACACGATGAGAACCTGCACTGTTTTCCTTATCCATCGGCACATCCCACCATTCTCGCATCTCCTTCATATGCTCAAAATAGTATTCCCAATTGTCACCCAACTCAGGAAAATGCTCAGGAGTAATATTTTCGGCGGTGAGAGTATAACCCCGTTTCAACATATTTTCACCGAATACCCGTTTTGCAAATAACTGCTGTCGCCCTTTTTCTGACTCCGCAAAATAACCGTGACGCACGGAAAGACGACGCAAAGCCAAAATCACATCGGCGGTACTATTGCCTCTAGGGCATCTAGGCTTACAAGAATAACACTGTCCACAAAACCAGATTTTATCAGACTTGAGTAAATCAATGAGCCATTCCTCGTCTTCAGTGTGACAAATATTCATCACCTCTCTAGGGGAATACTCATAAACCTCCGCCGCAGGACATACAGCAGTACAAATACCACAGTTTAAACAAGCATTCATACCGTGCTGATATTGAATATCCTGTTTTAACTCATCAACTAAATTGCTCATAGTTATAAAAATGATTAAAGTATGAAAAATATGTAAATAATTGCAAATATCACAAAAGATAGCCTCAGATAATGCCATTGACTAAAAACAAATAAGAATGATCAAAGACACAAACCATTAATTCTTTACTTTGGCTCAAAAATACCAATCCTAAGAGAGAGGACTGAATATGAACATATATAAAAATTTTCTCTGAGAAAATTAGTAACTCAGGTCAAAATATAAATTAATTGCTACTTTTTTATATAACCATATAGCTATATATTTTGTCAATAGTTATTTATACTCAGTTGAGCAAAAAAGTATGAGAAATGAGATAGGTAATGATTATAGGAAAATTAATATATAGCAATCCTAAATGAGTTGTGAGAATATAGTTAATAGTTAAAGAAAAAAATTAGTAGCGCAATCGCAGAGCAACGATTCATCGCTAAAAGTACCCACTGTGGTAGAATAGTTCGAGCATCGATCGTACTTATCACTATCAGCATTAACAACAGCAACTTTTAAATCAGTCTCCTCAAGCTGAATATCACCGAGATGTTGTGTTAACTTCTTCACTATTCTTATACTGTTGTGCAGGATCACAAACTTGATACTTTCCGTATAGATATTTGTTCTTTTAATGATTTTTATTTTCCCATAATAAAGAAGGTTTTTGCTTCACATCATCAAAAATTACCTGCTAATACTTCCTTCTCTATTTCCTGCATTAAGTAAATTGTTTTCAAGTTATTTTCAGCAATTAAATAGCCTTGTTTTGCTGATTTTTTATACCATTTAATTGCTTCTTGAATATTATGATTTACTCCTAAACCTAAATGATAAATATTTCCTACAATACATTGAGCTTCTGGATTTCCTTCTTCTGCTAATGGTTTTAATAAGGTAAGAGTTTCTTGATATTTTTTTTCTTCAAAAGCCAGTAAGCCTTTTTCCAAATTTGACATTTTTTATTCTCCTATAATTATATAATCTAAGGACTTGGAAAATTGCCTTCAAAAGACGGAGGGCAACGATTCATCGCTAAAAGTACCCACTGTGGTAGAATAGTTCCAGCATCGATCGCACTTATCACCATCAACATTAACAACAGCAACCTTTATTAGTCGTCTTCCTAATCTCAAGAAATGGTTTGTTGAAATTTTCCCTCAGTCACCTTATTAATGGGATCATCTTTTTTATGGAGTTCTCTTAAACATTTAAAGTTATATTTTCAATTTTTACGTTTTCAAATAAGCGAACAATGAGTTAATGAATATAATTGATTTTAAAGGGCAGATAGCGGCATTATTAGGGGCTTTTTTATGGGCAACATCTGCCATTATTTATACTTCCATTGGGGCGAAAATACCTCCGTTAACATTGAATCTATGGAAAGGTGCGATCGCACTTTCTTTTATTGGAATAACCTTAATTATTACGAATCATCAATTTTCCCCCTTTAATCCGACAGCCATCATGGGGTTAATTGCCAGTGGCATAATTGGCATTGGCATTGGTGATACAGCTTATTTTAAGGCTTTAAACAACATGGGGGCAAGAAAAACCCTACTATTAGAAACTTTAGCACCGCCTATCACCGCTATTCTCGCATTTATTTTCATTGGCGAGAAATTAAAACTTACCATTTGGATTGGCATATTAATTACCATTTTGGGAGTGGCATGGGTAATCAGTGAAAGAAATGCCGAGGCTTCTTCTACATCTTCATCGACAAAAATAGGCTTATTTTGGGCATTGATAGGGGTATTATCTCAGGGAATGGGCGCAGTAATTGCGAGAAGTGTTTTATCAACCACCAATATCACCGCCTTAGAAAGCACCCTAATTCGCTTAATAGGGGGTACAGTCATTTTGTTATTAATCATGACTTGGCAAAGACAACCCTTATTCTCAGGCAAATTCTATCAAATACTATCACCCAAGTTAGCATTAATTATCGTCATCACTGCCTTTATGAGTACCTATTTGGGTATCTGGTTACAGCAAACAGCCTTCAAATTTGCCCCCGCAGGAATCGCTCAAACCCTTTTAGCTACAAGTCCTTTGTTTGTAATACCTCTAGTGGCTTTTTTAGGAGAAAAAATTAGTTATCGTTCCATTTTAGGTGCGATCGTTGCTTTAGTGGGAGTATTTATTCTTTTTTTACAATAAAATTAATTTAATTATTGTGGTTAGGTTTCGTGCCTCAATCCAACCTAGGACTTAAAGGAAAATATTAAATTAGGAGTATATTAATGAAAGTATTTGTAGCAGGTGCAACAGGGCAAACAGGTAAAAGAATCGTCTCCGAATTAGTGAAAAAAAAAGTTTCCGTAATGGCAATGGTGAGAGATAAAGCCAAAGCTAGGGAAGTTTTACCCGCTTGTGTAGAATTAGTGGTGGGAGATGTGCTTAATCCTTCCTCCTTTCGAGAGGCAATGGGAGAATGTAATATGGTTATTTGTGCTACTGGTGCAACTCCTAGTTTAGATCCCACGGTATTTTATCGGGTTGACTATGAAGGGAGTAAAAACTTAATCAATGTAGCCAAAGAAAAGCAAGTAGAAAAATTTGTGTTTCTCACTTCCCTATGTGTATCTCGCTTTTTTCATCCCCTTAACCTATTTGGATTGGTGCTTTTTTGGAAAAAACAGGCGGAAGATTATTTAATCAAAAGTGGTTTAACTTATACCATAGTGCGCCCAGGGGGTTTAAAAAATGAGGATAATGAATATTCTTTAGTGGTGAGTGATGCGGATACCTTATTTGAAGGTTCAATTTCTCGACAACAGGTAGCAAAAGTATGTGTAGAATCGATATTTTATCCTGAGACGAATAACCGCATTTTAGAAATTGTACAAGCAGAATCTGCTTCCGCAAAAGATTGGGCTGAATTGTTAGCGGCATAGATAATTTTCTTAGCTTAAATGTCGAAAGAAGCCCCACTTATCACAATTTGGGAAATTGTGATAAGATCAAGTATGACCACTTCAGCGTGTGTATTTCGCTCACATTTCAAGATAAGTTTTCACCAAGAATAAACTGACAGCGGAAAAAATAGTGATTAAGAAACAAACAAGAATCACTCCCCCTGATAAGAAACCCAAAAAACCGAAGCCTCTCAAAATGTATAAAATTAGACTTAGGGGTAGTGCAATCATCAAACTTAATGATAAAAAACGTTTGAGCTTCTTTCGTGTTCTTTGCATATATAAAAAATTAAGCCCGATGGGAAATACTGGTAAGCTATTTTTAGCTTATTTTAACACTGAACTCCCAACTCTTAATCGTCATTTCAGCATAAAAAACCAATCTTCGTTAACATTTCTATAAAGGCAGTGGTGTTAAAAACTCAATTGTAATTTTTGTTTTATTGATAACTTTAGTTTTATGACAATTATTCCTAATCAAATCCCTATTTTGGACTATATTCAGGATTTTAAAAAGTTAATTTTTTCTAGTTATATCGATCATAATCCTTTTAATAATCACCCCATTATTTCTTATTCTCAAGAGATAGAAGCTATTGATCCTCTGGTTTTTCTCTCGGTTTTACAAGGAGATAATCAGCCTATTTTTTATTGGCAAAACCAAAGAAAAAAAGAAGCGATCGTAGCTATTGGTGCTATTAAAAATTTAACAATTAATGGGAATAATTATCAAGGAAAAAAAGAGAAATATAGCCGTTTTCAACAGTGCCAAAAATTTATTTGTCATAATCAAAAATTGTTTAATATTATGAATGAAGAATGGGAAGATAGTCAACCCCATTTTTTTACCTATTTTCGTTTCTTTGAACAAGATAATAAGGGGGAAAATAAATCCTTTCCTTTAGCTACGGTTTTTTTACCATTTATTCAATTAATAAAAAAAGATAATAAATATTTAATAACTATTAATAGTAATAAATATAATCAAGAAATAAATAATTATTTAAGAAATAATTTTAGTAAAAAAATAGAATTAAGTTATCAAATTAATCAAAAACAAAACAATCAAATAAATAATCAATTAGCAGAAGCTACATATCAAACATTTATAGATAAAGTTAATCAAGGATTAGAAGCGATAAAATTAAAAAAATTAACCAAAATTGTGGTAGCCCATGCCTTAGAAATAAGGAAAGAAAGAAAATTTAATATTATCAAATCTTTAGAAAATTTAAGAAGTAATCATCCTGATTGTTATATTTTTGCAATCGGAAATGAAAATAATCAATATTTTATTGGTGCAAGTCCAGAAAGACTCCTTTCTATAAAAGGAAATCAATTAGTTAGTGATGCTTTAGCTGGTTCAGCACCGAGGGGAAATAACGATGATGAGGATCATTTAATCGGCTATAAATTGTTGGAAAGTGAAAAGGAAAAAAGAGAACATCAGGCAGTAAGTAATTTTATCTTTAATCAATTAAATGTAATGGGATTAGATGCAAAAAAAGCTAGTTTACAACTACTTAAGTTATCAAATATTCAACATTTATGGACTCCTATTTATGCAGAAATTAAAACCCCTGTTAACCCCCTAGAAATAGTTAGCAAATTACATCCAACTCCTGCGGTTGCTGGAGATCCCATTGATGTAGCTTGTCAGGAAATTGAAGCCTCAGAAAAGTTCGATCGCACCTTATATGCAGCTCCTATAGGTTGGTTAGACTTACAGGGAAATTGTGAATTTATAGTGGGGATCAGATCGGCTTTAATTAAAGATAATTATGCCCGTTTATACGCTGGTGCTGGAATCGTTACAGGCTCAAAACCAGAGCAAGAATTGACGGAAATTAAACTCAAATTTCAAGCACTTTTACAGGCACTAATTTAATCATTATTTTAAAAATATAATTATTATATTCTACATCTCCCACGTCACTTAGTATGATGAGGAGATTATTAGAATCGAGCAACTTGTTGAGGAAAAAACACTTAATATTTTCTTGATTCTCTGTTGAAGCAGGGCGTTTTCATTGCCGAGGATTGAAAAAACCCTGCTCTTGAAGGGGATGTTGACTCAGGTAAAAGAAGAATGCCTCCTCCCTCGCCAACGATTTCTATTACCACAACGACAGCCATTTCCTTGAGAGAAACGAGGAAAAGAATGACGAAAATTCTCTGTAAAAGTTTCATTAAAATTACTATTAAAATCAACAGATGTTTTTGAAGTAGAATATTTTTGAGCCGCCCTTTGAAAAGCCCTTAAATGATTTTGCTGAGAAGCCCTTTGTAAATTCCCGAATACCCTCTGCACATCAGGATATTCTTTAGTCAAATCCAACAATTTTATATACATTTCTCCATTGTCAATTTCCCCTTGAACTCCCTCTAAACAGGCTTCTTGTAAAGAATTAGGTCCTTTTATTCTTCCTCCCCAAGTATTAACGGGAATCGGTAAATGATATTTCCGATATAAACCCACTAAGGCTTGAATGTGCCTTTTTTCTGCCTCAATAATATTGACAAAAGGTTGAACAAAACCAAATTTTTCGATTACTAAACGATAAGTTTCACAGGCTTTATATTCATCCTGTATTGCTTCATTTAAGGCTATTTCTAAATTATTTAACATTGATAAATTGATTTTTTTTCAAGAAAGAAAAGCTAAGGTAAAACAGTAAACCTACTTGTAAATACGAATAATATTAGTGATGTAGTTTACAATTTTTTGCAAAACTAGAATATATTATTGCATATTTTTAGCAATTATTTCTATTAAACGAAATCTGATTATGTGATTAAATCTATAAGTTTTGTTAAAAAAAGATTTTAGAAAAAGACACAAAATCAAGAATCAGGACTATAATAGGATATGTAAAGGTCAAACCTGCAAAAAATAGATAGTAGGGGAGGCTATAGTAAAAATAAGGAGATTGAAATTATGAAAGGAAGAGGTGGATTTCGTCAGGGTGCAGGACGCAAACCGATGTGGCAAAATGGAGAAACTCAAACTATTCGTGTCCCTGTCGCTCTCAAAGATGATTTAATGAACATTAGTAAAGAATTAGATCAAGGGCGAGGAGTGATGATGGGAAAAACCTGCGCTCAATTAGAACAGGTATTAGCACAATGGGAAGCTAAATGCCAAGAAAATCAAGGGGAAGAATGGCAAAATATTAGTCTATTAATCTCTGAAATTAAAAGTGTTTTAGCTCAAAAACAAATGAGGGGTAGAATGGGAAAAGGTCAAGGTCAATGCCGAAAACAAAACATGAGAAGGGGAAATCCTAATTTCATAGAAACCGAGGCGGAAATTGCTGACTAATTATAATGTGATAGGGGGGTTAATCATAACTTCCCTATTCGTGTTTTGATTTAACGAAAAACCGAAAATTTCAATTAGTGGTAAAAAGAGAAATGAAAATTTTAATTATTTTCAATCGAGAACCCTATGATAACACAGATGTTACTTGGAATGGGTTGCGACTGGCAAAAAGTTTGTTTGAGAAACAACAAGAAGTGAAAATATTTTTGATGAATGATTCTGTGGATATGGCGAGGGATATTTGTAAGCCTCCTGAACATTATGATCAAGATTTGTCGCAAATGCTTAAAGATTTAATCGCACAAGGAGTGCCTGTTAAGGTTTGTGGTACTTGTATGAATCGATGTGGCATTTATAAAAATCATCCTTATTTTCAAGGGGCGCAAAAATCAACCATGTCGGATTTAAGTGATTGGGTGCTAGAGTGCGATCGCATCCTCACTTTTTAACGTAAGTAAAGCAACGAGGGGAAGTCAATATCAATATGAGCTTGTAGTGAGGGCTTTAGCCCTTATTTGCGTAATTATCTGCTAAACTAAAAGCGATTATCAATAATCCAGGGTACAGGAGTTGAACCTGTCTTGGACGAATTATGAGTTCGTTGCCTCAACCGCTCGGCCAACCCTGGTAAGTTAGGACTTAATTTTTGTCCTTTATTATTATAGAATATATAGTCCCTAATATGCCAAATTTATTTGAACTAAAACAATATTTATTTTTCTATGAGAGTTATGCCTAATTCGACAATCTTAGCTAGTAGCTTAGTTATTTTAAGTAGTTTAACCGTTGGTGTTGCTAGTGGTTTAGTTTCATATTATGTCGGTAGTGAATCTCTCAAAAGCGTTAACACCCCTTCTGAAAATCCCACTCAAAAAATTAATGCACAGGAAAAACAACCACAAAATAATCAGAAATTTACCGTTGTTCCCGAACAAAAAATCATTGTCAAGGTTTATGATTATGTACATCAACAACAAGAAGCAAGTAAAGTAAAAAAATCCGAAGATAATTCTCAGTAATGCTAATCAAGAAAAACGATATTTCTCATTTCTTTGTTGGGGATGTGCCATGAATTGGCATCAAGTTTTCATGCGACTATTAGCCATTTTACTTTTAATCACCATTAACGCTTTCTTTGTCACTGCGGAATTTGCCATCGTCTCTGTGCGCAAATCAAGAATCGATCATTTGGTGATGGAAGGGGATATTCAAGCATCAACCGTACAATCTTTGCAAACCAGTCTTGACAAATTACTTTCTAGCACCCAATTAGGCATTACCCTCTCTAGTTTAGCTTTGGGATGGATTGGAGAAGACACGATGGCTATTTCTATTCAGTTTCTCATCTCCTCTTTGCCTCTGTCGGAAAATATTATTGGTACTCTCAGTCATTCTTTTGCTGTGCCGATTTCTTTTCTTTTATTGGTTTATTTACAAATTGTCTTAGGGGAATTATGCCCAAAATCATTAGCTTTACTTTATCCTGAACAATTAGCCCGTTTTTTAGCACCCCCTATCAGTGTTATTAGTAGAATCTTTAAACCTTTTATTGATATTCTCAATCTTTCTACTCGTTTTCTCTTAAAACTAATTGGGGTAGAATACGCAGGACAAGGTTGGTACAAGCGAGTTACCCCAGAGGAATTGCAGTTAATTATTAGCACAGAAAGAGATTCTTCTGGTTTAGAAGCCGAAGAAAGAGAATTATTAAGTAACGTCTTTGAATTTGGAGATGTGGAAGCAGAAGAAATAATGACACCAAGGGTAAATATTAAAGCCCTTCATCTCAATGTTACTTTTCAAGAATTGCTACAAGAAGTAACAAAAACAAAGCATTCTTTTTATCCCGTTATCGGCGATTCTTTAGACGATATTCGGGGGGTAATTGACTTTAAGGATTGTTTATCGATTCTTGCCTGTGATCCTCTTAATTTAGATATTTCTTTAGAAAATTGGATTAAACCCGTACGTTTTTTGCCAGAATCGACTTTATTGAGTGAACTATTAGCAATTATGCAACAATCTCGCTCAAAATTAGTAATTATTGTTGATGAGTATGGCGGTACATCAGGTTTAGTAACAATGCAAGATTTAATTAATGAAATTCTGGGGGGAGATGAGGGCGAATATACAGATGATCAATATAATATTACTGTTATTGATGAGCAGAATTTTATCGTGTCGGCTCAAATTAATGTGGAGGAGTTGAATGACTTACTAGATTTTGATTTGCCTTTGACGGACGAATATCAGACTTTAGGAGGATTTGTCGTTTACCATTGGCAAAAAATCCCGAAGCAATATGAAATCTTTAATTATGATAATTTTCAATTTACCATTATTGATGTGGATGGTCCTCGTATCAATCGAATTAAAATTACAATTCGTGAAGATAACTAGGGGTTGCTGAAAAAATGGTGTCATGGGGGTAGGTATCAGGT
>CAYPDC010000002.1:0-65033 GCA_964409355.1 uncultured Cyanobacterium sp.
CTAAGATTATTACACCAAGCAAACTCTGGTTCTTTCTTAGTGTAGTTAGTAAATAGCTTTTTGATTGTATCAATCTTATAGCTGGACTCTTAATTTCCTGATGATTAATCATCCGCATTAAGGCTAAACCATAATTGTAAACAAAACGAGAAAACCCCCCGTGCTGTGCCATCAGAGTCTTCTCTTTGTTATTTAATTTTAGTTCCAGCTTGAGACTAAACATAATAATTAAACTTACCAAACTCAGTCAAGTATAACAATATTTAAGAAGATTGTGAAGGGGGATTAGTAATAATCTCTTTAATTTTCTTTGAGTAACTTCTTAAACCATATAAACGACAAGAGAAAGTATGAACAATCGCCAACAAATCTCTTAAAACCAACCATTGGACTAAACACTTTGATTTATGAGTATTCCACCTGCTACCTGCCGCCTGACACCTGATACCTACTTTCATGATAATCTCACAACTCAAATAGGATCGCTATATTGACTACAATTTTATTCTTTTTTTTCCCTCACCCCAATTAATCTTTTTGCAAAACTTCCTCAAAGGGGAAATTATTAGCTGCCATCATAAAGACAATACTCGGTAAATCTTTGGTTTTTTGTTGCCATTGATAATAGTATTGATCAAAATCCTCCTCTGGTTGGGCTAATCCGAGAAAAATTAGATCCGCTTGGGCGGAATATTGTCTTAAAATTTTCTCAAAGGAGGTTTCTTGAGAAACTATGACTTGAGGAATAACATCGATATTTAATTTCTCAATGAGGTTAGATAAATTCGTTTGAGTGACTTCTACGGCATTGGGGTTGTTGATTACCAGTTTGACAAAAACTTTTGCTTTATGCCAATGCCAATCATTTTTCAACAAATAAGCAAGGAGTAACATTAAGCTACCGTTTGCCTGAATACCACTCCACCATATATCTATTCTTTGATATTTACCTAGTTTGCGATCGCCGTTTTCCTTGAGAATAATAATATTGCGTTGCAGTTGATGCAATTTGAGAATAGTTTGACAGTATTGTTGATGGGATTGCCAATCATTGTTAAAACTGGCGTTACTGTCTCCTAATAAAACAGTGTTGGGAATTAATGCACCGATACCATAGGTTTCTACCACTTGGGGAATTGTACCATAAGTTTGGTTAGAGCGAATGATTTTAACTAAGGCTTGGATTTGATTTTTGTCAAGATAATCTTTGATGGTGTTTTCGAGATTTTTTTTGCTTTCATATTCCCTTCTTTCGGGTATGATACTGACAACGGTTAATAAGCCTTTATGGTTAAAACTGTCTGCTAACTCAATCAAAGACCAATTTTTTTGAACAGAAGCAGAAAATGCTAGAATATGGGGACGCCAATTTTTTGGATCTTGTAGTTGATCTAATTGATAGATTCCTGTGCGCAAAAACGCCATCCACATTCCCCTCCGACTATCTCCCCAAGTTACGTTTAATTCCTGTCTTTGTAAATATAAAAAGATTGCCATTACCACAATTCCTGCAACTACAGTGGCGATCGCATTTATGAGAAACATCACCCCTAAACATCCTAATGCACCGATGAGAGAAAGTGACCAATGTACTTTAAAAGTAGGTCTAAAAGACGGTGATTGTAAAAAACTTTCAATTCCAGCAGAGGCGTTTAAAACGAGGTAGGTAGTCAAGAAAAACATCGTCAAAACTGGGGCGATTAAGTTCAAATCCCCTAAACAAACGGCTGCGATCGCAACTCCTAAAGTTACGGCTGTACCGATACGAGGTTCATCATTTTTACCGTTACCCTGCCCTAAAAAATTGAGTTGACTAGGAAAAATACCATCCCTTGCCAACGCCTGTAAAACCCTAGGCGCACCCAAAATACTACCTATGGCACTGCTGAGGGTTGCCCCCCATACACCGAGTGCGATCGCACCTCCCCAATAGGACATTCTTGCCATGATAAAAGGTTCATCCACAAGAGTTTGAGCATCCGCGCGCATCCCCATAAAAAAGGGAATAACCATATAAATGACATAACCAGTGACAACGGCGGCTAAAGTGCCGATAGGTAAGGCTTTGGTGGGATCTTTTAAATCCCCTGACATATTCACCCCTGCCATGATACCCGTCACCGCCGGGAAAAATACGGCAAATACCTGCCAAAAAGAATTATCCGTTACTCGCCACAATTCCACCCTAGTTTCTTCGACGGGATGCCCAAAAAAGAAGGAAATCAAAGAAAGGGCGATGGCAGCCATGATAAAATATTGAGCCTTAATGGCAATTTCCGCACTGGTTAAAGCTAATATTCCCACGGCAACGGTGATGGCTAAAGCGATATATAACTGATAGTCAGCTAAACTCGGCACGATTTGCACCACACTTTCGGCAAAACCGAGGGTATAAAGGGCAACGGATAGGGCTTGGGCGAAATATAATGGTATTCCCACCGCCCCCCCGGTTTCAATGCCCAAAGAGCGACTAATCATATAATATGCACCCCCTGCCCGTACTACTCGATCAGTTGCGATCGCACATACCGATAAAGCAGTTAAGAAGGTGATGAGATTAGAAAGAGTAACGATAATAAAAGTACCGATTAAACCAACATTACCCACCACCCAGCCAAAGCGCAGATACATTATTACCCCTAAAATAGTGAGGATAGAAGGGGTATAAACACCGCCAAAAGTGCCTAAGCCTGATGTTTTTTGTTGGTTAATATTCATAGATAGTGAATAGTTTATAGTTTATAGTTTATGGTAAGTAAGCTACGATCGCTCCTACCAAACTCTTGGTTGAAACTCAGTCGGATTAAGTATAATCATATTTTCCCCTGATTGGGTTAAGACAAATAACCCTCGATTATAGGCATATTTTGCCACTTCATCGGTTACAACCATTCCCGCTAATGCTCCCAATGTCCTCATATTTTGATAACGGGGCATAAATCGTTTAAACTTATCTAATCTCTCTAAATGTTCATCAACATCTTTTTGACTTAATTTACTTTTTACCTCCACCAACACCACCTCTGTTTCATTTACGACTAACAAATCAATCTCTAAACCACCATCAATTCTTTTAACCGATACATCCGATTGTAATTCATGAATATCAATGCCTCTTTCTTGAAATAAACGCACTACAGAAGGACGCACCTGCCATTCTACAAACTCTCCTAGGCGATTTCCTAATTTGCCGATTTGCCGATTAACTAATTTGATTTGGCGATCGGTTTCCCGAAAACGGAGATCGGCTTCTTGAGATTGTTCTTTTAAAAGTCTTTCCGTTTCTTGAAAACGTATTTCGGCTTCTTGAAAGCGTTTTTCTGTTTCTTTTTGGGCGGTAACTAACTCCCCTAATAATCTCCATACATCATCCGCAGTGGTTGCCATTGTTTATCCTTCTTTTTTGATTAACTTTTTTCCCTATGATATAACGAATTTCCCAACGGACTTTTAATTGATAACCTTCAAAAATTTTGCCATTGGCACAAGAGATAAACCCTGTATTAAAACGGAAATAATTACTAGGAAAAAGACGACGTTAAAAATATTATCCGCATAGTCAAAGTCTTGGACGATAGGCATAATGGAAAGTACGATCGGCACTGCACCCCGTAAACCAACCCATGACACAAATAGTTTATCTGACTGTTTATATTTAGGGAAAGGGGCAAGACAAGAAAATACACTGATAGGACGAGCTACCAAAATTAAAAAGAGTGCGATCGCAATTCCAATATGAATATTAGAAAGTAACTCCGAGGGGAAGACTAATAAGCCTAGAGTTAAAAACATGGTGATTTCCATTAACCACGACAAACCATCATGAAAACTAATAATGAGATCTTTTTTTAACGCATTACTATTACTAAATACAATACCCGCAATATAAACCGCAAGGAAAGGATTGCCATAACAAAAGGAAGTAACGCTAAAAGTTAGCAGTAACAAACCAAAAGCACAAACAGGATAAAGCCCATCGGATGATAAACGAATGCGATTAATTACCCATACCATTAGTAAACCGCTACCATAACCTAAAGTTGTACCGATAATTATTTGCAATATAAGATTAAGAATAATGGCTGTAGGATTAAATACCCCTTGTGCCAAAACACCGATAATGGAAGTGGTTAAAAGTATGGCAGTAGGATCATTACTTCCTGATTCTAGCTCCAAAAGGGGTTGTAAATTATTGTTTAACTTAATATTACTGGACTTTAAGACAGAGAAAACCGCCGCAGCATCGGTGGAAGATACGATCGCACCTAATAAGAGTCCCTGAGTCCAAGTAATACCCTCAACTCCTAAATTAAAAGTAGAAAAACTACCGAGAATAAACCAAGCAAAACTGCCGACTAACACCGCAGTAATACCCACTCCTACGGTAGAAAGAACTAAACCCTCTTTAAGAATAGGACGTATTTCTCGCCATTTAGTATCCAATCCCCCCGAAAAGAGAATAATCAGTAAAGCCGAATCCGCCACATATTTACTAATACCATAACTTTCAAAATCAATGCCCCCGATTCCTTCACTACCCGAAAGAATACCTATTAGCAGAAACAAAAGTAAAGCGGGTACGCCGAGACGGGAAGCGATTTTACTAGCGAAAACACTTGCTAAAATTAAGATGCCAAAAATCAAACAAAGCTGTTCGATCGATAAATTCTGTAAATCCATTAAATAATATTACCTCAGTTCGATGCTTACCACCATCTTCTCTTGCCATCAGGGAAAATCGTACGCCAATTAGTTTTCGCTTGTTTGAGTTGCTCATCCTCAACTTTTGCTCCTTTTAAATTTGCCCCCGTTAAATTACAATCTTTTAAAACCGCACTGGTTAAGTTAGCAGAGGTTAAGTTTGCCCCTTGTAAATCAGCATTCTTGAGATTGGCTTTGTACAATTCCGCCTTTCTTAAATCCGCTTCTTTCAAGTTTGCTTGAGCTAAATTGGCATTGTAAAAGTTAGTGCGATAAAGATTGGCTTTTTGCATATTAACGCCGATTAGTTTACTCTGGGAAAAACTCGCCCCTGATAATTTTAAACCTTCTAAATTAAATCCGTTGAGGGTTTGTTGACTAAAATTGCGATCGCCATGACGATAATATTCAACAATAGACTCAGTGGTAAGTTGTGTTTTCGATTGAGTGATGGGAATGGAACTAATATTCGCTTTCTGAGAATTTACCGTCCCCGATTGTCGTTTTTCTCTACGTTTTCTAATGGCATCTGCTAAATTTTGGGAAGTAGAACTAGCAGTTGTAATCTCTTCATCCTCATCATTAACAGCAGTATCTTTCCCTACGCTTAAGTTAACCATACTACCAGCCAATTCCTGTTCATAAGGCACTAATTCCAAAGCCTTAATCACATCATCTGCCGTGGCAAAACGTTTACGCACGTCTAACTCCAACATTTTATTTAAGACTTTGGCAAAGTTAGCACTAACGGCGGTATATTTCTCCCAAGTTAATTCCCCCGTCACATTATCACACAAATCTTTCGGGGCTTTTCCCGTCAATAAAAATACGCAAGTCGCTCCTAAAGCGTAAATATCACTGGAGTAAACAGGACGCATCGCTAATTGTTCAGGAGGGGCAAATCCCATTGTACCAACAGAAATTTTTGTGAATGCACTTTCAGGATTTTGACTCATTAATTGAGTGTTAACCTGTTCTTTTACCGCTCCAAAGTCAATCAAAAATAGTTTATCCGTTTTTTTCTCTCGCAGAATATTCCCCGGTTTTATATCCCTGTGTATTACTTTTTGTGAATGAACATACTTGAGTACGGGAAGCATATAGCGGAGAAAATTTTTCGCCATACTTTCAGGATAAACCCCGCCTTTTTTTATTTCTTTCTCTAAATCTTTACCCAAGACAAAATCTTGGATTAAATAAAACTGTTGGTTTTCTTCAAAATAATCTAATAATTTAGGTATCTGAGGATGATCTAACTTAGCCAGAGTCTTTGCCTCTCGATTGAACAAATCTAGGGCAGTGCGATAGGCTTCAGGATTATTTGTTGCAGGTTCAAGTTGTTTGATGACACAATAATTGTTTTTACGTCCCATATCTACAGCCAAATAAGTTGTACCAAAACCGCCTTTACCAATTTTTTTGATGGCAACATAGCGGTTATTGAGTATCAAGTTGGATTGACAACTACGACACTTCCTCGTTTTGGTATCGTTGACTGGGTTTTCGCAATGGGGGTTGAGGCAATAGATAACGCTCATTCACACTGGTTTCTCTGCTAAGTTAATGGAAAAATAATTCATCTCAAGATGTACCTTTAGTTTATCTTAATTTTTTCCCTCTCGAATATATTTTCCCAAAAATCTTCTTTTTCTTCCATTATTTTGATTATCTATCTTTATGTTAAGTTTTTTTAACAAATCAGGGATTTGGTAGCATTTTATACAGATTTTTTTTATCATAGTGTATGTAAGCAGTAAATCCCATTAGGAGAGAAGTTTATGAATACTAATCAAAAAGCCCGTGCCTTGATGATGCGTCATGATAAAATGATCAGAAATCGTCAACAGTCTATGTTAGGCAGAGTTGCAGGAGAAATCGGCATGGATGTCAGTAATACTGAATATTTTGAAAATTTGAAATCTGCCCCTTTATCTAGTTTTGCTCGTAATTACGATCGCAGTAATAGCACCTTAAGTTAATTTTTCTTTGATATAATTCTCATGGTCAAACTTAGGTTATGTTAAAATATTATTAAATAATGCTACAATCGAATATCTGTATTATCAGGGCGTTCTTTCTTTGAGAAGGAGCGCCTTTAGGCTATGTTATTACTGGGAAGGATGAAAATTAATACTTTTGTTAGAAAAAGAAAACGTTGGTTTCGGGGGGCATTTCGTCTCAAATATTCCGTCTTTCCTGATGTGTGGGAAAAGTCTCTTTTTTTTGCTATTTTTTCTTTGATTATTTGTCTATTATATACTCTTGGCTTTGCTGTTCAACAACCGATTCTTAGCAGTTTAATTCCTACTATTGTACTGGGTTTATTGTTAGTTTTTCGCACAAATTCAGCTAATGATCGTTTTTGGGAAGGAAGAAAGTTGTGGGGAGGAATTGTTAATAATTTACGGAATTTAACTTGGCAAATTTGGGTTAATATTCAGGAAGAATCTCATCACGATCGCACTCATAAAATTCAGGCTTTAAATTTATTAACTGTCTTTGCGATCGCATCTAAAAATCATTTAAGATCTGAGGGAATTAGCGAAGAAATGGAGTCTTTATTATCTCCTTACTATTATCATCATTTACAAACAAGTCAACATTTCCTTTTGTCGCCCTTGTCAGTTATATTGTTTATGGGATAGAAGCGATCGCCCTTGAAATTGAAAATCCTTTTGGTAAAGATAGAAATGATTTACCTTTAGATCAAATTTGTCAGGGAATTAATCAAAATATACAGGATTTTATTCTTAATCAAAAAAGATAGAGTTAGAATGAATAATGAATAACCAATTATTAACTATTGAATAAGTTTATTATGAAGAATTTTTTAAAACAAACCCTCGCTAGTTTTTTAGGTAGTTTAGCTAGTTTATTCTTATTAGCTTTATTAAGTTCGGGGGGATTATTCCTGCTAATTGTGATCCTATTCTCTATGAGTAGCACCCCTAAAATTGAAAATCAATCCGCTTTAGTTTTTAATCTCAATAGTCAAATTAGTGATTATCAATCTGATAACGATTTGAGTTCTTTATTAAGCAATAATAATGTTGAACGTTTAACTTTAAGAGATATTACTTATGCCATCAATAAAGCCGCTGAAGATAAACGCATTTCTGTTTTATATTTAGATGGTAGTAAGGGAAATATTTTGACGGGATATGCCAGTTTAACCGAGATAAAAAATGCTTTAGAAAAGTTTAAGGCTACGGGCAAGAAAATCATTGCTTATAATGTATCTGCGGGGGAACAAGATTATTTTATCACCTCTATTGCTGATGAAATTATTTTAAATCCTATGGGTGAGATCGAGATGAATGGTTTGGCTTCTTCTCAATTATTTTTTGCTTCGGCTTTGCAAAAATATGGCATCGGTGTACAGGTGGTTAGGGTAGGAAAATTTAAGTCGGCTGTTGAACCTTTTTTATTAGATAATTTTAGTCGTGAAAGTAAGTTACAAACTCAAGAATTAATTGATGATTTATGGCTTTCTTACTTAGAAAGTGTTACTAATAATCGAGAATTAAAAGTGGGAGAACTTAATAATATTGCTGACAATAAGGGTATTTTACAAGCCTCGGAAGCTCAAAAGTTAAACATCGTTGATCAGGTAAAATATGAAGATGAAATTATTAATGAATTAAAAAAAATTACTAATAGTCAAGATCAGGATGAGTTTCGGCAAGTATCTATAGCGGAATATATTACAGCTAATCCCGAAGCAACGAATAACAATAACCAAATTGCCATTTTATATGTAGAGGGTGCTATTGTCGATGGTCAAGGTAGAATTGGAGAAGTAGGAGGCGATCGCTATGTAGCTGAAATTAGGAAAATTAGGCAAAATGACCGTATCAAAGGGGTAATTGTGCGTATTAATAGCCCGGGGGGAAGTGCGATCGCATCTGAGTTAATTTTAAGGGAATTGCAGTTAACGGCAAAAGAAAAACCAGTGGTGGTATCCATGGGAGATGTTGCCGCATCGGGGGGTTATTGGATTGCCACGGCGGGGGAAAGAATCTTTGCGAGTAGTAGTACCATCACAGGCTCGATCGGTGTATTTGGGGTATTATTTAATGTAGAAAATATTGCTCAAAATAATGGAATTAATAATGGAGTAGTAAAAACCAATAATTTTGCAGATTTAGGCAATACTTTTGCCCCGAAAACCGATGCAGAATTAGCAGTAATTCAACAGGGAGTTGATCAAGTTTATGACTTGTTTTTAGAAAGGGTTTCTCAGGCAAGAAATATGCCCATTAATAAAGTAGCAGAAATTGCACAAGGGCGTGTTTGGTCTGGACAAGCCTCCCAAAAAATTGGTTTAGTGGATGAGATTGGGGGGTTAAATAAATCTATTGAGTATCTCAATGAAAAGCTAGAATTAAATAATAATTATCAACTAGTTAATTTCCCAGAAAGAAGGACTTGGCAACAGGAATTAATTGAACAATTAGGGGGAACAAAAATTAATGGACAATTAACAGATAAAGAGAAGTTATTAAAATTTATTTGGGAGCAAAATTCTGAATTAGAATTGCAGGAAATTATCAAAAATCCCCAGAGAATTTATACCATTCTTCCCTTTAAATTAAATATTAAATAAATGTGTTAGTGTCACCAAAAATGAAATTAATCTCCTATCTTTCTTCTTCCCTGTTAATTGTAAATTGGTTAGGAGTAATATTCAATTTTTCTCCTGTGTTTGCTTCAGAAATAGAAGAAATAAAATCAAACAATACATCTTATCAGTGTAATCAAGATTGGGAAAGTTTAGTAAATTCTCTAACGAAAAATATTGCTGATTATGGTAATAGAATTATTCAAAGTGCGAGGATTTATCCCAATTTAGAAAACTTTTTGCCTACTTATATTGTTACTGCCAGTATCCCTGATACTCAATCTTTACCTCTGAATAATTTTGCTAATGAGGATTTTAATACTTTAGAAAATCAAAACATAAAACAATTATTTTTTACCACTTTAGAAAGGCAATATTCTAGTGATAATCGTATTATTGAAGCTCAAAATTTTCATTGGTTAATCTTCACTTTTACTCCCCAAGGATGGCAATTAGTGAAGGCGATGACGAGATTTGGTTATCCTCAATCTCCAGGGAATTTTTCTGTTTCTCCCCCCCGTGATACGACTAACGGTATAATTGGACAGGCTGTGAATTTATGGTTAAGAGATTTTGACATCCTCTGCGACCTGAAGGACGCAGATTCCCACAAGCAACTAGAATAAACTAAGTTGCTTGTAAGTGGTTGACGGTTCATCGCAAACAGCTACCGAGGTAGTCTTACACTTGCTCCCACGTCCATTTATAGTCTCCGTATGCCCTACGGCGACTTTGATCTGATTAGCGATATTTTCTGCCGCACAAACATCACAGTCGTGATGTTGTCCGCAATTAAGACAAGTCCATTCTCTGATATTGAGGGGCTTCTTTCCGCCCCGAAAACCGCAATGAGAGCATTTTTGGGAGGTGGCTTCCCATCGATTCACCACTACTAATTTGCGTCCATATTTATTGCATTTAGCGGTGAGCAAATCACGGAATTTTCTCCATCCTGCATCACTAATAGCCCTAGATAATTTGCGGTTTTTCTGCATACCTGAAATATTGAGATCCTCGATAGCAATAGCTTTGTTTTCGCAGACTAATCGAGTAGTTAACTTATGTAGAAAATCAGTCCTTCTATCTTTAGCTTTTTCGTGAAGTTTAGCCAACTTCAGCCTAGCCTTTTCTCTACGTTTAGACCCTTTTTGACCCCGAGACAATTTGCAATTTGCTTGTTTTATTTTTCGCAATAACCGCTTGCAAATCACGATATGATTGCTGAAGAACGGGAGCATCCCGTTTTTGTAAAAACATACCAAAATTAACGACATATTAAGGGTTTAGACATATTTAAAATGGCTAATTGCAAAATTGGGATGCTCCCTGAAGAACAATGTTTGATACTTCAGCCAACCACCCTCGTTCTTTTGTCTTTTTCGCCTGAGTAATGACTTTCTTGTCTAAGTCTTGAGGAAAAGATTCGCCATTTTTGTATGCCTCATGACATAAAGCTAAGGCATCGTTCCACACTACTCTTGCACATCCGAAGGCTTTTGCCAAAAGATGCTCTTGACTTTGAGTGGGATAGATGCGATATTGGTATCTAACTTTATCCATTTGGTCTTTAGGAAAATGACTGATTATAGACGTGGTTTTCATTCTGTTTCTTCATTATATGCTCATTTGGTCTTTGTTGTAAAGTACCGCCGCAAAATTTTTACGGCGGAGCATATTGAATACATGAGGGAAGTTTTCTCGGAAGTAGGAAGAAAGATGGATTTCAGGGTAATAGAGGTTAATGGAGAGGAAGAAACATTGCCATCTCCTCATCGAGTATCCTCCAAAATTATTCATATCCCAAATCATTAATGCCCTGAAAGGGGTATCCAGTCGGATGTTGAGAAAGAGGTTTCAACTGAAACCTCATCAAAAGCATCTATGGAGTCCTAGTTATTTCGCTGTAAGCTGTGGCGGTGCTCCCTTAGCGAAAATCAAACAGTACATTAAAGACCAGAAAGCTTCTAACGTCCTTTAGGACGAGGCTTGAGACCCATGTAGGTTTGGTCAATGGAATTACGAACTATGAACTCAGGTGAATGCCATCATCCCCTTACTGACATGACTATAGTATAAGTGAATCAGTTTGATAACGATGATAGCTTATCATCTCCTTTGATCATAATTTCTCCTCGTTGCCCAGGTTAATAATAATTGTTTCATTTCTTGGGGAGATGCGATCGCACCCCATCAGTAGCAATCAAATAAAAAGGATTGTTATCCAGAGTTTTTTCACTCGTCGGTATCAAAAGGCTTATTTTTTTTGGAAGGGGGGAAAGGGAGAAACTCAGAAGGGCAGGTTTTTAAGATTTGGGTGAAGACAAGGGAGGAATGAAGATAAGGAGACAAGGTAGATGTTACACAGGAAAAATCGTCTTTTTGCCAAAATTTGTTAATTTCAACTTGCAACTCAGGTAATACCCATGAATAGTATTGAGGATAAACAGGTAAACGGGGGTGTAATTCATAGCCTTGTTGTGATAGGGTTTGTTTAATTACCTCTATGTCTTGATGGTGATAATCTGGGTTTACCTCATCTTTTGGTACTATTCCCCCTAAATCTGTTATACCTAATTCAAGGGATTTTAATAATAATTGCTTATTTGTCAGCAAATTAGGGGGAATTTGTAGGGTAATATCCATCGGTAATGTTTCTCTGGCAATGGTGATCATTTCCAATATTTCTTCATCGTTGAGGGGATTTCCCTGAAATTCGTCTTTTACCCCCGGTTGATAAGGTTGTAATATCACTTCCTGAATATGCCCATATTTGCTGTGTAAAAGGGCGATCGCACCTAAACTGTCTTTTCGCTCTTGTTTTGTCTCTCCTATGCCCATCAGAATGCCTGTAGTGAAAGGAATTTTAAGCTCTCCTGCCCATTGTAACTGTTGTAATCTTAATTCAGGAACTTTGGTAGGGGCGTGTTTATGGACGTTGTCTAGTAATTTAGGGGTAATTTGTTCTAACATTAAACCAAGAGAGACATTGACTTGTTTTAGTAATGCCATTTCCTGATAACTTAAAACCCCCGCATTAGTATGGGGCAAAAAACCCATAGATAAGGCTAATTTAGCCAATTCATAGATTCTTTCTATCCATAACTTACGACGAGGGGATTGAGGATGAACTTCACCGCTTAAAATCAATATCTCGATTACGTTTTTATTTTGCAATGAAGTGAGAGTTTCTCTTGCTTTTTCTAATTCTAACCAATTACTTTGATGGGGATCAGTGCGAAAATTACAGTATTGACAACGATTAAAACACTCATAAGTCGGTACTAGGGTATAAGCTGGACTATAGGTAATAATTGACAAAACAATCAGAAATCCTAATATCAAACTGTGAATAATTACAAAAGCGGGTAACGCGATTCGAACGCGCGACATTCACCTTGGCAAGGTGACGCTCTACCACTGAGCTATACCCGCATCAGTCATTTATGACATTTAACATTATGTCTAAGAATTAAAAAAAAGTCAAGGTTTTTCCCAAAAAATTTTTTCCCCCCGAATTTGCCTTAAGGTGGTTTCCAAGAAAGAATCTACCCATTTTCTTGATAATTCTCCCTTTGTGTTTTGGGGGGTTAGGGGGGATCGTGCTGGTATATTTATTGTTAGAAATCACCTAATCTTTTAAGACATAGCCTACACCCCTGACAGTTTGAATGATTCTTTTTTCTTTATTGGACTCTAATTTTAATCTTAAATATCTCACATACACTTCTATAATATTAGAGTCGCCGCTAAAATCATAACCCCAAACTTTTTGCAAAATCTGATCTCTAGTTAAAACCTGTCGGGGGTGAGAAATTAGATATTCCATCAAGTCGTATTCTGTTGCCGTTAAATCAATGATGCGATCGCCTCTTTTTACTTCACGGGTGCGACGATTCAAACTTAAATCGAGGAAGTGTAACTCGTCTGGATCTTTGGCATTTTTGTGTCGTAAATGTACTCGTAAACGGCTTAATAATTCCTCAATACTAAAAGGCTTAAGAATATAGTCATCAGCACCAGCATCTAAACCAGCGACGCGATCGCTAATTTCGTCCTGTGTTGTCAGAAGAATAATCGGAAGCATACAGCCAATACTACGGAGTTGACGACAAACATCGAAACCGGACATTTGAGGTAACATCCAATCAACAAGAATTAAATCAGGGTTATTTTTTTGAGCAGACTCTAACCCTTCCTTCCCATCACGAACAATTATAACTTCATATCCCTCATACTGCAGTTCTAATTCTAAAAACTTGCCTAATTTTTGTTCATTTTCTACCACTAAAATCTTACTCATCTTTACTAACTCTCTTTTTTGAAACTATAAAAAATATAGGCTTTACCGAACTAATTTTAAGATTTTACCCGCTAACATTGCCGCGCCAAAACCGTTATCAATATTAACAACGCCGATACCAGTGGCACAAGAGTTAAGCATAGTTAACAATGCTGATAAACCGCCAAAACTTGTACCATAACCAATACTTGTTGGTACTGCGATCACCGGGCAACTAGCTAAACCAGCTACGACACTAGGTAAAGCACCTTCCATTCCAGCGACTACAATTAAGACATCTGCTTCGGCAATAAGATGACGATGATTAAGTAAACGGTGTATTCCTGCCACTCCCACATCCCATAAACGCTCAACCTTAAAGCCACACAATTCGGCAGTAATGGCGGCCTCTTCCGCTACGGGGAGATCGGCTGTACCAGCAGTGATAATCGAAATTTTGCCTTTATACTTGATTTGACTTTGCCCGATTGCGCCTATTTTGGCAAGGGGATAATAGCGAAAATCTTGTATTTGTTCCTGTAATAATTCTGCTATTTCTGGTTCAAGACGGGTAGCCATGACGAGGGGGGAATGTTGGCGCATGACGTTGATAATTTGCCTAATTTGTGGGAGGGTTTTGCCTTGACTCCAAATAACTTCAGGGAAACCTGTGCGTAATTGACGATGGTGATCAATTTTGGCAAAGTCGTCTATGGCTTCAAAATTTAAGTGTTGCAGTTTTTCTACCCCCTCATTGGGGGACATTTTTCCTTCTGCTATCTGGTTTAATAATATCTCTAAAGAGGAGCGATCGATCATGAGCAATTTAGAATGTAGAATTAAGAATTAAAAAACTCCGAACTCCGAACTCTTACATTATTGTTTCCAGATTTGCTCTAAAATCTTATCAGTGGGAATATCAGCAATTTGCGAACTTAAAGACTGAATGCCAAAGATGCGTAGGCACTCAGGGGGGAGTAATTTCGTTGTTTTTGTAGGTCCAAATAAGGCAATAGTATAGACACCAACTGCGATCGCCAACTGCATGGGCGCACTATCGGTGCATAACATCAAATTTGCCCCCGCAATAATTGCCGCTAACTTACCAATATCAGGAGGACTAACTACCTTAACAGTGGGACATAAATTAACAATTTCATTAGTCCATTCTAAATCATCAGGACCACATAGTAAAACAATGGGAATATCTGGTTGTTTGTGTTGTATATCCTCAATCACCCTTTGCCATTTCGGCACAGGATAAATTTTATTAATACCCTGATAAGCAGTCAACACACTAGCGCCACCGTGAATGATGATATAACCAGTATCCTTTATTTTTAGCCGTTGTTGCTCAAATTCCGCCCATTCAATATCCTCTTTCGGTACATTAATACTTAAATCAGGGCAAGAAGTATCAATATTTAAACCCTTGAGTAAATCATGGTACATAAAAGGAATATATTGTTCAGTATTTTTCGGTACAGTACAATTAAGAAACCAAGAATTAGATCTTTGATAACCGACACGGGTAGGAATACCATCAAGCCACAGCAAGAAACTAACAATCCAATTTTCTTCAAGATTAATCACTAACTCATACTCTCTATCTCTAATCATACCTAAGAGATTCAGATAATCGGCTAATCCATTACGATCCTGAAAATCAAATACTAGCACCTCTTGCACATACTTACAAATACGATAACTATTTTTACTTCTCGGCTCAACAATGACATCAATAATGGCTTGAGGATACTTATTTTTCAGGGTTTGTAGAGTCGGAAAAAAGAGAATTTGATCACTAATACCGCCGGGGATAAGAATTAAAACACGCATAATAATAACATTTTATAAATAATTCTGAGGATAATTTTAACTCAATAGGAATGAAGAATTGATCATGAAGAATTAATAATTAATAATTAATAATTAATAATGAAAACAAGAGGGCTTAGAATTCAGGATTCAGGAGAATAAGTGAGCAAGAATAAAAACTATTATAACTGTTCCCTGTTCCCTGTTCCCTATTCCCTATCCTTGCCAGACGACTTAGATACTTCCTAACTTAATCAATAACGGCATTAAGTAAAACATCGGTTAAACTCATGTTTTCTAAATCATCCATTGTGATAGTATCCACAATATCAAATTTTGCTCCTGCTTCTTGCAATAAGTCATCAAGGGCTTTAAAGTATTCTTTAGCTTTAGTATCGTTGCCAATTTGAATAAAAGAAATACCCAACTCCTCATCTCGATCGATTCTTTGACTAGCATCGATAATTAAACGGATAATCTCTTTTGGCTCATCAGGAATACCGTCGGTGATAATTAAGATAGTCTCACCGTTTTCTTTGGCTTTTCCTTCGGTTTTGCGTTGAAAATAGTTATCTAAAGCATCCTGTAAAACACTCCTTAAATCAGATTTACCCATAGGCTCATTTTGAGCATAGATTTCCCTGATTTTATCGGCATTTACATTGTCATAGCGTCTGAAACGCCCAGAAAATAGATAAACAGTAATACCATCACTATCTAACTCGTCACATTTTTGAGCTAAAGCAATGGTTGATTCTTGAGCAATTTCCCATCGTGTTTTTCCTGTGCCGTCATCGGTGGTTAAGCTACCACTTTTATCGATAATCAAAGTATAGTCTCGATTAGTAACGATTGATTCAATATTCATACAATATTATTCTCTGTATTGCTTTCTACCATGAATAATAGCTAAAAAATCGGTTTTGGAATTGTAAATTATTCTTGCGATTTTTTTCAGAAACTTTAGATCTAAGTTAAAACGGATTTATAACAAAAATTTACAGATTGTAAAATTATTCTTTAATTATGGAAAATCAGCAAAAATACCGAATGATTTGTACCCTCACATTCGGGGATATTTATGGTCAAATAATAGTATGGTTGGGGGTTATCTTTATTAGTTTGGCCAGTACATTAGCACTTTGGAGTAGCACTCGTCAAATTTACGCCTTTGCCACTGTTGCCATTGTCTTAGTCTTATCTTTACCTTTCCTTTTATTCGCTTTTGTGACGACTCTATTTAATCATATTGAATTTGTGCCGATGGAAGAAACTGAAAGTAGTAAGTCTTCTAATCGTGCTAAGTTTAGTGGAAAACCCGCTCAAGTGGCTAGTTAGGAATTAGGAATTAGGAAATTCCCTCTTCCCGTCTCTCCTAATTCCTATGAAGACTCAATCTTCCCAAATATTGTTAGACTTAATACAAAAGTAATTATTACAATTATTTTATAGAAATTAAAAATTTTTGTGATAAGGTAATGAAAATCTTAGCAAATTCTATCACTCTGTTAATTATATTTAGTTTTGGTTCGTCTATTGGTAGTTTCCTCAATGTGGTGATTTATCGTATCCCTGAAAAAATTTCCCTTATTTATCCTCCTTCGAGATGTCCAAAATGTAAACATCCCCTCGGTAAAACAGAAAATATCCCCGTGGTGGGGTGGCTATGGTTAAAGGGTAAATGCCGTTGGTGTCATACCCCCATTTCTTTTCGTTATCCCTTGATTGAGGCGATGACGGGTTTTTTCTTTGTCTTGATTTTCCAATTTTTCGGTTTTTCTTGGTTAACCCTCGGTTATATGGCTTTTATCAGTTGGTTAATTGCCTTAGCTTTAATCGATTTTGATACCATGACTTTGCCTAATTCTCTCACTCAATCGGGTTTAGTTGTGGGTTTAGTTTGGCAAGGATGGTTAGGTTTTGTTAGCAATGATGGAGGCGTTAGGGGAATCAGTCTTTATCTTTTTTCGGCTATTGTTGGGGGGGTAGTGGGAATTTGGTTATTTGACGGTATTTTAATTATCGGTAGTCTCGTTTTCGGTAAACAGGCAATGGGGGGGGGAGATCCCAAATTAGCTAGTATGATAGGAGTTTGGTTAGGTTGGCAAGGTGTCTTAATTACTGGTTTCTTAGCCTGTTTAATTGGTTCAATTATTGGTGGAGGTGCGATCGCACTTCGGTTATTAAAAAAAGGGCAACCCATGCCTTTTGGACCTTATCTAGTAACTGGGGCAGTTACTACTATGTTTTGTGGAAATTATTTATTATCCGTTTATTTAAAATGGGCGGGATTGTCTTAGGCGGTTTCTGTGAAAGAATTTACCAATTTTCTTTATAATTCCCCCCTTATTAAGAGGGGCTAGGGAGGATCTAGCAGGTATATTTATTATTAGAAATCACCTTAGATAGAGAAAAAAATCAGCACAAATTTAATAATTATGATAGTATCTGAGTTAATTAATTAAAGTTACCTATATTAGAGAAAAATAAAAAATTGTGTCGGGGAGTGCCAAATAAATGAAAAATCAAAGATTATCGGCCGAAAATTTACCCATACAGAAAAATTATAACCAACCGTTGAAAGTTGGTGTCATTGGTGTGGGAAATATGGGGCAACATCACACCAGAGTTTTAAGCCTACTCAAAGATGTCGAATTTGTTGGTATCGCCGATGTTAACGTCGAAAGAGGCTTAGACATCGCTAGTAAATATCGGGTGCATTTCTATGAAAACTACTTAGAATTATTACCCCATGTGGAAGCAGTCTGTATCGCAGCGCCTACGAGACTCCATCATCAAGTTGGTTTAGAATGCTTAAACCAAGGAGTCCATGTTTTAATCGAAAAACCGATCGCTGCTAGTATTGCCGAAGCGGAATCCCTTGTTAATGCGGCTGCTGCTACTAACTGTATTTTGCAAGTAGGGCATATCGAAAGATTTAATCCCGCCTTCCAAGAATTAAGCAAAGTCTTAAAAACCGAGAATTTATTGGCATTAGAGGCACATCGTATGAGTCCTTATTCTCAAAGGGCAAACGATGTATCAGTAGTGTTAGACTTAATGATTCACGATTTAGACTTACTCTTAGAATTAGCTGCTTCTCCCGTAACGAAACTAAGTGCAACGGGAAGTCGTGCGCCTGAGTCGCAATATTTAGATTATGTCACCGCAACCCTTAACTTTGCCAATGGTATCGTTGCCACTGTCACCGCTAGTAAAGTGACTCACCGTAAAATTCGCCGTATTGTTGCCCATTGTCGTCATAGCTTAACGGAAGCAGATTTTCTCAACAATGAAATTTTAATCCATCGTCAAACTACCGCTAACTATACCACCGATTACGGTCAAGTTTTATATCGTCAAGATGGTTTAATCGAAAAAGTTTATACAAGTAATATTGAACCTTTGCACGCAGAATTAGAGCATTTTGTCAGTTGTGTGAGGGGGGGGAATAAGCCTTCGGTAGGAGGGGAACAAGCCCTGAAAGCCTTACGGTTAGCTAGTTACATCGAACAGTTGGCTTTAGATGGTAGGGTATGGCAAGATTCTTATTTAGATTTACAACAGCTAAACGGGGAGATTGTCAATATTTAGTTATTCCTTAGATTTAGATGGGTTGAACAATGTTCAACCCCTACATGATATGCTGTTCTTAGTAGATTCGATCGCACCTCCCCTCAACAAAAGAGCGATCCCGAAGGAATCTGCTTCGCAGCACGCACCTAATTAAGGAAAAATTTGATAGATTTCTCGACGATGTGCAACCCTTTCACAAATGATAATCTTTTGTTTTTGATTAATTGTTAAACCAATACGATAATCTCCAATTCTAATCTTATATTTATCCTTGTATCCTTTCATTTTGTTCATATAGCCTAACTCAAAGGGATTATCTGTTTCTAATTCTTTAAAAACAATAATTTCGAGACGAGACTGAACATTTTGGGGCAAAGATGCTAATTCTTTCAAAAATTTTCTTTTATATTCAACTTTCCACATTATTTTTGAGGACTTCTAAATATTTTAATGCTTCATCTTTTGATAGGGTTTCTTCATCTTCTACTTCTTCTATCAGTTTGACTAGCCCATAATTTTCTAAAATTTCTTCTATTTTTTCAAATTCGGTAATAGGAATTTGCACAGCTATTGGTTTTTTGTCACTATCTAAAACATAGTTTTTATTAATTTGCAACATTGACGATATTCAGAATCACTAACTTTTTAGTTAAATTATAAACTATTAGATTTTTAAATTTTATCACAGAGAGCGATCGCATCTTCCCCTACAAAAGCCGAGGAAGTTTTTACTCGTTGCAGATAAAATTACATTTTTTACAGTTTCTCTATCCCAAGCAACCACCGTACCTGTAACCGTTGAGTATAGCACTGCAAATGGCACAGCAACTGTCGGTAATGATTATTTAGCCTCTCAAGGACAAATAACATTTCAACCTAGTGAAACCAGTAAAACTATTACAGTGGGTGTCTTAGGAGATATAGATGTAGAAAATTCAGAAACTTTTGTCGTGAATCTCAGCAATCCTGTCAACGGAACTCTTGATAAAGCCAGTGGCACTGGTACAATTACCAATGATGATAGTTCAGCAGATTTATTAATTAACCGTTTCCAAAATACTGCCCGTCGAGGAACTTATTTATTTGCTGGTGAGCAAGAAAGTGCTAATATTCGCCGTAATTTCCGTAATTTTGCCGAAGAAGGAGCGGCTTTTCGTGTTTTCTCTCAACCGGGGGATGATTTAACTCGCATTAATCGCTTCCAGAATCGTAATGTACCCGGTACTTACCTCTATGCTTAGGTGGGTTGAATAATATTCAACCCCTACAAGCCTTCGGAAAAATAAATTCGATCGAGTTTTAACCCCTAAACCCTCTTCCCATAAGCCTTAGCAGAGGCTCTAATCCAGATAGAAGCTGCGATCGCACCTGATTAATTTTATGTTGATTTCGATTGAAGTTTCTGTTGGAAAAGTGTTTCCATATCTTCATTGGGAAGATTATAAGAATATTTAGGAGAATTTTCATTTCTACGATTCATCAGTAATTTAATTGCCTCATGACAAACTGATTCATCATGACGATGAGTTTTGATATAAACTTTTAACTCATTATTGGTCATATTTTGTAGATTGTTATTCATTCGATAAACTCCCAGATACCTTCTTCATTAATAATGATAGCAAATTCATCGTTAGTTCCACCTTGAATATAAATGGTTTTCAACGTTGTATCATAGCGAAAAACATTAATGGGCTGATATAAATTAGAAAGCATTTGACAAACTCTAACACTTGCGAATGCTTGTGCAACAGTTGGCAATTTTTTACCTCAAGAACTTAAGAACTTAATTTTCAATATTTATTATCATACATAATCGCACCTCCTCCAACAAAAGCTCGATCGCACCTCTTCTCGTCAACAATAGTGCGATCGTGAAAACATTTGTAAAAAAAGATGGATGGTATCAAATTAGAATGCGTGGCAGTCACAGAGTTTTAGCACATGATCACAAATCTGGTATCGTAGTTGTACCGGGAAAGCCTAGTGATGATATTCCCATTGGTACACTAAAGGCAATTTGGAAACAAGCACAAATAGGAGATTAAATGATGACACAATACGCAGTAATTTATGAAAAAGGAGAGCATAATTGCGGTGCGATCGTACCTGATTTGCCCGGATGTGTTAGTATTGGGGATACTTTAGAAGAAGTACAAGTAAATGTAAAAGAAGCGATCTCACCTCCTCCCTCAAAAGTCGAGGTAGTTTTCACTCGTTGCTGGTAAAATTACCTTTTATTAGTTCAATTTATTGAACGAAAACTATTAGCCATGAAATTTATTTCTTGGCGGGTTATGAGATATTACCTAAGTCTTTGTGCATTCACAAATTGTTAATTTTGTCAAATTTTCTGTAACAAAATGTTTCGCCAGCAGACTCATTTATTTCTTGGCGATTTACGAGATATTACCCAAGTTCGTTTGTATGCACAAATCATTTTAAGAAAACTTTGCTTAGGTGGGTTGAATAATATTCAACCCCTACAAGCCTTCGGAAAAATAAATTCGATCGAGTTTTAACCCCTAAACCTTCTTCCCATAAGCCTTAGCAGAGGCTCTAATCCAGATAGAAGCTGCGATCGCAAATGGAATAATAGCAGCAGTAATCCCCGTAATTAAAGGGTGATTTTGTGCCACAGGAGAAACAATAAAAAAGAAAATAATTGCTAAACAGTAAATTAAGCCCAAAAATGGCAAACCAATCACTAACAAAGCGAAACGGCTATCTTTATCCATAAATATAAATCTCGATAATTTTTATAGTATGTATTTTTTTAAGAAACACGCATTATTTACCAGAAAGCACTAATGTCACAACCTAAATCTGTCAACATTTTTCGCAAGAGAGGAAGGCTTAAGCCGATGACGTTACTATGACATCCCTCTATTTTTTCGACAAATACTCCCCCTTTTCCTTCTAAAGCAAAGCATCCTGCACAGTTTAAAGGTTCACCAGTGGCTACATAAGCCTTTATTTGTTCATCGGTTACAGAGGCAAAATAAACGTCAGTGATACCGCATTTTATCATTTGATGTTGGTTTTTGGTATCAATGAGAGCATGACCTGTATATAGTTTACCTATCTTACCCCCCATATATTGCCAACGGGCGATCGCCATTTCTTCATTGTCAGGTTTTCCGTATATTTCCCCATCCACTTCGAGGAGAGAGTCACATCCTAACACTAAAGCGTTGTCATAATATTGAGCGACAATTTCGGCTTTTTTCTGTGCTAAAGTGTTAACTAACTCCATCGGTTGAGGATGATTGATTAATGATTCATCGTAGTTGCTTTTATGTACAATGGGTTCAATGCCAATCATACGCAATAGTTTTAGTCTTGCAGGAGAAGCGGATGCAAGGACAAATTTTGCTATCATAACGATTTTACTTATTATTTGATCATAATTAGGGTCAGTCCAAAAAACTTTTTCAGCACCCCAAGGGTAAAGCCGATAAGTTTCTTCTGAGTTACTGCATAAAATTTGATTCCGCCACTGATAAATCAGTAGATGACATTTTTCTTTAATCCGAAGGAATAAGTATTTTAGTAGTAAAATGCTACTCATGGCACTTGATATATATATCAATAGTAGGACATTGAGTATGTTTTGACCATGATATTTACTTTTTTCTTCGGGTTTTTGTTTGTCACTGTTGGGAATTACTTGTTAATTAACATATCATTTATGATGGAAAAGTTTTATTTAATTCTTCGATAAGTTCTTCTAATTCTTCCAATGCTTGATTAACGTCTAGGCGAAGATTGCCCAAATCTGGTTTCTCTAATAGTTTTTCTAATACTTCTTTTTGGGATGCGATCGCCTTTATTTTTTTGGCAATAATTGGTGTAGTCATAATCGGCAAGAGTTTAATTATTCTTTGACAATGTTATTTTAACTTACATCTTACACCAATACATTATTCATTGTTCATTGTTAACCATGCTAATTCGAGTAATCCTTGAAAAATCGAAATAGCAACCCCGACTCCTCCTTTACTACTATCAAGACGAATATGAGAAATTCCTGATTTTTGCAACATTTTATTAATCATTTCTTTACGGGTAAAACCCGCAGGGGTAGTAATAATTAAACTAGGTTTTACTTCTGCCGATTCCATTAAATCCAATAAAGAAAAGAGAGATACAGGATTTTCCCCAATAATATAAATGGCACGGGGGTAACGTTTTCCTAAAGTTTGCCATATTTTCGATTTCGTGGCGGTAATGGAGGCGGATAAGGTAAAGTCTTCTAGGCAATAAATGGGATTCATAAAGGTTTCTTGTAAATAAGGGAAAATGCCTGTTTGTATCACTGGAGTATCTACCATAATGGCAACTCTTGTCTTTAATGCCGCAACTCCCACTGATAAAGGTTGATTGACAAAGTTGATCATAGAAGCATATTCTAAATCCCCTGTGTGAGAAATAACTCTTTTGACGATGTGATATTCCGCAGGAGAAAAATCGTTTTTGTCAATTTCTCGATCGATTATGTTAAAATTCTGTGCCGTTAATAAATTCCATTCCATCTTATTTCGGTGTTGGATTGTTAGGGAAGATTGAGAGGCGTGGGAAGCATGGGGAGAAATTAAGTTAATTATTTCTATATTCTACATTCTGTCCTCATATTCACTATTATTCATTATCAATTCTCCTAGTTGGGTTTGATTTTTACCGAGTTTTTTGGCTTCGTATAAAGCATTATCGGCACTTTTGATTAATGAGTCTAAAGACATATCTTGAGTGGGAATGATTGTTGCCACCCCTAAACTAATGGTAATACAATCACTAATCTGGGATTTTTCATGAGGGAGTTGTAAAGATTCTATTTCTTTGCGGATATTTTCAGCGACATTAAACGCCCCTTGTTGAGGAGTATTCGGTAAAATAATAGCAAATTCTTCTCCCCCATAACGGGCTAAAAAATCCGATGTTCTTTTTACTATGTTACTCATTATTTTGGCTACTTCTATTAAACATTTATCTCCTGCTTGATGTCCATAAAAGTCATTATAGGGTTTGAAAAAATCTATATCACATAGAATTAAAGAGAGGGGTTGTTTTCCTCTACCGCATCTTTGCCATTCTTGACGCAAAATTTTGTCGAAAGAATGACGGTTATAAACACCTGTTAAGCTGTCAATACTTGCTAATTTACTTAGTTTTAATTCCAGTTTTTTTCTTTCGGTAATATCCCTAACGGTGACAGAAAATCCATCTCCTAATTTGACGGCGATACAGTGAAACCATTTATTTTGTTGTTTATAGTTATATTCTATTTCTTGATCAAAGGCTTTACCTGTTTCTACCACTTTGATAAAGTTATTAAATAACTTTGGATTGACTTTACTTAGAAACTTTTTCAAAATTAATTTCCCTGTTAAATCTTCTGGTTGTTGGTTAAAAACTTGGGCAGTAATGGGGTTAACCACTAAGCAACGAAAATCTAAAATATTTCCTGATGCTGGATCTCTTACGGCTTCTAAAGCTGCGATCGCATCTAAAGAGGAATTAAGAATACTAGAAATAATGGCACGGGATTGATATAAAATGGCTTCTGCTTCTTTTCTTTGTCTAATTTCTTTTCTTAGAAGTTCTTGTTCTTTTTTCAGTTTTTCTCTTTCTTTTTCTAGTAACTTTTTTTGTTTTTGAATAGTTAATTGACTGTCAATACGGGCTAATACTTCTTCTTCTTGAAAGGGTTTAGTTATATAGTCAATTCCCCCTACTTCAAAGGCTTTTACCTTGTCAAAAACATCACTTAAAGCACTAATAAAAATTACAGGAATATCTTTGGTTTTCTCGTCAGATTTAAGTCTTTCACAAACTTGATAACCGTTGAGATCAGGCATTAAAATATCTAGTAAAATCAAATCAGGAGGATTAGATAGTGCGGCGATAATGGCACTTTCTCCATCAGGTGCTTTTTTTACTTTATAACTTTTCCCCTGCAACATTTGCGATAATACCCGTAAATTGGCAGGTTGATCATCAACTATTAAAATACTCTCGGTTAATTTTTCTTCAGGGGATGTTTCCTCGGGATTCATTGTCACTGGTAAAAGATAATTATTACTCAATAGTTTAGGATATTTCTTCAATTAGTTTTCTAATTTTAGCAATCTGAAAGTTATCCACTAAATGTTTTAACTTATCCGCTAAAAAGTTATTTTCAGAGGGAATATTATTAATTAATTCTAATATTAAATCATCGTCTAATTCTGTTGCTGCTTGATATAAATTTTTTAACCAGTTAGAAGGCATAATTTTCAAGTCTTGAGCGGTTAATAATTGTGGTTTATGGTGATGACTAAATTCGGTTTCTTCTTCATAGATATATTCTACCCCTAAATGTTTTGCCATTGCCTCAAAGATAACGAATTCTCGAAAGGGTTTTCTGATAAAATCGTCACATCCCGCCGATAAAATAACGGCTTTTTCTTCTTCTAAGACACTAGCCGTGAGGGCAATAATGGCGGTAGCGTTCCCTTTTAATGTACCCTTAATATATTGGGTTGCTTCATAACCATCCATTACTGGCATTCTCATATCCATCCAGATTAGATGAGGTTCCCATTCATCCCAAATTGCGATCGCATCTTGTCCATTACCTGCTTCTTTTAACTCAAAGCCGAGGGGTTGTAAGAGTTTAATTAATAATAAACGATTAACGGCGCGATCGTCAACTACCAAAATACGATAACGGGGTTGCCCCGGTTTTAGGGCAATTACCCGTTTAGCTTGACGGGGATTATGGGTTTGCACATCTTTCTCTGTGACAACGGCAACTGGTATCTCAAAACTAAATATCGTGCCTTCTCCTACTTTACTTTGAATGTCAATATCTCCCCCCATTAATTGTACAAACTTACGACTGATAGGCAACCCTAAACCAGTACCTTCTTGGGCGTTTCTCCCCACTTCGGTTTGAGTAAATGCCTCAAATACCTTCGGTAAATCTTCCTCTGCTATTCCTGCGCCTGTATCTTCCACCGCAAATTTAAGATACCGTTGATTATTTTCCAGAGGAGTTTGAGAAGCAAGGGAAACCAAGATATTAACTCCCCCTTCCTCAGTAAACTTAATGCCATTATTAACTAAATTGATTAAAACCTGCCTCAATTTCGTCTCATCCGTGCAAACAAAGCGAGGGACAAGATTGTCTATTGCCAAATTTAACTGTAAACCCTTTTCTTCGGCTTTAAGTTGTAGTAAATCTTCAATTTCCTCTAATAACATATAGAGATCGAAGTTTTTTTGATTAATAGTCATCTTTCCTGCTTCAATCTTCGATAAATCGAGGACATTGTTAATTAAATTTAACAGATAATTCCCACTTCTTTGAATAATGCTAATATTTTCCAAATGCTCAGGAGATAAAGACTGCGATCGCAGCATAATTTGTGAGAAACCAAGAATAGCATTCATGGGGGTGCGCAACTCATGACTCATATTAGCCAGAAAGATACTTTTAGTTTTATTAGCAATTTCCGCCTTTTGTTTCGCCTCCGTTAATTCCCTATTTCCTGCTTGTAACTGTAGAGTGGACTTTTCCAAAGAAGAAATTACCCTATTATAAAGAGTAGCAATGCGCCCAACTTCAGTAAAAGGCTCAACTGGCACTCTTAAACTAAGATCTTGAGTTCGCGCTTGTTGATCCATAATAGTTAATAACTCATAAATCTCCGTTTTAGCTCGATGCTCAGAAACATTTAACCCTAATTCCTCATCCTCCGCAGATACCCGTAAAGGAAAAAGGCGATTCAAATTCCAGAGAATCAAGAAACTAATACCAAAAGCCCAAACAAAACAGACAATCGCCCCTAATAATTGTACCCAAAACTGTTGAAAAGGAGTCAAACCAGTGCCTAATAACTCCGATTGCCCAAAAAAAGCCACCGCCAACACCCCCCAAACTCCACCACCACCATGCACCGCCACAGCATCTACCGCATCATCTACACCATAACGCTCTAATTGTGTTTTAATAGTTAACATTAACAAAGATCCGATCGCACCTATGACTACAGCTTCAGGGGTAGAGACAGCATGACAAGCCGCCGTAATGGAAACCAATCCTGCTACAGTACCATTCATGAGAAATTCGACTTCAGGGGTTTTAGACTTATACCAACCAACGGCGCAACAACAAATCATACCCCCCACCCCTGCCATGAGAGTATTAACTAAAATTCGTGTAACTTCATCATTAAAAGCAAGGGTACTTCCCCCATTAAAACCAAACCAAGCAATCCACAACAACATCACCCCTAATACCGACAAAGGGATATTTGAGCCATTAATTTTATTGATTTTCCCCCCTTCTAAAAATCTACCTCGTCTCGCACCAATTACCAATAATAAAGCAAAAGCAACCCAAGCACCGATACAATGAACCACAGTACATCCTGCAAAATCCACAAAACCGATACGCCCTAACCAACCCGTGAAAGCATTGCTATCATAACTTAACCCATTCCATGCCCAATGTCCAAAGATAGGATAAACTAAACCAGAAACTAAAGCTGATACCATGATATAAGAATCAAAACGCAATCTTTCTGCTACAGCCCCCGAGACGATAGTAGTTGCCGTGCTACAAAACATAGCTTGAAAGAGGAAAAAAGCACCTAATTTAAAATTATCCCCGACATCGAGAAAGAAATCTTGAGTGCCAATAATCCCAACCCAACTCAAACCAAACATCACGGCATAACCAAACATCCAAAACAACATCACAGAGATGCCAAAATCCGCTAAATTTTTGACAGCAACATTAATATTATTTTTGCTACGGCTTAAACCCGACTCCAGACACATAAAACCGGGTTGCATTAAAAACACTAATCCCGCACAGATTAGCACCCATTGTAAATCATTCATAGCAACTAACAACGAAATGAATAATTAATAATTAATAAGCCTTTTTTTGACACTCACTCTTTAAATCAAAGATTGTAGTTCGACTACGCTCACTAACAAACGGGCGATTCTGGCTTCGCAGAGTGGATTCTTTCCCTTAGAGCAAAATTCCAGATGGAACGACACACACTTAGAGTATGTTCTATTTGTTCGATCTGGAATTTATTGGGCTTCAGTTTATATTCGTAGGAAAGATTCAACATGGCAGATAAAATAATTTACCTTTGTCATTATCTTAAACAATCTACAAAACTTTTGCAAGATGTAGAAGTTGCGATCGCACCATTTTTTTGTGTTGGTTGGCATCCCGGCCGAAGGCACTGCGTAGCAGCCCTCCGGTTGATTTGAAGTGTATTTTTTTGTTGCCAAATTCAACGGGAATCCTGTCCTGTGACAAGATTTAAGATAGAATAAATCATTACCGATTAATATATTATTGTTGGGGCGAACCATAGTCTATTCTATTTGTTAAGAGAGATTTAATATACCTATGAAAATCAGTTGGATTAATCGTGCTAATCGTTTAAGTGCCTTACCTCCTTATGTTTTTGCCCGTTTAGATGAGTTGAAAGCCAAAGCCCGAGAGCAAGGTTTGGATTTGATAGACTTAGGAATGGGTAATCCAGACGGTTTGGCTCCAACACCAGTTATTGAAGTGGCAAAAGAGGCTTTAAATGTCGCTAAATATCACGGTTATCCCCCCTTTGAGGGTACTACTAATTTTCGGAATGCGATCGCATCTTGGTATCAAAGACGTTATCAAGTAGAATTAAATCCAGACAGTGAAGCGTTACCGTTATTAGGTTCAAAAGAAGGGTTATCTCACCTAGCCTTGGCTTATGTTAACCCGGGTGATACCGTTATTGTACCGAGTCCATCCTATCCTGCCCACTATCGAGGACCCGCCATTGCTGGAGCAGACATCTATGCCTTAAAATTGAGTCCCGACAATGATTGGTTAATTGACTTAAATCAGATCCCCGAAGATATTGCTAGAAAAACCAAAATCCTTTACTTTAACTATCCAAATAATCCTACTACTGCCACTGCACCGAGGGAATTTTTTGAAGAGATGGTATCCTGGGCAAGACATTATGAGGTGATGTTAGTTCACGATTTAGCCTATGCAGAATTAGCATTTGAGGGTTATGAGCCTACCAGTTTACTGCAAATAAAAGGGGCAAAGGAAATCGGAGTCGAATTTCACACTCTTTCTAAAACCTATAATATGGCAGGTTGGCGCGTTGGTTTTGTGGTGGGTAATAGCGATATTATTCAAGGTTTGCGCACCCTAAAAACGAACCTTGACTATGGTATTTTTAGTGTCATTCAAGCCGCCGCCGAAACCGCTTTACAGTTACCCGATAGTTATATCCACGAAGTGCAACAACGGTATCAAAAACGCCGTGATTTTCTGATTGAAGGTTTAAGTAAAATGGGTTGGAATGTCAAACCTTCTTCTGCTACCATGTACCTCTGGATACCAGTGCCTCACAATTCTAATTCCACTGATTTTGCCCTTGACTTGTTGCAAAAAACAGGAGTTGTCGTTACTCCGGGTAATGCCTTTGGGGATGGCGGTGAAGGTTATGTGAGAGTGAGTTTAATTGCAGAGTGCCATCGACTCTCTGAAGCCCTGCAAAGATGGGAGAAGGCTAATATTCGATATTAGGTAATGAGTGGGGAGAGAGGGAGGGATGGGGGAGAAATTAATTTTTTCTAAATTCTAAATTCTAAATTTTTAACCGATGAAAACCCCAAAAACAATCTTTCTTCCCGACGAGGAGGCAACTAAACAACTAGGTAGAGATTTTGCTCAACAATTAACCCCTAATAGCGTCTTACTATTAAAAGGCAATTTAGGGGCAGGGAAAACTACATTCATTCAAGGTTTAGGAGAGGGTTTAGGGATAAATGAACCGATTGTCAGTCCAACTTTTACCCTTATTAACGAATATTTAGAAGGGAAAATTCCCCTCTATCATATCGACTTATATCGTTTAACTCCAGATCAAGTTAAACATTTACATTTGGAAAATTACTGGCAAGGTATAGAGGTAGAAGCTGGTGTTACCGCTATCGAATGGTCAGATCTCCTGACTCCACTTCCCCCTAGTTACTGGCAAATTACTTTAGAATTAGATCCAGAATCAGGAAGAAATGCCACATTGACACTCACCCGTTAAATCAAAGATTTTAGTTCGACTACGCTCACTAACAAACGGGCGATTCTGGCTTCACAGATTCGTAACTAGACGAGTGGACTCGCCCCGTCAGACCGAATCCACAAGCATTTTATTTTCTCTACAAATATCCTACTAACTGAATTCTTTACTTCTTTTGCTATAATTTTACTAGCTTTATTTACAAAAATTAACAATTAGAGGCGGTCGCGCTTTTTTCATCACTCCCTAATTAAGTATATGTCATTTCACGTTTCCACTTGGTCTGTTAAAAATCCGGTTTCGATCTTGGTTTTATTCCTTTTTTTAGGGATTTTTGGTCTTTTTTCTTTCTTTCAACTGGGAATTAATGATCAACCCAATATTGACGTGCCTGTAGTTCAAGTTACCATAACTCAGCGCGGTGCAGGTCCAGAGGAATTGGAATTTCAGGTGACACAAAAGGTAGAAGATGCGGTTTCTAGCGTCAATCTCATTGATAGTATATCTTCCGTTGTCAGTGATGGGCGCTCCGTTACTACTATTAATTTTGAACTAGAAGCAGACGGTAATCAAGCCACTAATGATGTGCGTAACGCTATTGCCCAAATTCGTCAAGATTTACCTGCGGATATAAACGAGCCTATTGTACAAAAATTAGAGTTTGCTGGAGGTGCGATCGCCACTTATGTTGTGTCTTCGGAAAATAGAAGTATAGAAGAATTAACAGACTTAGTTGATCGTCGTATTGCAAGGGATTTAGCCAACATCGAAGGAGTGGCACAAGTAAACAGAATCGGCGGGAAAGATAGGGAAGTAAGAATCGACTTGAATCCGAACCGTTTACAGGCTTATAATATCACCGCCACGGAAATTAACGAACAAGTAGGCAATCTTAATCTTAACCTTTCAGGGGGGCGATCGAATCTGGGCGATCGAGAACAAAATATTCGTACCATAGGTAGTGCGCAAACCGTCAGCAGTTTAGCGGATTATCCCATTATCCTTGCCAACGGGGATAGAGTGCCATTGAAAAACCTAGGAGAAGTTACAGACGGTTTTGCCGAAGCCCGTCAATCTGCCTATTTGAATAACGAACCCGTAGTCGGCTTTTCCATTTTACGCAGTTCGGGTAGTAACCTTGTCACCGTTGTCGAGAATGTCGAGCAAAAATTGACACAGATGAGAAATAATCTCCCCAACGACATCAACATCGAACGAATATTTACCCGTGCCACTGCCATTAGAAATTCATATTCAGGTACAATTAGCTCTTTAATTATTGGTTCAATTTTAACAGTAATTAGTGTGGGAATCTTTCTCAGAGATTGGAGGGCAACTTTGATTACAGGTTTAGCGCTTCCTTTATCCATCATTCCCACCTTTTTAGTCATGCAATATCTTAACTATACCCTGAACGGCATGACATTACTGGGTTTAGCTTTAGCTATGGGTAACTTAGTAGATGACGCTATTTGTATGATTGAAAATATTGATCAACATTTAGGCATGGGCAAAAAACCCTATCAAGCGGCAATGGATGCCGCAAGGGAAATTGGTTTAGCCGTAGTCGCTACTACTGCCACTATTGTCGCTGTATTTTTACCCGTTGCTTTTATGGGGGGAGTGCCGGGGCAGTTTTTTCAACCTTTCGGGGTGACAGTAGCGGTAGCTACCATGTTTTCTACCCTTGTGGCAACCACCATCACTCCCATGTTGAGTGCTTATTTACTCAAATCAAAACCAGTCCATAAACAGTATAATCACCATGATATTAACCCTTCTCAAAAATGGCATCCCTACCGTAATTTATTAACTTGGGCGTTACGCAACAAAATTTCCACTCTTTTAATTGCCCTTATTTTCTTTATCGGTAGTTTACAGTTAGTGCCTTATATTCCCAAAGGCTTATTTACTGAGCCTGATCAAGGTTTGAGCTTGGTGGATGTAGAATTACCCCCCGGAGCAACCTTAGAAAATACAGAGCGAATTGCTTTTGATGTTACTGATAAGGTGAAAGAGAATTCTGCCGTAGAAAGTGTTTTAGCGGAGATTGGGGGCAATAGTGTTAATAATGCTCTACTATACGTCAATTTATTACCTAAAGAAGAAAGGGATATTAGCTTACAGGAATTTCAGGCATCTCAGCGTCCCATTTTTCAACAGATACCCGGTGCTAGAGTTAGTTTTCGCTCTCAAGGGGCAGGAGGAAGTAGTAAGGATCTCACCATCGTCTTAAAAAGCGATAATGGGCAAATTTTAACCGAAACCGCCCAAGAATTAGAAAGACAAATGCGTACTATCCCCGGTTTAGTGGAAGTATCTTCTAGTGCTAGTTTAGTCAAACCCGAAATCATCATTCAACCAGACTTAGCAAGGGCTGGAGATTTAGGGGTATCTGTAAGCGCGATCGCCCGTACTGCCTCCCTTGCCACCATTGGTGATAATGACTCTAACTTAGCCAAATTCAATCTGCGCGATCGACAAATTCCCATCCGAGTGCAAATTAATCCCCAATATCGTCGAGACATAGAAATCTTGAAAAACCTAAAAGTGCCTAGTAACAACGGCTCATTAGTAAGACTAGATAGTGTCGCCAATATTCGTTTAGGCACAGGACCTGCGGAAATTCAGAGGTATAATAGACAAAGACAAGTAGAATTAGGGGCAAACTTACAAGGAATCTCCCTCGGCGATGCTTTAGACGCAGTTAATGCCCTACCCGTCATGAATCCCTTACCCCCTGAAGTATCAGAAGAACCAGCAGGAGACGCAGAAATCATGCGAGATGTATTTACAAGGTTTCTTACTGCCGTATTTTTGGCTATTAGCTCAATTTATGCGATTTTAGTGCTACTTTACGGTAATTTTCTCTATCCCTTTGCCATTCTTGCCGCCTTACCCCTTTCTATTGGCGGTGCATTACTAGGATTATTAATCACTCAAAAAGAATTAGCTCTCTTTGCCCTCATTGGTATGGTTTTACTCCTGGGCTTAGTCACCAAAAACGCTATTTTATTAGTGGATTTTGCCCTCGCAGGAATGAAAGAAGGAAAATCCCAACGTAATGCCGTGATTTATGCAGGAGTCTCCCGTTTACGCCCCATCGTCATGACATCTATTTCTACCATTGCCGGAATGTTGCCCATTGCCCTTGCTTGGGGTGCAGACGGAGAAGTCAGAAGTCCGATGGCGATCGCCGTTATTGGTGGTTTCAGCACTTCTACTTTATTAACTTTAATAGTCGTACCTGTAATTTTTTGTTATGTGGACAACATTATCCACTGGTTTAGCAAACTATGGAAAAACGAACAAGCCGAAGAAGTGCAACAAGTCTTAAACTTAGAAGAAACCCTTAACAAGTAAGTATTAGACATCTCTAACAGTCACCTGAGTTCGGGATTCCCCCTTAAACTTTAGATCCGATCGAACTTTTAATTAAAGTTAACTATCAACTATTATGGAAAAAGGTAGCCAATACCCATAATAAATTTAACGTCAATGACAAAAGAAGTCCTCAAACAAGTGCCATAGCGAAATGAGGGATAAATTTTACCCAACAAAAAAACATCCGATAACTTTTATTAAGGTGATTTCTAATAATAAATATACCTGCATGATCCCCCCTAGCCCCCCTTAATAAGGGGGGGAATTATAAAGAAAATTGGTAAATTCTTTCACAGAAACCGCCTAAGGCAATAAAATTAGGCTCTTCTACAGTAGTTATGGTAAATTAATAGAAAATAATTTAGTATATTTATGTTCACAACTCAAGACTTAAAAAAACTTTATGAAATCGACGAAACTTTATGGTTAGAAAAAACCATTGAACTGTTAAAAAACAGACAGTATGAATCATTGGATATAGAAAATTTAATTGAGGAATTAGAATTTTTGGGCAGACGAGAAAAAGTAACAGTAGAAAGTTTATTAGAACAAGTAATTCGTCACTTATTATTATGTAATTATTGGACCAATCAAGAACTATCTCGTAACCATTGGGAAGTAGAAATAAAGAGTTTTCGTAAACAAATTAACAAAATTTTAACAACTAACTTATGCAATCACTTGGAACAAAATTTAGCATCTATCTATGATGATGCTTTAGAATATGTACAGGGAAAAACAAGCTACAAAGTAGAATTTCCCAATAGTTGCCCATACACTTTAAACTATTTATTAACGGGTAAAATAGAAAATAAATCCTAAAATTTTATTTATATAGTAATCAGGAATCATTTGTGAGAAATAAATTATTAGAAAAAAAATATAGACAAATATTTACATTTAATGTCAATCGAAACAATTTACGGAAATCTACAAGGATTAAAACCCAGTCAACTTAAACAATTACAAAAACTATACCATCAAAGAATAAGCGGCGATCGCATCTCCACTGTTGATTTAGCCGAAAGAATAGCCAGTATAAGCACTGAGTTAAAACAGCCCCTCAGCGTCTATTTAAACCGCCGTGGACAGGTGATCAGAGTAGGGGTTGGTACGCCCCGTCAAATACAAATTCCTCCCCTAGAATTGCCCCGTTACGGTGAGCTGAGACTATCGGGCATTCGTTGCCTCAGCACCTCCTTAAAACCTACTCCTCCCAATGAAGCCAGTTTAACGGCGATGGTAAGACAGAGACTAGATGCCTTAGTTATCCTTACCCTCACTGGTAAAGGAGTAATGCGGAAAGGGGGAGGTGCGAGGGGTTTTGTGGAAAATGCTTATTTATGTCATTTATTACCAATTCAAGAGGGGGATAACTATTGGGATGTATCTCCTCCCCTCCCCTTAGAAGATATTATCGAGCAGGATTTTCTCGATTTAGTCAACAATTTAGAGGCGGAATTTAGCCGAGAATTTGTCGCGCAAGAAGTGTCTCCTCAACAAGAGAGAGTCTTATTAGTAGGATTGCACACAGGAAGCATGGATGAGCAAAAATTCCAAGATAATCTGCAAGAATTGGCTTTATTGGTGGATAGTGCAGGAGGAAAGGTATTGGCAACCATTGAACAAAAACGCTCTCACCCCCATCCTCAAACCCTCGTAGGTGCTGGAAAAGTGGAAGAAATTGCTTTACAAGTCCAGACTTTAGGCGCTAATCTGGTAGTGTTCGATCGAGACTTATCTCCTGCTCAGGTACGCAACCTAGAATTACAATTAGGTGTGAGAGTGGTCGATCGCACCGAAGTAATATTAGACATCTTTGCTCAAAGGGCGCAATCAAGGGCAGGTAAATTGCAAGTAGAGTTAGCCCAGTTAGAATATATGTTACCCAGATTAACGGGGAGAGGTCAAGCCATGTCCAGATTAGGGGGCGGAATTGGCACAAGAGGACCGGGAGAGACTAAACTAGAAACAGAAAGAAGGGCAATCCAAAAAAGAATTACTAGACTGCAACAGGAAGTAAATCAACTGCAATGCCATCGCTCAAGACTGCGACAACAAAGACAAAGTCAGGAAATCATCACTGTTGCCATTGTCGGTTATACCAACGCAGGAAAATCGACTTTAATTAATACCCTCACCAATGCGGATGTTTATACCGCAGACCAATTATTTGCTACCCTAGATCCTACCACCAGAAGACTAACTATCACCGATTCTCACACAGGCAAATCAGGTACATTATTAATGACTGACACGGTGGGATTCATTCACGAATTACCTCCTCCTCTGGTGGATTCTTTTCGGGCAACTTTAGAGGAAGTAACGGAAGCAGATGCCTTATTGCACGTTGTGGATTTATCTCATCCTGCTTGGGAAAGCCATATTCAATCAGTGAAAACCATTTTAGCAGATATGCCCCTTGCCCCTTCTATGGAGTTATTGGCGTTGAATAAAATCGATAAAGCTAAGAGTGAACATTTAACCATAGCAAAGGAAAAGTATCCCCAAGCCGTCTTTATTTCCGCCCAAGAAAGGCACGGTTTAACCACATTGCGCGATCGCCTCTTACAATTATGCTAGTAAGCTAGTTTGTATCTAAGTCGTCTGGTTAAGGTAGGGAAAGGGTAAACGTTTTAGTCATTAAGGTAAGAAGTAAAAACTACTATTGCGAAAATCTGTTAAAATTATCGTATATACAAAACATATAGACAATTAATGGAATTTGAATGGGATGAAAGCAAAAACCGACAAAACTTAAACAAACACGGTATTAGTTTTGAAGAAGCTAAAGAAATTTTCTTTGGAATTACTTTTAGTATTGTTGATGAAAGATTCGACTATGGAGAAATAAGAGAAATTACCATTGGTGCGATCGATAGTTTTGTAATTGTTACTGTAGTTCACACCGAAAGAAACGGTAAAACTCGCCTCATTTCAGCTCGTAAAGCCACCCCTAAAGAAAGGAAAAAATATTATGAATATATCACCCAAGCGACTTAAAGAAATAGCAAATATTCCAGATGATGCTATTGATACTTCAGATATTCCTGAATTAGATGATAGTTTCTGGGAAAAAGCGAAGATGGTACAACCTATCACTAAACAATCTATTTCCATTCGCCTTGATAGCGATATTTTAGATTGGTTTAAAAGCCAAGGGAAGGGATACCAAACTTTTATTAATAATGTCCTTCGCACTTATGTTGAACATCAAAAAACTAAGATCAATAATAAGTAAAAAGTAAGGATTAAGATAATATAATGTTATTAAGTAAAGCTGAATATATATGATAAATATCTATAAGTTACCATTAGTTTTAGAACCACAACCCGAAGGCGGTTATACTATTACTTGTCCTTTATTGCCGAATTTAGTGACAGAAGTGGATAATTTAGAAGATGTGATACCAAACGTTTCGGATGCTTTAGCGGCAATCATTGAGGCGTATGAAGACTTAAATCAACCATTGCCTCCCATTTTACAACCGATGAGCGAAAAAGTTGCCCTTTGGACGGAAAGCCTGATTCCCATTAGTGCATAATGAAATATCAAGAAATTATCACAAAATTGAAAAATATCTAATAGACTTCTCCAATAATAGGCATTTTAAGGGCTAAAGCCCTTACTACGAGCCAAAGAAAAATAATTTATGGAGATGTCTAATTCTTAATTTAATATTCCAGAGGTGCGTGCAGCGTAGCTGTGCCTTTGGCATCGCATCTTCCCATTATGTTTGTAGTAAGTGCTTTAGCACTTTTTATCTGGTAGGGCGATCGCACCCCACCATTTTTACTCTCTCAAAACTATTTAGCTGTCACAACTCTTATTGCAGTCATGGCTTTCGCGCTTACACGGGCTACTGGCTTATCATCTGGAATGGGTGGCATAGGAGGAATACTATTTTGAGAAGGAAGTTTAAAACTCAAAGTTAATTCCTTCGGAATCGATAACCCAAAAGCAATGGCAAAACGATGAAAATGTTTAGCATTAATTCCATTCATATCAAAGTTATTTTTGTCTATTTTAACTCCAGACGAAACTTCTTGCTTTAAGGGTTTTTGACTTTTGATGATTAAACGATCTAAATCCTCTACAATAGACGTATCAGGATCAATTAATTGACTTTGAATAATTTGTTGATCTAGTTTAGACTCTAATTGAACATCATTAATAATAGCCTCAATACCTAAAATAGGGGCAAAGGCATTTTGACAGTTAATTTCTGGTACATTGCTACCCTGTTTCTGATAATAAAAATAGCAGAATTCCGTTGTGCCTCCACCAATATCCACATACAAAAGATAACCATTTTGAGCCTGATTTGAAGTAGCATAAGCAAAAGCACCAGCACCCACTTCAGATGTCACCTTATAAAGAATATTTTGATTCTGAATATCCTCTTTTAATTGAGGTTTCAATTTTTGACAAAGAGATTGTAAATCAGGTAATTTTAAAGAATCTAAGTGTTTTTCATCTTCACATAACAATCTTGCCAATAATAACACTTTCTCACAACGGGCATTAGATAAAGAATCCAAATACTGCACAGGCGCACCTAAGTTGACACACCAATTCAAATTATCAACATCTAAATCCTTTTGATATTTATTAACAAACCAATCCTGAGTTCTGACAATTACTTTAGCAAGAAAATAAGCGGATAAAATTTCAATATTTTCAACCTCATTGAGATTTGTTTTCTGCCAGTGAGCAAGTTGCCCAAAAAAGACAGTTGTATCGCCCTTACTTTTCTCAAATTTATCTAACCCCGACTTCGATTCGACTATTTCTAATAATCTAATACCTTGAGATAACTTATCTTCCTCTTCCTCCGTTAAAGACAAGTATTTATCTAAATCGATTTCTGCTAAACGCATTTTCAGAAAGGCAACGTCTAAAGAGTCTTTTTGCTTTCTTTTTTCGTATTCCGATTCCGTTAAGCCACCAAATAAAGTACCATCTTTATCGATACCCACTTTACTTATTAAAAAATTTTCTGTGATTTCTTTAGTGGAATTATCAAAAGTTACAATTTCTGACTTGTTACTTTCCCTCAACCTTACGCATACTTTTGTATAACTTGTACCAAAATCCAGTCCGATGATTACGTCAAGTTTTTTTTTGGTAAGACATAGATATTTAATTCTCTGTAGATTTCCAAATATATTTAACTCTTTAAAATAATATTATAATTCAAAACAGTCTATTTTAGATAAATCAAACCTGCACTAATATTTATTCCCCCCATCGGGGTGATTTTTTCTTCCCATCTTAAGTAATCATCATAATAATCAGGTATTTGATTAACTTGATAGATAGCATCCATAGGATTTTTTCCTTCCCGACTGGCAAACTCAATTAATTCTTGTGCGATCGCACTTTCTAATAATGTTTTATCTTCTAAATTAATAACTTGATAAATTAGACAATTAGTTTTATTTTGAGCAAGAAAATATACGCTATAAAAATAATTACCTTTTGTTAAAGTGGATAAAGTTTTAATCTTTTTAACTTCACCTATTTCTAAATTAATGGCACACACTGGCACAAAAGATAAATGTTTTAATTCTAAAGGATTTACTAACCATTTAATTAGAGGATGTTCTAAATCAATAAACTCGACACAAGGAGGAATTTTAGAAGGTTTTTCCGCAAAATTAAAGATACATTTACATTCATGATCTGTTAAAAATGTTCTTAATCTTGGCTGAAATTGCTCACAAAAATCCTTTAAATCTCCTTGGGCAGAATCAGATAATTTAATTTTCAAAATGTCTTTAAATTGATCTTCATCTTCTATTTGTTCAGCTATAGTTCCTCCGTACTGTAATTCTAAGCTATCAATTACAAATGTCATTAACTCTTTAGTATTTATTCTAACTTTTTCTCTTGTTTCAATTAGTGATAAATTAGAATCTTCCTCTTGTTTTAATTTAGTTAAAAAATTAATAAAATTATCATTTTGTTCTACTTTACCCAAGAGGGTTAATATTTCATTGTTAATGTCTTGATGAAAAATAATTAAGTTTTGCTGATAATCAGATATTTTTTTTGCTATTTGATAAGTGGGACTTTCTTTATTTTTAAGAGCATTAATGATCCCATAGAATACTATCTCTTGAAAATAATCATTATAACTTTTAAAGAAAATATCTAATTTTTTATCATTATTTTTACTGCTTAAAATTGACTGTAAAGAAAGAATATAAACATTACAATCACCATTTATATTATCATTTATGGTGGGTAAATCTAATAACTCTTTCAAGAATAATTCTTGATATTTGATATTTTCTTGAGTTAAATTAGTGATTAATTTTTGTTTTATCTCTTGCTTTGAAAGATAAATAATTAATAGCCTTTTTCTTGAATTAAGATTAAGATTTATAGAACAATAAAAAGATAATTTTTCCCGTGATAATTTAATTTTGTAAAAAGATAAAATTTGTCTAAGAATAAGATGAGAACTAAAAGCTAACTTCTCTTTAATAATATCTTTAATTGTTTCTTCTTGGGGACAATATTTAAGTTCGTCCACAGGTACTTTAATAATTTTATTATCTCCAAATTTAATAGTAGCAGTTAAACCATAACCTCCTATTTGTTCAACTTTTCCGATGGTTTTACCGTACAATCCCCCTCTTATTTTTCTTACTCTTTGATCAGGTATTTCTGGATTCCAATTAAGTTGTTTTAATTGATTCATATTCTCTATATCTTCTAAAATGTAAAATAGAACGCTAGTGAACATTTAACCATAGGGAAGGAAAAATATCCCCAAGCCGTCTTTATTTTCACCCAAAACGTCATGATTTAACGGCATTGTGCGATCTGCTCTTACAATTATGCTATTGACACTCCCATACCGTTGATGCGATGGGATTCTTAGTTCACAACCCGAGGGGCGCTATACTGAAGATTTTGTTATTGTGAAATTCAACGGGGGTTTTTCATTCACATTTCAAGATAAAATTTACAATCAAATCTGATAAACCTTCAATTTCTTTTAGCGGAGATAATAAAACTAATTCACTGTCTATCTCTCTTTGTAACTGCTTCACCCCAAGTGCGATCGCATCTATGATTTTACCGTGAAAAAGAAAATAGGGAAGGATAGTAATTTTGTGAGGATGATGAGAGGCTAATTGAGTTATAATAGTGCTTAAATTAGGTTCGATCGACCAATAAGCAACAGTGGCGTTAATTTTCTCCCCCAGACTCTCGATTTCTTCATTTCCCCCCTTTAAACTTGTACCATGACAAAAAAGAATCCGACTATCTCCTCCCGATTTTTCATACTCACCCCTCAATAAAGATATGACATGATCACTTTTACCCAAATGAGGCATGATTTCCATATTTATCAAAGAATGTTGACGGGCAATTTCAACTTCTGAAGGAATATCCTCCACAACGTGAGTACCCGATAATAAAAATAGGGGTAAAATATTCAGCTTTTTACAACCCTTATTAACTAATTTTTGCCCAAAGTCGATTATTTTATCGGATAAAGACTGTTTTCCCAACTCTAAATAAGCCGTTTCCAAAAGAGACGAAATCCCCAATAAACTTAATTTTTGACGAATAGCAATAACCAAATCTTGCAACTGTTTCCCATACAAAGGATTTCGGCTACCATGCACCACCATAAGATAAGCAGAAGAATCGATAATATTACTAAAATCACTCATGGTCGAAATTATAATTATGCTCGGTAACGGAATACAAAATTTTATAGTAACATGAAATCATCACTACTCCCCTTGGTCGGATTATACTCTCGCTAACTACAATTTATGAGTAATGAGTAATTGTCTCATTTCAAGGGGGAGATGCGATCGCACCACCCATTGAAATGTATTCAGATACATGAAAAGATTATAAATTATTCATTTCTGTAATAATTTTCATAATAGTTATTTGCCGTCAAAAACTAATTGACAATAGATAAATAGGAAGTATTGATAATACTATACCTGATCGAGCTGACTGGTACAGACAATTATCAAAAGGATACCCTAGAATCTTAGGAGTAGAAATTAAAATAAAGACGGAAACTCGATCGAACTTTAATTCTCAGCAAATTACATTATCATTAAAATAGTTTATTCCATCAAGCAGGGCAAAATTATGACAGCTAAAATCCTTCAAAAACCTAGTGAAAATTTAACTCCAAAAAGCTATTATACTCCCGAAGAATATCTAGCTTTTGAGGAGAATTCTGAATTTAAACACGAGTATAGAAATGGAGAAATAGTACCCATGACAGGAGGAACAACTAATCATAACGAAATTGCTGGAAATTTTTACTCTTATTTAAAAATCGCTCTCAAAGGACAAAATTATCGAGTTTTTTTTGCTGATGTTCGTCTTTGGATACCTCGCTATCGTCAATATACCTATCCTGATGTCATGGTAATTCAAGGTAAACCTGTTTATGAAGGAAAAGGCAAAACAACGGTAACAAATCCTATCTTAATTATGGAAGTTCTCTCAAAATCTACTCAAGATTACGACAAAGGAACTAAGTTTGACTATTATCGTTCTATTCCTGAGTTACTGGAATATATTTTAATTGATCAATATCAATATCATGTTCAAAAATTTACTAAAAATACTGATAATAATTGGGTTTTAGGGGACTTTGAGAAGCTAGAAAATATGGTAAATTTAGAGTCATTAAAATTGCAAATTTTCTTAAAAGATTTATATGATAATGTTGAGGTTAACGATTCAGAAGACAACAAAGGAATATAATCATTTTATAGAATAAATAAAAAAAACATTAAAATATATCAGAAACTTTTTAGAAGTATTTAGATAACGATCGAACTTTGCGCGATCATTGATCTAAAAGTCGATCGATAAAGAAGACAAACACCATCTTTATTTCCCCCCAACAACTTCATGATTGAACCTCATGGTGCGATCGGCTCTTAAAATATTGAATGAAATTAATTAAACTATATTCACGAAGAAGGTTTTAAAGGCGGTTGATGTCTTTATTTGAGCCTATTACTACCATTGATAAGCCTTTGGTTAAGACAAACTGTGGCGGAGGATTGATAATAAATTTGTCGTCATTACCAACGGCTAAAACGTTTAAGCCATAACGACTACGAAATTTCATTTCTGCGAGGGTTTTACCGTCAAATTCTTCGGGAATGGCGATTTCTACGATGCTATTATCGGGATCTAGTTCAAACCTGTCTAAGATTCCGGGTTTGGTTAGGGTATATGCTAGTTCGCATCCTGCTTCATATTCTGGATAAACCACTAAGTCAGCACCTACTTTTTTTAACAGTTTTCCATGGGTTTCTGAGGAGGCTTTGGCAACTACATACTTCACCCCTGCTTCTTTAAGATTGAGGGTGGTGATAATGCTTTCTTCTAAATAATTACCGATGGCAACTATGACGGTATCGAGTTCTAGGATTCCCGCTTCTTTTAAAGCACTAGCTTCGGTACAATCTAAACGAACGGCACTAGATGCGATTTTATCGGTTAATGCTTGGGCGACTAATTTTTCCTCGACATCTGCTCCTAGGACATCATAACCCATGTTATATAGAGTCTGACAAACGGCTCGTCCAAATCTTCCTAAGCCGATAACGGCAAATTGACGAGTCTCTTTTCTTAGGTTATTTAAGAATTTGAGTGAACCTAAGTCTAAGTTAAAAAAGGTTCTAAATCTCTGATAATTATCAAATTGGGTTTGTTTATTTTCCGTCATGGCTTTTTAACCTACTAATAGATTTTCTTCCGGATACTCAATACGACTTGGACGAGGATCTCCGATAATGGCTGCCATAAATAATAATACTCCGACTCGTCCTAAATACATGGTAATAACAATGGCAAGTTTTGCGAGAATGGAGAAACGGGCAGTAATACCAGTGGATAAGCCTACGGTGGCAAAGGCGGACACTACTTCAAAAAACAGACTCTGAAATTCAAAGTCGGAATGAAGTAAGGAGATAAAAAAGGTGATAATAACTACTGTCATTCCTGAACCAAATACCACTGCCATGGCTTTTAGAATTAAAGAAACAGGAACTTCTCTTTTATACATTACTACTTGTTCTTGTCCTCTTAAAACGGCTTTGGTACTGTTATAAAGGATACTGAGGGTTGTGGTTTTTATCCCCCCTCCTGTGCCACTGGGGGATGCCCCCACAAACATTAAGCCTATGGTAATGAATAATCCTGCTTTTGTCATCGCACCAATATCGATGGTGTTGAATCCTGCGGTTCTCGTTGTAACTGATTGAAACCAAGCTGAAATTAATTTCTCTTTAAATGGTAATTCGGCAAGGGTATTGTTATTGTGAAATTCGGTGATGAAAAATCCGATCGTACCTAATGTTAGGAGTAAGAAAGTTGTTCTAGTGACTACTTTAAAGTTAAGAGAAAATTCGTAGTGAGGATGATTTTTTCGTTGGAAAAAGTCAAGAATCCAGAAAATAAATTCAATAATTACTTGATAGCCGATACCGCCGAGAATAATTAAGCCACTTATCACCAAATTGAGGGGAATGGAAGTTTGATATTGCATTAGGTTATCCGCAAAAAGGCTAAATCCTGCATTATTCCATGCACTAATAGAGTGAAAGATGGCTAACCAAAGTCTTTGTTGCCAACCATAATCTTGGGAAAAAACCGAGTATAGGATAACAGAAGCAATTATTTCGAGAATAAAAGTGGTAATAAAAATAGATATAACTAGATTACGACTTCCTTGTAAAAAGGGGCGATCGAAAGATTCACTGATGGCGATTTTTTGGCGAAAATCAAATTTTTTGCCGATGAGAAGAATTAAAAAGGTGCTAGTTGTCATGTAACCTAGTCCACCAATTTGGATCAGAAAAAGAATTATTAATTGCCCCCAAAAGGAGAAATATGTGCCTGTGTCAACCACAATTAAGCCTGTTACACACACCGCAGAAGTTGAGGTGAATAAGGCAGTGATAAAATGCCCCCATTCTCCTGATTCTACTGAGAAAGGCATCATAAGTAATAATGTTCCGATCGCAATTACGGCTATAAATCCTAGACAAATTGTTCTTGCAATAGTCACTTTTTGAGTAATGAGTAATTTTGAGTAATGAGTAGGTGTCAGGTGTCAGGTTGCAGGTTGCAGGGAATAACTTATTAATCATTCATTATCAATTATTCATTATTTAAGGCTTTTAATACTTGATCATGAATTACACCATTACTAACAACGACTCCTCGATTATCTATCATTTTACTGGCAGTGAAAAAGTCTAGGGGTTTACCATACATATCCGTTACCTTGCCTCCTGCTTCCTCAACGACGATCGCGCCTGCGGCATGATCCCAAATGTTCTCTCTGTAATCAGGATATTTAGGGGAAGGTAAACGCAGATAAAGGGCGGCTTCTCCACTGGCAACAATACCATATTTGGCTTGGGAATCGACTCTGACTGATTCGGTGGTGATACCTACGGCTTGGGCGATGGCATTTTGTCTTTCTTGATCCCCGTGACTGGCTTCGACACTTTCCACAAAGCGAAAACGACTGACATCATCGTTACTGACTACTTTTAATTTGGTCATTTCTGTACCGTCTAAGGGCATTCTATAGCTACCTTTTCCCTTTTCGGCAACGAAAATATATCCTGTTTCACCGTCACTGAAACTTAAGGCAGGACATCCTAAAATCCCTAGTTTTACTTCTCCATCTTCAATCAAGGCAAGTGCGATCGCATACTGATCCTGTCTTAAAAAACCTTTTGTACCATCAATGGGATCAAGAGTCCAAAAACGATTACCTACTTTGCCGTTACCGTAGTCAATCCAGTCTAAAACCTGTTCTTCTGAAGTGTCAATAATAATTTGCTCAACATATTCTGCAATTTTTGTCAAGGTGTTCTTTTGTTCTGGTTGCCTTAATTCGGTAGCATCTTCTTCGCCGACAATGGGAATATCGGGGAAAACGTCTTTTAATGCTTTGCAGATAATCGCCTGTGAGCCAAAATCTGCAACGGTAACGGGGCTTTTATCTTGTTTTTCTAAGGCAGGAGGGATGTCTTCTCTCACCTTTTGACAGAGTTTAGCGGCTTGTTTCACAGATGCGATCGCAACTGAGGCTTCTTGACAAAACACAACTTCTTTTTCTTGTTGATACATTATCTTCAAAAATTTTTTCAGATTTACTTTTTAATCATTATTTCAGATTTACCTCCATTGGAGAGAAAATATATCTGAAGCAATTTAATGATTTTTATAGTAAAATCGGCTACCCTCAGTGCATCCCCTGATACCTGACACCTTTCATCACTTAAGATTTTATGTCGAACTCAGGTGATCTCAGTTATATAACCATACCACCATCGACATTAAATACTTGACCTGTAATATAATTTGAAGCAGTATCGGCGGCTAAAAAGCGAATCATCCCTGCGATTTCTTCAGGTTTACCGTAGCGACTGAGGGGAATAGCTTTTAGTATTTCTTCAGATTGTAAGCCACTTGTCATATCAGTTTCAATAAATCCGGGTGCAACGGCGTTGACGGTGACACCCCGACTAGCAAATTCTTTGGCTAGGGTTTTGGTTAAGCCAATCACTCCGGCTTTAGCGGCACTATAGTTGGCTTGTCCGGGATTACCCATTTGTCCTGCAACGGAGGATATATTGATAATTCTACCACTTCTTTGTTTGAGCATAATTTTGCTGACGGCTTTACAACATAAAAATACCCCCGTGAGGTTGAGGTTAATTACGGTTTGCCAGTCTTCTAGTTTCATCCGCAACATTAATGTGTCACGGGTAATCCCCGCATTATTCACTAATATATCAATCCTTCCCCATTTCTCGCTAGTAGTTTTGATCATAGCTTCTACTTGATCTTGTTGAGAAACATCCCCTTGAAGTGCGATCGCATCTCCTCCCAATTCCATAATGTTTTTCACCACTTCTTCGGCTGATTGGCTACTATTAGCGTAGTTAACAACTACTTTTGCACCTTCTTCGGCTAAAGCGATGGCTGTTGCTTTCCCTATTCCTCTCGATGCCCCAGTCACGATCGCCACTTGATCTTTTAATCTTTGTAAATGATCGGGTAATAATTGAACCATAAAACTTTTCGTTCTACCTTAAAACTTACATTGGATAGTTTACCACACAAACTACTACTAATAATAACTCTACTAAGATCTTGCACCTTGCAAACAAGTCTTAATTATTGCTAATTTGCCATTCTGACTATAATAATAAACAAATCAAGTTATTATGACCATGACGGAAAAAATTATCAAAATAGCAGTAATAGGAGATGTTCACGATCTTTGGAATGAATACGATACAGAAGCCTTAGAATTTTTAGGAATTGATTTAGTTTTATTTGTGGGAGATATTGGCAACGAGTCTATTCCCTTGGTGACAACCATTTCTCAGTTAAAGATACCTAAAGCAGTGATTCTAGGCAATCATGATGCTTGGTTTACCGCTACAAAATGGGGTAGAAAAAAATGCCCCTACGATCGCACCTTAGAAGATAGAGTACAAAAACAATTAGAGATACTAGGAGAATGTCATGTGGGTTATGGTTGTCTCGACTTTCCCGAATTAAATATTTCCGTTGTGGGTAGTCGCCCTTTTAGTTGGGGTGGTTCAAAATGGAAATGTGAGGAATTTTATTTAGAAAGGTATGGGGTGGAAAATTTTGCCCAATCTTCTGCTAAAATAATCGAGTCTGTGGCAAAAACCAAAAATCAAAGGTTAATTTTTATCGGTCATAATGGACCTTTTGGCTTAGGTGCAAATGCGGAAGATACCTGTGGTAGAGACTGGAAACCCATCGGCGGTGATTTTGGCGATCCTGATTTTCAAGAAGCAATTACCCTAACTCAACAATCAGGAAAAGCTGTACCTTTAGTTACTTTCGGTCATATGCACCATAATTTAAGGCACACTAAAGCTAGATTAAGAACAATTATTAATCAAGATCAATATCATACTATTTACCTTAACGCCGCATCGACTCCACGGATACAGGAAATTGACGGCGAAAAAATCCATAAAGTTGCGATCGCATCTTTACAAGGACAAAAAATCATTAATATTGACTTAATTAGTATTAATGAGAAAATGAAAATCAAAGAAATAAAAAATTTAAGGGAAGGGGTGCATTGAGCGTAGTCGAAGTGTCGAGATGCCATGCACCGCCTGAAACCTTTTTAATATTTTCTTTCTTTTGGTTCAAAATCATTAACCACAACGGGCATATAATCTATTTTTACCCCACCGGGAGCATAAGAAGCAAGGGTATGTTGTAAATATTGTTGATCATTTCTGCTTGGAAAATCCTCCCGTGAATGCGCACCTCTACTCTCTTGACGATGAAAGGCAGAAGTTAGAATTATTTCACCCACTACCATGATATTCTGCAATTCAAGGGCTTCGATCAATTCTTGATTCCAGTCACGCGCTTTATCATCAACATATATTTGCTGATATGTAGCCTTTAATTGCTGAATACGGCTTAATCCTTCTTTCATCACTTCCTCTGTACGAAATACGCCACAATGCTCTGTCATACAGTCTTGAAATTCCTGTCTTAAACTGTTAATGCGGATATTGCCTTCTTGGTTGAGTAAATCGTTAATACGTTTTTCGGCTTTGGCTATATATTTTTTTTCGTCAATGTTGGGTAAATTACGATTAGTGACATAAGATGCGATCTCTCTTCCTACTCTCCTACCATAAACCACACATTCAAGAAGGGAATTACTACCGAGACGATTTGCACCATGCACCGATACACAGGCACATTCTCCCGCCGCAAAGAATCCTTCTGTCAATTCTTCCCCATTAAGTCTCACTCTCCCATCAGTATTGACAGGAATTCCCCCCATACAATAATGGGCTGTAGGACGCACTGGCATCGGTTGAGTTACGGCATCCACCCCCACTAAACGATGTGCTTCTTCCCAACAAAACGGCACACGACTCATTATCTTTTCTTTCCCCAAATGGGTTAAGTCTAAATGAACGAAAACACCGCCACTACTACCGTCTGGATTAATGCCCCTTCCCGCTCGAATTTCCATGACGATCGCACGGGAAGTAATGTCACGGGGTGCTAATTCCATCTGATTGGGGGCGTAATGTGCCATAAATCGCTCTCCCTCGCTGTTGCGTAAATATGCGCCTTCTCCTCGCACTGCCTCAGAAATTAATACTCCTACAGGATATAAACCCGTGGGGTGAAACTGCACAAATTCCATATCTTCTAAGGGTATATTAACTAAAGCACTCATAGCTAAACCATCCCCAGTGGAAGCATAATCATTAGAGGTAGTATTAAATACCCTACCATAACCCCCCGTAGCAAACATTACCGCCTTAGCCGAAACTATCTCTAAACGCCCATCACCGATGTTAAACATTACCACCCCTTTGGCTTCTTTCCCCTCAAAGATTAATTCCATCACATACCATTCTTCGTAGATAGTGACACCAAAACGGCGTAAATTATTGACTAATTCATGGAGTATAGCATGACCTGTTTTATCGGCGGCGTAACAGGTACGTTTATGGGAATGCCCTCCAAATGCCCTCTGGGCGATTCTACCATCTTCTAAACGGGAAAATAATACCCCTAAATGTTCTAATTCGATGATCACTTCGGGCGCTTCTTTGGTAAGATATTCTACAGCATCTTGATCCGCTAAATAGTCTGAACCTTTTACAGTATCAAAGGCGTGGGCTTTCCAATCATCATCAGGATCAACATTTTTTAAACTAGCGGCAATACCTCCTTGCGCTGCCACAGAGTGCGATCGAATCGGGTGAGTTTTTGCTACCAAAGCCACATCTAAGGCAGGATTTTGTTTTTTTATTTCCAATGCCGCACGACATCCTGCTAAACCGCCACCAACGATAAATACATCATGTTTGAACATTTTTACTTTCCCTTCCCTTGATCATCGATTTGATCTATATTTTTAGCATAATTCCTTATTACTCTAGCTCTTCTACAGTAGTAATGATAAATTATTAGAAAATCATTGCCATAAATTTTATAACATAAGGGATGAATTATAACAAAAATACAATTTTTATAAATTAACAGTTTTTATTTCACCTGACACCTACCCTCACCAGATTCTTATGAATCATAATCAACATCTCCTAAAACTAGCGATTAGACTAAGGCGGTTTCCAAGAAAGAATTTACCAATCTTGCTTATAATTCCCCCTTTGTGTTTTGGGGGGTTAGGGGGGATCATGCAGGTATATTTATTATTAGAAATCACCTAAACACCTTGATTTATAAACACTTCTCCGTGACTCTGCGACTCCTACCTTCATGAGAATCTCATCACTCAAACCTGATTGCTATATAATTATTGTGATGCCCCTATATAAAATTTTAAGTCTTATGGATGAGGATAAATTAAAGAAACTAGAAGACAATCTATATAACGAAACACCATTTTTCGCCGATCGCATCCGACAAAATGCGGCAAAAGAATTAATAGAAGAAAAAACTCCTCAAGCAGTAGAATTATTAATTAGAGCCTTTCTTTTCAGTCAAGACAAGAATTTTCGCAATTTGATTTTAACGGGTTTAAAAAGTATCAAAATTCAAGAAACCCCTTTAACAGATGTGGTATGTGGAATATGGGCGGAAACCAGAGATGAAGAATTAAGTAAAATTATTAAATTAAAGGGATGGGTAGCTACTAAGCCCCCTGAATTGAGACTATTGACGGCTTTAAATTTAGGATGGCACGGCATTATCGAAGAAATAGGGAAAGAAATTATATCTCCTTTATTACAAATGCACTCAATAGAAAATGATCCCTTCATCAAAAAAACAGCCCAAATGTGGCTACATTCTTTCACTCAACCAGAATTGCAAGAGGAAGTATGCCGTCTAGCTAGTGAAGAAAATAATCAAAATGCGTTAGCCTTAGCCACGGAGTGCGGTTATACTCCTTCCGATTCAACTCAAGCGGCTTTATTTTGTTATTTTACTCAACAATGGGACAAATATCAAGAAATTGACTCTGATTATGAGCTTTTAGAAGAATTTTACTATCATGCCCCCCCCCCATTGCAAGAGAGAATCGAAAAACACGGTATTTCTTTCAAAAGATTAGAATGGGTATGGATTGTTTTAGGGGGGAAAAAAGCCCGACGACTGAGGGAAATTACCAAAAGTCAATGGGAAAAGATTGTTCAAACCTTAGTAGCTGGACAACATTGGGATTTGCTGTTATCTTTTGTTTATATCGTTCCAGCAGTATTTAGTCACAACATCGTTAAAAAGCTGGAAAATAAACGTTTATCGATAAAAGAACCGGAACTAAAGCAAAAATTGACGGAATTAAGTCAATTATTTAAAGATATTAAGGGTGATATTCCCCCTCATGGTAATTTAGTCCGTTGTTATCATACCCTCAAAGGACACACAAAACCCATAGAATCTATAGTCGTTTCTCCTGATGGTAAGACATTAATTAGTGCTGGAGATGAGTTGATTAGAGTATGGGATATAGACAGTGGTAAAGTTATTCATACTTTGCATGGACATTTTAAACCTGTTACTAGCCTTTGTTTAAGCGAAGATGGCACAATTTTAGCCAGTGGTAGCCGAGATAAAACCGTTTCATTATGGCGTTTACCCGAAGGCAATTTGATTAGTAACTTATCAGCAAATATTGCCTCCGTATGGTCATTAGCTATGACGAAATCTGCTAAACTGATCGCCAGTGCTAGTTATCAAGAGATTCGATTATGGCAATATCCCCAGAGTAGATTATTCAAGAATTTACGGGGACATCAAAGGGAAGTAGAGAAGGTTATTATATCCCAAGATGATAACTTAGTGATTGGAGGCGGCGGCACAAAAGATAATAGTATCAGAGTATGGCGTTTACCTGATGGAGAACTTCACTGTAACTTATTTGGTCATCAAGATGCCATCTGTGATTTAGCCCTTACTACTGATAACAAAATTTTGGCTTCTGCCAGTAAGGATCATACCATTAAACTATGGTCATTGGAAGAAAAAAAAGAAATCGCCACCCTAGAGAGTCATTTAGGGAGAGTTTGGTGTTTAGGCATTACTTCGGATAATAAAAATATTGTTTCTGCTAGTGACGATGGTACAGTAAAAATATGGTCATTAACTACCCATAATTTATTAGATACTTTCACTGGTCATGAAGATGGTATATTCTGTTTAGATATTAGCCCCGATGGACGTTTATTAATCACGGGGGGAAGGGATAAAACTTTGAGAATGTGGGATTTAACCACCGGAGAAAATGTTAATACTTTGACTGCTCATCAAGGGGCTATTCGTCTGGTAAAATTTACCGATGACGGCACTAATTTAATTACAGCAAGTTGCGATCGCACCCTCAAAATATGGCGTTGGGATTTATCTCGACTGTGTAATATCTCTCCTCGTTTAATGACGAAAGAAGATAAAATGTGGCTTAAATCCGCTTTAGAAAGTAGTCATCTTACGGCACAAGAAAAGCAGTGGATTACTTTATTAGCTAAGTTACAGAAAAATGAGGGATAAATTCGGAGTGGGGAGAGAGGGGGAAGGGGAGAAGGGAGAATTATTAACTAACACCTGACACCTGACACCTTTTTTATCCATTCTTAATTCTTGTAAATGTCATCTCTTAACAGCTATCTTTCTCAATCTCTCAATACCATCAAAAAAGCAAACTGGTATCGACAAGAAAAACTCATCACGGGTTTACCCTCAGCAGTAGTGGAAATGGAAGGGCGAAAATTAGTTAACTTCGCTAGTAACGACTATCTCGGATTGGCAGGGGATTCCCGACTCATTCAAGCCGGGATTGACGCACTAAAAGAGTATGGCACTGGTAGCACTGGATCGCGCCTCCTCAGTGGACACAGAAAGTTACATCAAGATCTTGAAGGTGCGATCGCATCTTGGAAAGGAGTAGAAAAAGCCCTTGTTTTTAGTTCGGGATATAGTGCAAATATAGGCACAATTAGTGCTTTAGTCAAGCAAAAAGATTTGATACTGGGAGATAAATATAATCATTCTAGCTTAAAAAATGGAGCAAAATTAAGTCAAGCAAAGGTAATTGAGTATAAACACAGAAATATCCCAGATTTGACCGAAAAATTAACTCAAAATCGTCATCAATATCGCCACTGTTTGATTATAACCGATAGCGTCTTTAGTATGGACGGTGATTTATGCCCATTACCCGAATTGATTGCCGTTGCTGACAAATTTGACTGTTGGTTACTCATCGATGAAGCCCACGCTACAGGAATCATGGGAAAAACTGGTGCAGGATGTGTGGAACATTTTGCCGTAAAAAGTGATAATATCATCCAAATTGGTACATTGAGTAAGGCGATCGCCAGTTTAGGGGGATATGTCGCAGGAAGCGAAATCCTGATCGATTTTTTGCGTAATCGTTGCCCGACATGGATCTATACAACAGCCCTTTCTCCTGCGGATACTGCGGTAGCCTTAGCCAGTGTCAATTTAATTCAAAAACATCCAGACATAAGGAAAAAACTATGGGACAATGTTAAGTTGCTTAAAGAAATATTTACCTCTCTTAAATTACCCATGTTCCCGTCTGAATCAGCAATTATTTGTTTAAAAGCAAAAACTGCTGAAGAAGCCCTTAAATGGAGCTTAAAACTGAAGGAGAATGGCTTTTTTGTTCCTGCTATACGTCCTCCCACAGTTCCCAGTAGTCGCCTCCGCTTTTCGGTGATGGCAACCCATGAAAAAAAGTATTTGGAGAATTTAGAATTTAGAATGAAAATGACGAGGAGTGGGAGCGTCTCGCTTCCTTAAGGAGAATTAATTTTCTTCCCATGCTTCTTGCCCCCCCAACTCCAAACCCTTAACACTTAAGTGTTTTTTTAAAGACAAGATAAAGATAAGATAAAGATACAAAAATGGATTAAATCTTTATTTATTTTCCGTATAAGCACTTATGCAAGTTAAAATAGTATTATCAAACTCAATCATTACTGATTTACCTAGAGAAGAGTCAACAATGACAAAACATCCTGCGCAACCCCATAAAGCCCATATACTAATCGTAGAAGACGATAAAGGCAGAAGGGAACTTCTACTAAGAAAAAGTAAATATACTATTGGTAGAACGCAACAATGTGACATTCGCATTCATTCTCCTTTTGTTTCTCGTTATCACGCCACTCTCGTTAGACAGTTTGATAATCAAGGTTATATTTACTATCAAATTTGTGATGGAGATGGTAAATCAAATTTAAGTGCCAATGGTATATTAGTGAATGGTAAAAAAGTAATGAATCAAGAGTTAAAACACGGCGATCGCGTCATTTTTGGACCACAAGTATCTATTACTTATAACCATTGTCAGAGAGATATATTTCCTTCCTTACCCCCAGATGATCCTTTTGACATAACTTTAATTGATCCGGCTATGATGGTGAGTGAATGGGAAGAAGTATGATCAAGAAGAATATTTATCTTTATCTTATACTAAGCATAACCTTTTCTTAATTTACTTTTGCTAACCTAGTGCGTAAATCAGTGTATTCTCAATAACAATATCTATTATGCTACTGGGCTATCCTTCCAATCAGAATTTAAAAAGTCAATTGCACTCTGGGGAAAGAAGGTTACATTTTTACGAGCGGGGAGAAGAAATCCCCTTAATTGCTCAGGGGGTTTGGCAAGTAAATCGAGGATTCGTGCAACTTTTTAAGGTTAATTCTCAAGGAGAGGAAACTTTGTTAGGATGGTCGCAAACGGGTAATTTTTTTGGTTTATGGTTTACCAATCTCGATAATTTCCAGACTAGAGCTTTATCTGATATTTATTTACAATGGTTTTCTCTAACCGAAATTGAGGATAATCCCAGTTTAGCTCAAACAATTCTTTCGGAAACTGTTACTCGTATTCGTCAAACCGAGGAGTTATTAGCCATTGCTACTTTAAAAAGGGTTGAAGATAAATTAATTAAACTATTAAGTCTTTTAGGTTTTTATTTAGGAGAAAAAAAAGAAGATGTCATCAGAATCAAAGTCAGATTCACGCATCAAAACTTAGCGGGAGCAATTGGCACTACAAGAGTAACCATTACCCGATTATTAGGAGAAATGCAAAAACAAAAACTAATTTCTTTCGATCCCTCTCGTCATCTACTATTACATTCTAATCATTTCTACCCCAACCAAAACACTTTTTAAGCTATTTCGCCGGTAAGGGGAGTTTTAAAGCCCGTGCCTTATAAAAAGTCTCTAAACTATGGGAATCCCCGACAAAACGCCAGTGCCAAGGCTCATAACTAATACCCTGTAAATTATCCGGGGGAAAAGACAACTCAAAACTATACTTAGAAGCATTTGCCTCCAACCAACGAAAAGCCGAGGTTTGCTCGAATTTTGTACTAAGATTAGTAGCAGGAGCGTTACCGTCTCCAATATCCACCGCATAACCTGTATGATGCTCACTATAACCGGGGGGGGCACTAACTTCCGCTCGTTTAGAAGCATCTTGATTTCTTTGCTCTTTAATGCCGAAAAAAAGATATTCTTGCTCATCAAAGGTTCTAAATCCCGAAATAGCCACCAAAATTACTCCCTGTGTGCGGGCATCGGATTGCATTTGTAAAAATCTTTCTGCGGCTTTGGTTCTCAATTTAATTCTACCATCACTGGTAATGGATTTTAAATCAGTAACAGGAGCTTGTTCATAGCTTAAATGTCCAAGAATATGGGGAGGAATTTCGACTGTTTCTTCAGGGGAGGAAGTCTTTTCAGGCGTTATTGGCAGAGTTTCTACAGGTTGTAAATTAGATTCAGGACTTTGAGAGATTTCTTTGGGGGATAGTAGCCAAAAAAGAGTAATAGTAATCAAGGCACTACTCAAGACTAACAAAAGAGTGAAAGGAAGGGATTGAGTTGAGGGAGATGTCTGAATTTTGCGTGTTTTTCTCTGGGCAACGGGTATCTCATCCATAGAAGACAGTGAATATAGTTGACGACTGTTCTTCATTCTATCATTAGTTGTTCTCTAATTTCTTGAATCATTGACGAATAATTTTTCAGGTTAATTTCCGTAAATTTTTAGTTATTGATTAACTAAATTAGTATTATAATAACGGCTAGAATCAAGATAAATAATCTAAAGAAATTATGAATTATAATGTTGAAAAATCAGTTTTAGAAAGATATGAATTAGGAGCAAAAGAGCATCAGCCTAGTTTATGTTGTCCCACTGAATATGATCGCTCCTATTTAACTATTATTCCTGAAGAAATTATAGCTAAAGACTATGGTTGTGGAGATCCTACCCTTTATGTAAATCAAGGGGAAAAAGTCTTAGATTTGGGTTCAGGGGCAGGAAAAAACTGTTATATTATTGCTCAAAAAGTTGGTCAAAATGGTTCAGTCATTGGGGTTGATTTTAATGATGAAATGTTAAATTTGGCTCGTAAATATCAACAACAAATAGCCTCTAAATTGGGTTATCTTAATACTAAGTTTGTCAAAGGAAAAATCCAAGATTTAAAATTACCTTTAGACAAAGTTGAATCTTATCTTTATCATAATCCTATTCAGACTTTAGCACAGTTAAGGGCTTTGGATGCAGAGTGCGATCGCCTCCGTCAAGAAGAAACATTAATTCCAGAAAATAGCATCGATGTTGTAATTTCTAACTGTGTTTTAAACTTAGTCAAAACAGAAGATAAAAAACAACTATTCAGGGAAATTTATCTAGTTTTAAAAGAAGGAGGAAGGGCGGTTATTTCCGATATAGTTTGTAATGAAGATTTACCCCTAGAAATTATTAATGACCCTGAATTATGGAGTGGTTGTATTGCTGGAGCGTTTCTGGAAGATTTATTCTTAGAAATGTTCGCCGAAGCAGGGTTTTATGGCATGGAAATTTTAAGCCGACAAGCCGAACCTTGGCAAGTAATTAAAGGCATAGAATTTCGCTCTTTAACCGTAAGGGCCTATAAAGGAAAAAAAGGACAAAATAAAGACACAAATCAAGCATTGGTTAGAGGTTAAGATGAAAAGCAAGAAGAAATAATCTCCCTCTCATCACTAGACTTTTAAACACTCAAACTTCATTGACTACAAGGGAGTTAAAACAGACAGCAAGTAAAAGAGTCTTTAGAGGAATTTCAACCTATCTAAATTTATCAGAAAATGAGATCTACACTCATTGTATAGATCTTAGACACAGATAGGTTGTTACCATTAAAAGATGCTAGTAAAAACAGAACCACCGATAATGCCTACTACACCAATTCCGATGAGAATATTGGTGAAAAAACGACCCGTTTCAGGATTCAATCCCAATTGTTTGTCTTCCTTTCCTGCGGTGAAAAATAATGACCAAGCTTGATTACCGCTAATGGATTCAAATTTGTTGAAATCTGAACGGAAAACTACGGGGGCGAATAAGTCTTTGTTGTTGAAAATATCGAAATCAGCGTTCATATTTTTATCTCTTTAAAAGTATTTTAGTGTGTGTTAATTGTTTAATGAAAGGGTAAAAAGTAATTACCTAAATTGACTTATAAGTTAGTTAACCAACTGATTAAACCTTGACCTGTGAGGGCTTCAAAACCTAATAAGGAGATAAAACCCATCATGGCTAAACGACCATTTAATAACTCAGAATATTTGTTGAAACCAAATTGTTGACTTTCATCTACATACATTTTTGGTTCGATCGCATAGTTATTAAAACGACCTTGTTCTTCGACAACGTATCTTTTGGATGATGACATGATTTTTTTTGCTTCGTTTTTTTATCTGTATGTAAATAATATTAACGTTATATAAAGTTTTATGACAATAACTTGACAATACAAAAAGGTAGTGATAACCGAATGAACCTGAAGATGTCTTAATTCTGAGCTCGATCGAACCCCTTTTTTTTTGAGTTAAAATAACATAATCAGTTACGCAAAAATGGAAATTATGATTGCCACCATCGAAAAAACCATAACCTTAGAAGAATTTTTACAACAACCCGAAACAAAACCCGCCCAAGAATTTATTAATGGAGTTATTACTACTAAGCCTATGCCTCAATGAGAACACAGCATAATACAATCTGAATTAGTATCCGCTATTAATCAAGTCACAAAACCGAGTAAAATTGCTTATGCTTTTCCCGAATTGCGTTGTATCTGTGATAAAAGTGCGATCGTACCTGATGTAGCAGTGTTTTTCTGGGATAGCATACCCCGCACCGAAAAAGGAAGAATTGCCAATGGATTTGACGGGTTGCCCGATGGGAGTATTGATATTTGTATCCCTAGTGCCTTAAAAGTTAATGAACTTAATCCAAAATATCCTGAAAATAATCCCGATTTATTCTGGAATGAAAACGCTATAACGGTATCAAGGATCGATCGCACCAAAGGCAATGAAGCAGACATGGTTTATGTTGTCGGATTAGATCATATAGCTAAAAATGAAAGCAATCCGAAATTACGAAATCAGTTATTTGTCGCTTTAACTCGCTCTCGTGGATGGGTACATTTGAGCGGTATTGGTGATTATCCATTTTATGAAGAAGTTAGAAAAGTGATGGCACAAAAAGACACTTTTACTTTTACTATTATAAGGTGTTACTCCCCCCGAAGATGCTAACGATGATTTAACAGAAGAAGAAGAAAACGAACTTTAATTTTATTTAAAACACTGGCTGGTGGGCATTGCCCACCCTACAAAATTAACTACAAAATTAACTAGGGTTTACTGAATAGAGATTAAACTCTTATCTAGTCAGAGATTAACATCATATAGGAAGACAAAAAAAAAGTGAGTAATGAGGAGAAAAAAGAGGCAAGGGAAAATGAAAAGATCAGAAATAGAGTAGAAGGGAAATTTGGGGAAGGAAAAAGGAGATATGGATTAAATAAAATCATGACAAAACTGCTTAATTTATCCGCCTCCTATGATTCTCATTATCTTGCTTTAGCTCAAAGTCTTAATTGTCAATTTTATACAGGAGATAAACGCTTATATAATAGTGTCAAAAATCAAATTAATTGGATTAATTTAATAATTTAAAACAGTAAATCTCAAGGAAGTAGGTGATCTCATTAATGTAGTTATTCTTTTCCGTATTTATGGCATGGGGAAACCTCTTTCCACATTTAAGCTAAAATTCTGTATTCTATATTCTAAATTTTCAATTGTTTCGTTGTATGATTAAGGCAGAAGAAAATATCGAATATCCGCATGGGGAAAAAAGTAATTATTTTCAAGATTGGTGAGGGAAGTTTTGAAACGGGTTTTCCCTTTAGTATCAGGCTGAGTCAGGATGAAACAAGAGAGTTATTAGTGGAAACCGAAGGGAAATTGCCTCCTACCTCAAATGTCTATCAATGTTATACTAGTTGGCAATGTAGCTATCGTAATTTAACTAATTCTTTGCGTTTAGGGGCAAATCAGGCACAGGTAACAAATGTTGCCATCGATGAATGTTTGGGCTATATTAACGACTTAAAATTTAATCTTAATACATGGTTGAAAGATTCTTCTGTACAATCGGTTTTATTTGATTTATTCCCTCATCTTGATCAACAAGATTTAATTCGTTTTGTCATACAAACTGCCGATGTGCGTTTATGGCAACTTCCTTGGTATTTGTGGGATGTGTGGCAACGGTATCCTCACACGGAATTTGCTTTAAGTAAGCCTAATTGTCAAAAACCTAGTCGCAACGATAAGCTAGAAAATAAGACTAAAGTAAGAATTCTAGCCATTTTGGGCGATCGCCGTGGCATCGATGTAGAGAGAGATAGACGAGTTTTAAATAGTTTACCCGATGCAGAGGTAGTTTTTTTAGATCAACCAAATTTAGCAGAATTAACCCCTTTATGGGAACAATCTTGGCAAATTCTTTTTTTTGCTGGGCATAGTAGCAGTAATAGTAACAGTCAATCGGGTTTACTGCAAATCAATCCTTATGAAACCATCGACATTCAAAAACTGAAAAATACCCTCGCTAAAGCCATTTATAACGGTTTGGAATTAGCTATTTTCAACTCCTGTGACGGCTTGGGATTGGGATTTAGCCTCGCAGATTTGCAACTACCTCAAGGTATTATAATGCGCGAACCAGTACCCGATGAAGTTGCCCAAGAATTTCTTAAGTTTTTCCTTCAGGCTTATGCTAATGGTGACACTCTCTATCAGGCAGTCAAGGAAGCAAAGGCGAAAATTCAGGAATTGCATCACCTCGAACAAAAAGCCCCTGGCTCATCGTGGTTGCCCGTTATTTATCAAAATTTAGCCGTTAATCCCCCTCTTTGGTCTGATTTGACCTCTAAGTCGTCTAATCCTCCTAAAATCGTCTTTAAAGTACCTTTGAAGAAACTTTTTTTACTCTTTCTTGCTTGGAGTGGAGGTGCGATCGCACTTTTGTTGACAGGATTATTCATTTTTAACATTCCTCAGGGCAAACAATCTGCTACCCTTGAACCAGTGAGAAAACCCTTAATTGGTGTTTGTGAATGTCCTTATGATATAGATGCAATGGGTAGAGAATGTGGCAATAAATCAGCTTACAGTCGCCCCGGAGGTGCTGATCCTGTTTGTTATCAGGGAGATATTGTGCCATAAATTGTTTTCGATCGCTTCCTCTCAATTTTTTGGCTGTCTGATGGTAAAGCAACTTTAAATCAGCAGGAACATGGATAACAAGGAGATTTTAGTTACAATTCAAATTAATAACCTCACCTAGTTTTTCCATAGACTCATTATGACAATCAATACAGAAATAGTAATTATTGGTAGCGGTTTAGGCGGTTTATGTTGTGGGGCAATGTTAGCCCATTATGGTTATGATGTCATAATTTGTGAAAGTCATGCGATCGCAGGTGGTGCTGCCCATGGTTTTGAGTATCAAGGGTTTAAATTCGATTCAGGACCTTCTCTTTACTCTGGCTTATCCTATTCTCCTTCCACTAACCCTTTGCGTCAAGTATTAGATATTATTGGTGAAGATGCCCAATGGAAAACTTATCCCAGTTGGGGTTGTTGGTTGCCTGAAGGTTATTTTGATGTGGCAGTAGGTGCAGATGCTTTTTATCAATTATTACTAGAATTACGAGGGCAAGAAAGTGCTAATCAATGGCGAAAATTACAAGAGGTGATGAAACCATTGGGTAAGGCTGCCGTTGCTATTCCTCCTAAAGCATTTCGTTACGATTTAGGGGCAATTTTTACTTTACTTCCTTATGGTTTATCGATGTTGCCTTATGCTTTTTCCGCAGGAAAGTTAACGGGTAGTTTTGGCAAAATCATGGATGAGGCGATTACCGATCAATTTATCCGTAATTGGTTGGATTTACTCTGTTTCATGTTATCTGGTTTACCTGCCCACGGCACTTCGGCGGCGGAAATGGCTTTTATGTTTGCAGAATGGTATCGCCCTAATGTCGTTTTAGATTATCCTGTGGGTGGTAGCGATGCGATCGTCAATGCTTTAGTTAGGGGATTGTTGAAAAAAGGTGGACAATTATGGTTATCTAGTCATGTAGAGCAGATTTTAGTTGACAATAATCAAGCGGTAGGAGTTAAATTACGCAATGGCAAGGAAGTTAAAGCCAGTAAGGCAGTGATTTCTAATGCCTCCATTTGGGATACCCTCAAAATTATTCCTGATGGGGTGCTATCGGCTGATTATCGGCAAAAAGTGCAGGATACCCCTATGAATCATAGTTTTATGCACTTACATTTAGGTATTGACGGTAAGGGAATTGATCCTAATTTGCCTTGTCATCATATCGTTGTCAATGATTGGCAAAAAGGTGTTACAGCGGAACAAAATGTGATTGCTATTTCTATCCCTTCTCTGTTAGATTCTAGTTTAGCTCCTGAAGGTAAACATAGCATTCATGTTTATACCCCAGCTACTGAACCTTATTCTCTTTGGGCTGGTTTAGACAGAAAAAGTAGTGAATATCAACAACTGAAGGAGGCTCGATCGCACCTTATGTGGGAAGCATTGGAAAAAATTATCCCTGATATTCGTCAAAGATGTGAAGTAACTTTAGTGGGTACACCCTTAACCCATGAACGATTTTTACGGCGTTATCAAGGCACTTATGGGGCGGCATGGAATGCCGATGAAAATTTATTTCCCACTTCTCAAACACCCCTTAAAAATTTATATTGTTGTGGCGATTCTACTTTTCCCGGTATTGGTGTACCTGCCGTTGCCGCTAACGGGATGATTACCGCTAACACTCTTGCTGGAGTTGATCAACACTTGGGAATTTTGACTTAACTTAACCTCACCGAAGATTTTATATTGAACTCAGGTAACTTAGTGGTTGCTCAATAGTTTTAAGTAAGCTACCCCTTCCAAAACCATAAAAAATGTAAGTTAAATGCTTCGAGCGCTTATTTCCATTGTTGAAATTTTTATCGATAATTAACAAACCAAATGCAATTTGCATACTAAGTCATGAAGAACCGGTTTAATTCAAGTTCTAATAAATTACGTTCTTCCGTGGATAAAGATTGAATAATTTGAGCTAAAGTTTTGATCAGTTGACTATTCATGTTTTTTCTTCTTTTATATAAAATAATAACAGACTCATAAATTTCATGAACCTATAGCTGAAGTCTGTTAAAGGGACTAAGCTAATACGGCAGAATACCCTATGATTGATCCCCCTATCCTGCCTTAACATAGGGGAAATTCTTAAGAAGATTGCTAAAAAATTAATAAAACTTAATAAAACTCTGTAGAATATTAAAAACAGATAAACATAAGCAGAGTTAAGCAATATTTATGTTAAATAGAGTCATCAATAAAGAAATCGTTACCACTAAAGCCGGTTATTTTCTAATCGCTCATATTGTCGCAATGGTATTCGGGTTAGCAGGTTTATTGTTAGTGTTACCTCATCCTGAGTTTATTATGAATTTACCCCCCATTGGGCAATCGGCTTTTAGTTGGTCAATGATTGGCGGTGGTGTGGTATATATGGTTTTAGGATGGGCAGCGATCGCTCTTTATGGGTACAATCAACTGGGGTTATGGCATTGGTTAGGATTCATGTTACCTGCGTTGGGAATTTCCCTTGCCAGTGAATTATTAGGCACAAGCACAGGTTTTCCTTTTGGGGCATATCATTATCTTTCTGGATTAGGCTATAAAATATCAGGTTTAGTACCTTTCACCATTCCCTTATCTTGGTTTTATCTCGGTTTCAGTAGCTATCTAATCGCTAGGGTTGGTTTGAATAAATTAAATATTTCTAATTGGTTAAAAGACTTAGGCGCGATCGTCTTTGGTTCATTATTATTAACATCGTGGGATTTTGTCTTAGATCCTGCCATGAGCCAAACATCTGTACCATTCTGGCAATGGGATCAACCGGGGGAATTTTTCGGAATGCCCTATCAAAACTTTATCGGTTGGTTCGGCACTGGGGTAGTATTTATGACAGTAGCGACTTTAATTTGGCGTATGAAACCCATAGAGTGGGGGAAAATTTCCCTCACAATTCCTTTTCTTGTCTATTTAGGAAACTTTGGTTTTGCCATGATTATGAGTATTGGTGCTGGATTTTATATTCCCATTCTCCTCGGTATTTTATTAGGAATAACTCCTTTATTATTCTTCATGAAACTAGCTTATAACGAGGAAGAAACAGACAATACACAATTAGTGATGACAAATTAGTAAAACCTCTGGAAGTTCGGAGTTCGGAGTTCGGAGTTCGGAGTTAAAATTAAGAATAAGGAGAAGATAGATAAAAATAAAACTGTGTCGTTTGCCTTATCCGAACTTATTGAGAAATCCCGAAAATCCTTGTGTAAATTAATGGTAAGGCATTTGGGATATACTCAAGATAATTATGTTTTTCTCCTAATGCAAATAGAAGAAATGGCATTAACAGAAGAAGCCATCGAACGTCCATCTAATGAACACGGGCGAATCTTTCAAGTTGACTTACAGATATTAGGTAACTATGAAGGGATGATTATATCTCCTCGATTCACTTTTTCGTACATACTGCGATCGCCCTGACCATTGAATAGGGATTTATCAAAGCGAGGAATTGATACGGGGTAAAGTCTTTGTTGCAACTGTGAGATAATTTTTATCCCTAATTCTACATCATGGGTAGCGGGAGGACCTCGCCAAATTAATCGAGAATCTTTTTTTAATAATTGAGTGCGATCGTGATAAGTTTTATATAAGTCATCGAGAGATAAGGCAACACTAGAAATATCTAAATGTTGCCAGATTAATTGTAATATAGAAGTTAAAGTAGTCTTTCCTGTGCCTTGCCCCCCCAAAATGCCCACTAACAAAGGATATGGATTTTTCTGTTGATATTGTGCTAATTCAAGGGCAACAGGAAGCCAAAAAAACCAAAAAGCATGAATAGAGTCATCAAAATTATAGCATTTTAACTTTTGTAAAAGTGCAAATAGTTCTGTAGAAACTGAAGGAAATAAACTTATTTTTTGCTCATATAAAATCTGATTTTTTGTAAAAGAAAAAGGATAATTCTGATTAAGTTGATAGTTTTTTAATAATTCTTGATCATTGAAAGACAATTCTATTTCTTTAATTAGTTTAGCTAAAATATCAATAAAAACTGATTTATTCATTTTTTAATCTGTCAATTATGCTAACACTATTTTTGGTTTTATTAATTTATTTTCTCCATTAATTAATTCACTAATACCAATAAATTTTTCATCGGCATTATAAGTTCGGAAAAATTGACCGATTTCTTCTACATTAACTATAATTTTTTTACCCTGACACCAGCATCTGCTCTCATCACTATTTAACATAATTTTTGTCATATTTTTGAGCAAAATATCTAGGGGAATTAGCTGTAAACTATTGGTTTCTTTTCTTTCGGTAATGTCCTGAAAATTAAGACTATTTTTTAATTCCATACCACAGCTATTTGTTCTGATTAAGTGAGCTAAAGTACCTCCATAGCCTAGTTTTTCCCCTAAATCCCGTGCGATCGACCTAATGTAAGTTCCAGCACCACAGATAATATATAAGTCTAATTCAGGATTAGTACCTTTTTCCCAATGTAAAATATCAATTTTTTCAATAAAAACCACTCTTTTAGGAATATCAAAAATCACACCTTTTCGGGCCAAATCATATAGTTTTTGACCATCTTTTTTAATAGCACTATAGGCGGGGGGAATCTGCTCAATTTGCCCAATAAAATTGGTTAAATAACTCTCAATTTCTGTCAAGGTTAGTTTTTCAGCATTGACATTTCTGATAACTTCTCCTTCTAAATCATCTGTTGCTGTCACCATACCAAACTTGATTTTTGCCTGATAGGCTTTATCTGATGGTAAAAACTGTAATAAACGAGTAGCTTTTCCTATTGCGATCGGCAATACACCTTCTGCAAGAGGATCTAATGTACCACCATGACCAATTTTTTTAGTATTGAGGATTTTACGCAATTTAGCAACGCAATCATGAGATGTGAAACCAGAGGGTTTATAAAGGTTAAGAAAGCCATCCATAGTTATTAAC
>CAYPDC010000002.1:65133-81301 GCA_964409355.1 uncultured Cyanobacterium sp.
AGATGTGAAACCAGAGGGTTTATAAAGGTTAAGAAAGCCATCCATAGTTATTAACGGATACGAGTGAGAAGAGAAAGAGAAGAGGAAAATACTACCCTTTCTGACTCCTAAAATCTCTTAATAATACAATTTAACGTACGGAAAGTGGAATTTAAGTGGTTACTTTTACCATTTCTTATAGGGTAAAAACTTACCACACATTGTAACCTGAACTCTATCGCCCTTGGGATCTTCCACTTTATCCACATCTAGGGTAAAATCGATGGCACTCATGATACCATCCCCAAACTTTTCATGAATAACCTCCTTCATAGGCATTCCATACACCTGCATAATTTCGTAAAAACGATAAATTAGAGGGTCAGTGGGGATAACGGGGTCTAAAGAGCCTTTTAAGGGGGGTATCGTTAATTCCTCCGCAAAGTCAGGGGATAACCCTAAAGTCTCTAACAGTTTTTTGGCTTCCATTTCATCGGCACTGGCTTGACGGTAGATGACAGAAGCAATCCACACCTCATCTCTACCTAAAATTTCTTCTAACTGGGCAAATGTCACCCCTTTTGCTTTTTTGGCACTTAGTAAAGTTTTTGTGATTTCTGCGATCGCCATAATTTTTTACCTTTAATACTATAGTGATTTTAAATAATAATGAGACAGTCTGTTCAAAATCATAATTGTGACAGAAGTCTAATCATAAAAAAGAGTTAACCTCTTTCTCAAAGAAATTTACGCTCAGATTTAGCAATCAAAACATCATTAATACTAGCAAAACGATACTGCATTAAACCCTCTGGGTTAAATTCCCACATCTCGTTACCATAGGAACGATACCATTGTAAAGAGTCATCGTGCCATTCATACTCAAAACGAACGGCGATACGCTTTTCGGTAAAAGCCCAAAGCTCTTTTTTTAAGCGATAATCTAACTCTTTTGCCCATTTACGAGATAAAAAAGCCTTAATTTCTTCCCTACCCGAAATAAACTCATCACGATTACGCCATTGAGAATCGATGGTATAAGCTAAAGCTACTTTTTCAGGGTTTCTACTATTCCAAGCATCTTCAGCCATTTGCACTTTTTGTTGTGCCGTTTCTGGGGTAAAAGGAGGAAAGGGTGGTTTTGATTCCATAAATTTCAGAGGTAATTTTTTTACACAGACAAATTAGTTATTCGCCCTTGCTTCTTCTACCGCACGGGTTTCACGGTATAAATGTTCTTCCATGGCCACTTTTAAATCATGATAAGCAGGGTGATCTTCAACTTCAAAACGATTACGGGGACGAGGAAAAGGTACATCAAGGATTTGAGCGATTTTTGCCCTAGGCCCTTTTGTCATCATAATAATTTTATCAGATAATAATAAAGCCTCATCGATGCTGTGGGTAATCATAATTACTGTTTTGCGATGCTCTTCCCAAATACGCTCAATTTCTTCTTGTAAGAAACCACGAGTTAAGGCATCTAATGCGCCAAAAGGTTCATCCATAAGTAAAATATCAGGATTGATAGCCAATGCCCTAGCAATGCCAACCCGTTGACGCATTCCTCCTGACAATTCGTGAGGGTGTTTTTTGGCCGCCGATTCTAACCCTACCATCTGCAAATGTTCTTTAACAATGCGTTTTTGTTGAGTAAGGGGCATTTTGGGGAAAACTGTCTCTACGGCAAAGCGGATATTTTCTTCCACTGTCATCCATGGCATGAGGGCATAATTTTGAAATACCATGCCTCTATCTGGCCCTGGCCCTTTAATGGGTTCTCGATTCATTACAACTGAACCACCAGTAGCAGTGCTTAAACCGGCAATGATGCTTAAGAGAGTTGATTTACCGCACCCAGAGGGGCCAATAATGCTAACAAAGGTATTATATTCAATATCAAGGTTTATGTCTTCGAGGGCGACAAATTCCTTTTTTTTCATGGCAAAAAAGCCTTGTTTGGTAGAAAAAGTTTTTGACACATTCCGCAGACAAAGTTGAACACTATCGGGAGTTTCAACACAAGTTAAATATTCTGGTTGAGTGGATACCGTCATGATGATTCTTTTCCAAAGGAAACGAGGTTTTCTAAGTAGGCGAAAATTTGATCTAGTAATAGCCCCACTATACCGATGATAATGATTGCTACGATAATATTGGGTAAGTAAAGGTTATTCCATTCTGACCAAATAAAATAGCCTAAACCTGTACCTAAAAGCATCTCGGCGGCGACAATTACTAGCCAAGAAATTCCCATGCTAATCCTTAAGCCTGAGATAATATTCGGCAAAGCGGCCGGAATAATAACTTTAAAGATGGTGCGCCATCGGGAAGCGCCGAGGGTTTTGGCTACGTCAAGATAGTCTGAGTTGACTTTACTTACCCCAAAAGCGGTATTAACAAGGGTTGGCCAAATACTGCTAATGAGAATGATAAAGATTCCTGTTTTTTCTGAATCTCGAAATAGATATAATCCTAAAGGCAACCACGCTAAGGGAGATACGGGCTTTAATAGTTGGATATAGGGGTTAAAGGCTTTGGATGCTACTTTTGACATTCCGATTAAAATGCCTAAAGGCACGGCGAGAATCGAAGCCATAATGTAACCGATCGCAACCCGCCTTAAACTAATGAGTAAATTCCAACCGATACCCATATCATTGGGGCCGTTATTAAAGAAAGGATTGGTTAGCCACCACCATAATTCTTTAAGGGTTAAAGAGGCGGTAGGCATTCCTTTTGAGAAGATTTTAGCATTCGCCCCTATTTCCCACACAAGGAGAAAAATTCCCAAGGAAAGCATAAAAATCCCAAAGGCTTGGACATTTTCATTGTCTAGTATCTGTTTCCATTTATTCGGTTGCGATCGTACCTGTGAAGTAGTCATAATTTTCTCTCCTTAAACTATTTAAAAGCCATATCGCTCAATTTGAGCCTGAATATAGGCTTCGGGATTTTGAGGATCAAATTCATCAAATTTGAGGGTTTCTGTGCGGAAAATCTCCGTGGGGGGGGGTTGCCCTAACTCTTGTGCCAATTCTCTCGCTAAATCCGTTAAAAAGATTTCCTGCCCTAATTGTTGAAATTTGCCGTCGGCAGTTAACTCCTTCGCTTTACCATCGCCCGAAATATCCCATCTCACTAATTGAGACATAATCCAACTAGCAAAACTTTGCCAAGGGTAAGGATCAAAATCAATGCGATCGGGAATTTCAAAAGTATTGCCTAAACCATCCTCAAAATTGCCCGTTAACACCGCTTGAACAACTTCCACTGGTTGATTTAAAAAGGCGCGATCGGAAATAGCCTCAGCAATTTCGACTCGATTTTCAGCTTTACTAGCGTATCCCGTAGCCTCAATAATAGACTTATTCAATGCCCTAAAAGTATTAGGATTCTCATTAATCCATGTATCACTAGCGGCAAAAGCACAACAGGGATGACCAGGCCACAAATCTTTTGTTAACATATGAATAAACCCTGCACCCTCAAAAACCGCCCTTTGATTGAAAGGATCAGGCATCAAGAAACCATCAATATCCCCCGCCACTAACTGGGCAATACTATCCGGCGGTGGCACAGGGCGTATAGTGACATCCACGTCTGGATTAATGCCTCCAGTGGCTAAATAGTAACGTAACAATAAATTGTGCATGGAATAGGGGAAAGGCACACCTAACACAAACCCTTTAAAATCGGCAGGGCCATTTACTTTTCCCTTATGTTTCGTAGCAACGGTAATGGCTTGGCCATTGATATTCTCAATACTAGCTAATCTTACCCCAAAAGTAGCCGAACCTAATCCCAAAGTCATGGCAATGGGCATGGGTGCTAACATATGATAAGCGTCTAATTCTCCAGCGATGGCAGAATCCCTCACCGCGCCCCAACTAGGCATTTTTACTACTTGAGTATTTAACCCATATTTTTGATAAAATCCCAAAGGCTCAGACATAATAATAGGAGTAGCGCAGGTAATAGGAATAAAACCCACTTTTAAATCAGTTTTTTCCAAATTAGAAGTATCGGCAGGAGGTGCGTCGGGTTGAGATTCGGGGGTTTCGCCCCCATTGCCACAGGCATTAACTAAGGTAACTAAAGCCGCACCGATAGCCACATTTTGCAAAAATTTACGACGGCTAAATTCTCCGTTACGAATGGCATCCCCAAAAAGTGCCTCAGAAGAAGCACCAAAAGCGGCCGAAAAAGCATTATCTAACCCTCCTGCTTGTTTTGCCAATTCCAGAATTAGTTTTTCTCTTTTCGGATTACCTTTCCCCGCCATTTTCAAGAATAATTCCTTTCTCAATTCGGCACTACTTAAACTATTAGCGATGTCAAAAGTTGCAGGTTTATAAACCCCCATTTTAGTTAAATCACTAATCATATCAAGGGGATTTTTAGGCATAGTTTCCATAAATTCCCAGTGATTTTGTTCAGGGTGAAACTTCCCACATTTTAAACATAACTCCTCTGCTATTTTCCATTCATCTCTAGGAGATAAAATCGTTTTTGTTAACACCATATCATCATCACCTAATATAAGGAATTTGCATGGAGATATTAAACGGTCTTTACTCAGAATATGTTGTAAAAATTGCTACAGATTTTAGGATAAATAAAACAAATTGCCTACCATAACTCAATAAACTTTTTATTTGAGAATCAAAATTATTATGAATTTGATTGATATTTTTTTGAGGATAATTAAGTAAATTCTTTCTTGGAAAACACCTTACTCGTTACTCCGAACTTCTTACTCAGTACGGGTTGAATATATTCAACCCCTACATTACTCGTTACTGGTGCATGGCTTTGGCTAATTCTGCCGCTACTTTAGGGCGAGAAAATTGTGGGGGAGGTAATTCCCCACGACGCAACATTTCTCTTACTTTTGTACCAGATAAGTGGATTCTTTCTTCTTTGGTGGCAGGGCTAGTTTTTGAAGTTGCCATTTGATCTGTGCGAGTACAATAGAAGGCGTGCTCGAATTTCAGGGGAGTAATGCCTAATTCTTCTGGTGTAAATTCATCGAAGATATATTGTGCATCGTAAGTACCATAATAGTCGCCTACCCCTGCGTGATCTCTGCCTACGATAAAATGAGTACAACCATAGTTTTTGCGGATTAAAGCGTGGAAAATAGCTTCACGAGGACCAGCGTAGCGCATAGCAGAAGGGTTAATGGCAAGGATAACTCGGTTTTGAGGGAAGTAGTTATCAACCATGATTTCATAACATCTCATTCTCACATCGGCGGGAATATCATCGCTTTTGGTTGCACCAACGAGGGGATGAAGGAATAAACCATCCACGATTTCTAAGGCACATTTGATAATATATTCGTGGGCGCGGTGAATGGGGTTACGGGTTTGGAAGCCAACAACGGTTTTCCAACCTCTTTCTACAAACATTTTACGAGATTCGGCAGGATCGATTTGATATTTAGGGAAGTAGGGGTGATCGTCTCTTTGTAGTAACCATATAGGTCCTGCGAGATTAATTTCTCCTTGTTCGTAAACTACTTTAACACCGGGGTGTGCTTCTTCGTCGGTTTTATAAACGTTTACTGCTTCATGGGTTTTATTGTAGCGGTATTTCTGGGTTAATTCTAATACTCCCACAAATCTACCTGTATGATCATCTAAACCCACCCAATTACCTTCTTTTAGGGGATCTGCTACTTCACTACTTACAGAAAGGGTTACAGGAACTGACCAAGGTATTCCATTCATTAACCTCATTTCTTCTACTACTCTCTCGTAGTCGTCTTGTGCCATGAAACCGTTGAGAGGACTAAAGCCACCTATGGCAATCATTACTAAATCTGATAGGGCGCGATCGTCTAATTCAATCCTCGGAAGACTATCTGCTTGTGCCATAAATTCGTCTCTTTCGGCAGGAGTCGCCACTCGGTTGACTAAATGTCCCCCATGAGGTGCGATCGTCTCTATAATATTACTCATATAAAGTTTTCTTAATAGGATAGTAAGTTGATAAATGTCAGGTTTTATCCTATCAGGCATCGTTACTAGAGACAACCTTACCTAAGTTCGATGCAAGAATATTCGACTGAGGCAGGTTTCAGGTTGCAGGTTTGATTTTCTGAAGTTGATAAAATCTAAACTTTAATTGCTAACCAAGCAAGATAAGCTGTTATGGTTTCTGCAATAATACTACTAAAGCGAAAGAGAGCAAGAATGACTATGACTATATCACGGGGAAAGATTGTTGGGTCTAAGGATGCGATCGCGCTTGCTTCAAAAATTCCCAATCCTCCTGGCGCACCCGGCACAATCAAACCGAGTAACCAAGCAAAACTAAAAGCGGTTAAAATTTGAGGAATTAAACTTAAGTTTAGTTCAATAAAAGGAGTCATTAAAATTAGAAAAGCACATCCTCTTAAGAGTAAAAAAATGACTTCACCTAATAGGGGTAACAGGGGATATTTATTTAGTTTAATTGCTGTTTCTACTGAACTTTTACTTTCCGCTAATTTTCTCAACACTGGATTAATAATTTGAGGATTAATTGCCGTTAAAATAATGAAAATAAAAATTATTAAAATACTAAAAATTAAGGGAGAAAATTTAATTTCTAATATGCCCAAACTTACACTAAATATAGTTATAAATAAAGCTGCGATCGCCATTAAAAGAGGTTCGAGGATAACAGGAAAGGTAGCTAAAGCAAGACTATCACCATGATTTTGAATCCCTTTAACTCGCCCCACAAAGTGCCAAATATTGCCAGGAATATACTTACTAATGTTGGTAATCAGATAAATTTTAATAGCAGATAATCCCTTTAATTGACAATTAAATAAACCCAAAATCCATGTCCATACCCAAGCGGCAAAAATATGAGCAATAGCATTAATTATTATACTAATAAAAACAATAAAAAAAATATAGCTAGTCAACTCTAAGTTAAGAATCTTTTGCCAATTATCACCAATAGTCTTAATAAGAAAAAAAAAGGTTATTCCAAAAATAAAGTAACGGAAAAATTTTTTTAATAATTTCATTAATGATAGAAAAAATCAGAATAGTAAATAATTATACCACACTCCGAACTCAGTTTAATAGACATCTCCATCAATCGGGCTAGAAGCCCGAAATACACTGCAAAAATCATAATTTCTGGAGAAGTCTAATTAAGGGATGAGTTAAAAAATTAATCTTAACCATTTGTTATTCTCAACTTGTTATAGTTTTGAAAAACTATCGAAACTAAAAAAATATGTTTGAAAAAATCTTATTACCCAACCCTGCGGCTGAAAATCCCAGTACCTTGCGTCCTCGTAAAGGAGTTATTGTCGGATTAGGGCAAGTGGGATTGGCTTGTGCCTATTCAATGTTGATTCAAAATTGCTTTGATGAATTAGTTTTACAGGATATTGCTTTAGATAAACTCGAAGGAGAAGTGATGGACTTTTCTCACGGAATGCCTTTTCTTCATCCTACAGACTTAAAAGCAGGAACGATCGCCGAGGAAGGGGCAAATGCGGATATGGTTATTATCACCGCAGGAGTCGCCCAAAAAGAAGGAGAAAGTCGTCTCAGTTTGCTAGAAAGAAATATCACTATTTACAAAAAAATTCTGGCAGATGTAGTGAAATACTGTCCTAATACCATTATTTTAGTGGTGACAAACCCTGTGGACATTATGACCTACGCTACTCTTAAAATAACAGGGTTTCCTAGTTCCAGAGTGATCGGTAGTGGTACAGTGTTAGATACAGCTCGTTTTCGTACTCTTTTAGCGAGAGAAATGGATATTGATCCTCGTAGTGTTCATGCTTATATTATTGGAGAACATGGAGATAGTGAAGTGCCTGTCTGGAGTACCGCTAATGTGGGCGGAATGAAACTTGTTCCTGATACATGGGGGAATTTACCTCAAGAGGAGAAAAGCATTTTATCGGGGATTTTTAATAATGTGAAAAACGCTGCCTATGACATTATTAAATTAAAAGGTTATACTTCCTATGCCATTGGCTTGGCTACAACGGATATTGTTAAGGCAATTCTAAATTCTCAGGAAAGAATTTTAACGGTTAGTGGTTTGATGACAGGAATGTATGGTATTGAAGATGTTTGTTTGAGTATTCCTAGAGTTGTCAGTGAAAGGGGTATTATTAAGACGGTTAATTTGACTCTTGCGGAGGATGAAGAAAAAGCATTACAACATTCGGCAACGGTTTTAAGGGAAGTGTTTAATCAGATAAACTGGTAATTTTCGGAGTTCGTACTTAGGTATCTCGACTATGATCAATAACCGTTCTTAGTTCGTAGTTCTGAGTTCTAAGTGTCGTGTTGGGTTACGCTATCGCGCTTCCCAACTTACAAATTATTGATCAATTATCCCAAAGGAGAGAATAATAAATCAGGATAAAAACGGTTAAATTCGATTAACAAACCAGCAGTAAATACTAATAATGCAGTAATTAAAACTGGTGCAGTGGATAAGAAAGTAGTCAGACTTTTCATCTAATTTGCTCCTAAAAAATAACTAAAAAATTGACCGAAAAATTAACGAGGAGAAACGGGAATTTCAGAATCCTTCACCGTTAATTTACCGGAAGTGAACTCACCGACAGCCTGTAAGGGCCACATAAAACCGAATAACATTTTATTAATGGCAAGGGGTACATCGATGATAATTTCTTTCATCTCAGTATCTTTTTCCTCACGGACAGTGATTAAGTAAGAACGTCCTACCCAACCAATCCAACCAGCAATATAAAGAAATAATAAACCCGGGATGATAAAGTCACCTGCGTGATCTAATCTGCCATCGACGATTAAACGAGGGTAGCCTTCAGGTCCACAGAGGGCGTCAGCATAGCTTTCAGCACGTTTTTGTCCAGAGGTAGGATCATCGGTGGTATTGCGGAAATTTTTAGCTTTCGCCTGAAAAGCGGGATTCTCACTACAGGGTGTTAAGTGAGATAAGTCGGCCTGAGCGGCAGGGACGAAATTGAACCAAAGGGTAACAGATAGCGTAAATGCTAATAGTAAACTGAATATTTTTCTCATAAAAAATGTTTCCTTTTGTGACGAAACAAAAAGTTTTTGTTACAAAGATTGAAGACAATAAAGATGACTTCAAATGCGATTTTACTGTGATTAGTAAATGGAGTAAAGTAATAGTAAGAAAATTTATTATTCTTAACAAATCAAGAAAATAATGTCCACAATTCTAGCAGTTGAAAGTAGTTGTGACGAAACTAGCGTCGCCATCGTAACAAATCGTAATGTTTTGGCTAATGTGGTGGCTTCGCAAATTAAGTTACATGAGGAGTTTGGGGGAGTTGTGCCTGAGTTGGCTTCTCGTCGTCATCTGGAAATGATTAATCCTTGTATTGATGAGGCGATGAGTCAATCTGGTTTATCTTGGTCACAAATAGATGCGATCGCATCTACGGTTACTCCCGGTTTAGTGGGATCTTTGATTGTGGGAGTGACGGCGGCAAAAACCCTCGCTATGGTACATAATAAGCCATTTTTGGGGGTTCATCACCTCGAAGGTCATATTTATGCCTCTTATCTGAGTGAACCTAATCTTAAGCCTCCTTTTCTCTGCTTATTGGTGTCTGGGGGGCATACCAGTTTAATTCACGTCATCGATAGCGGAGTTTACAAAACCATCGGCTCAACCCGTGACGATGCGGCAGGAGAAGCCTTCGACAAAGTGGCAAGACTGCTTAATCTTTCTTACCCCGGAGGACCTATTATTGATAAAATAGCGAAGGAAGGTAATCCCCATGCTTTTAAGTTACCGGAAGGAAAAGTATCTTTACCTAACAATCAAGGCTTTCACCCCTACGACACCAGTTTTAGCGGTTTAAAAACTGCTATGTTAAGACTCATTCAACGTTTACAAACGGAAGACCCCGATCATTTGCCTGTAGCGGACTTATGTGCTAGTTTTCAGCATACTGTAGCTCAAGCCTTAACAAAAAGAGCCATTCGAGCCTGTTTAGATTTAAAATTAGATGCGATCGCAGTCGGGGGTGGAGTAGCAGCCAATAGTGCCTTAAGGAGTGCCTTACAAACAGAAGGGAAAAATCATAACCTGCAAGTGTTTTTCCCCCCTCTCAAATACTGCACCGATAATGCGGCGATGATTGCCTGTGCAGCAGAAGACCATTTTTTACACGAGGCGCGATCGTCCCTTAGTTTAGGAATATCATCAAGAATGAACCTCGAAAATATCCAACAACTTTATGAATGATTATTGTTTCAGATAATATACAGGTTAATTTTTGAGAGAAAACAGGAAAAATCAATATAATAAAAAACAAAAGTTTCTCAATTGCTATGAATCACAAAGATTTATCAGAAGAAGGAAAACTATTAGTGCAACGCTATCTGCTCAAAGAATTAGTAGGACTTGGAGGAATGGGGACAGTATATCGAGCCCAAGACATCGCATCTAAAAATCAAAATGTAGCGGTGAAAATCCTCTCTCGTTCTTTAAATGACATGAAAATGATCAAGCAGTTTCAAAGAGAAGCAACCTTTAGTGCCTTACTATCAGAAAGAAGTAATAATATTGTCAAAGTAACAGACTATGGGGTAGATGAAGAAAAAGTACCCTTCTATGTCATGGAATTTTTGGAGGGGGAAAACCTCGATGATATGATTGATGTCCACAATATCTCTGTGCTTCAATTTTTTGATTTTGTCTATCAAATTTGTCGGGCAATGGAAACAGCCCATAACGGCATCTTTTTTGAAGGAGAAATTTACCCCGTTATTCACCGAGACTTAAAACCTAGTAACGTTTTTATCATTGAAGACGAAACAGGTAAACAAATTATTAAAGTCTTAGATTTTGGCATCGCCAAATTAGTCAAAAATGACCCTGATGAGAGAGAAAACTTTATGGGGACACCTAAATACTGTTCCCCCGAACAACTACAAGGGAAAGACTTAGATAATCGCTCTGATATTTATAGTTTAGGGATGATCATGTACCTGATGCTATGCAAAAAATACCCTTGGGATTTAGAAATAGAATCCGTTAGTTTATGGTACAAAGCTCATACAGAATTACCACCGAACCCCTTTCCCCCAGAATTAAATATATCTTCAGATTTAGAAAAATTGGTTCTCAAATGTTTAGAAAAAAATCCAGCTAATAGACCTCAAAATGTAGGAGAAATAATCCAAAAATTAGAAAATATTGCCAGAAAACTAAAAATTAATAATCAACAAAGAAATGATACTCAAAGTCATTTAATCAATATTACTAATAGCAATTTAAAAGAAAATAACGATACTCTCTCTCCTAAAGACAAATTTTTATTTACCAATGAATGGCCTGATAATAAACCAAAACAAAAAATAGTATTTCCTCGTATTGTCTTTTATGAAAATACTTCATTACCCACTATTTGCACAATGCTTGAAAGTGAAGATATAAAAAAGAGAAAAAATAATATTCGCTATAGTCAATTTGTCTTTCAAAGCTATCCCCATCCGATGATTTTGTGGATAACCTTACTATATAGTCCTAAACACGAACCCCGATGGCTTCCCTGCTATTTAGATTTAAAAACAAAAGTCGGTCAACAATTAGCCACTGTTTTAAGTGAATCCAAAGAATATTTTGTCCTATTCTATTCCCTAGAAAAACCCAACAAATGTCTTGATTTACAGAGCTTTAAAATAATGTTAAAACAAAGAACAAGCCTGAAACAATGGATGTCTGTTAGCAATATGATTAGTGTTAAACACAACGATGAAGCTCTTTTTAGCAGACGTAAATTAAAACAAGATTTAGAAATATTAAAACCCAAAATCCTGATCGAACTGGAAAAGACGAATACTCTCGAAGTTTATGAATAGACTGCATTGTGTAGTTAATGCTAAATTCTCCTAACTCCTAACTCCTAACCCCAAACTCCCCACTAATTCCTATTGCTTTACGGGTGCTAATTTAATATTTTTAGCCAATCCTAAAAACTCTAAAATCTTAATGGTCATCCAAGTTAAATCAATTTCCCACCACTGTAAACCATGACGAGCAGAATATTGATAAGCATGGTGATTGTTATGCCAACCTTCTCCAAAAGTTAATAAAGCTACCCACCAACAATTACGAGAATGATCGTTGGATTCATGGCTTACATAACCAAATTTGTGAGTTGCACTGTTAACAAACCAAGTCACATGAAAAACTAACACAAGACGAAGGAAAATACCCCAAACTACGAAAGACCATCCACCCCAGAAAAAGAGTAATAATCCTAAAACAACTTGAATGGGAATAAAGTATTTTTCACAGAAAAGATAAAAAGGATCATTTTGAATATCTTTCGTATATTTCGGTACATCTTTATTGGCAGGATTTTTCACAAACATCCAACCCATGTGACTCCACCAAAAACCTTTGTTAGAATCATGGGGATCACCATCATGATCAGAGTATTTATGATGAATACGGTGTAAGCCAACCCATGAAATAGGTCCACCTTCACAGGCTAAAGTACCACAGAAAACAAGGAAGTATTCTAACCATTTAGGGGTTTCAAAACTACGGTGAGACACTAAGCGATGATAGCCTAAAGTAACTCCGATACAAGCGGTAAGCCAATAAAGGAAAGCAGTCACTCCCACTGCACCCCAGTTAAAATTGCTAGGTAAAAAAGCGAATAAGGCTATGGAGTGAATAATAGCCATGTAGATAATAACATTCCATGCTGGAGCTAATTTTTCTGTTGTTGTTGTCATTGGTACGGTAAAATTTACGAAATTTTATGTTTTGTCAAACTAAGATTTTCTAAATCAAAGTTATTTTTTGTTGATAATTAAGGTTCTTCATGACTTAGTATGCAAATTGCATTTTGAAAACGAGAGATCAAGACTTCCAGCTTTCACAGCATACCATCTCGTGAAGAACCATAATTAAAGCTAAATTAAAGATCAAAAAAAGGGCTAAAAGAGTCATATGCCGCTCTATAGAAAAGAGCAGATTTAACTTTTAATTTTAAATTAAGATCACTCAAGTTCAGATTATAAACCATAAATCATAATCAGTAAAATTATAGTTTACCATCTTCATTTAAAATGAATATCATAAATTATCATTAAATAAACTTAAAAAAAGATTAATTATTGTCTCAGTAACGCAAAAAATATAATTGACATAGAATGAATAATACATTTTCTACTTTTTCCCCAGACACAATCAAAAAACAATTCCCTCATCAAGATTTAGATTCTTTAGAAGTTACTGATTGGGGTCAAGTTTCTCTTTGGAGAGAACGCTTTGAGGTGCATGATTTTAAAAACTGTCTTCCTCGCTACATAATTAGTCCAAACACTAAAGACATACTATCACAGTTTTTAAAGATTTGTTATCAACATCAATGGCGGATATTACCTCTAGGCAATGGCACAAAATTGCATTGGGGAAAATTACCTGTGGGGGGAGATATTTTAGTTAGCACCAATAAATGGGCTCAAGTGATAGAACATTCTGTAGATGATTTAACCGTTACAGTTCAATCAGGAATTAAAATTAAAGATTTACGAGAGTTTTTACTGCCTTTTGAGCAATTTTTACCTATTGATCCCGTTTATGACGAATTGGCAACGGTGGGAGGGGTGGTGGCGACAGCTAATACGGGAAGTTTACGACAAAGATATGGCGGCATTAGAGATTTGATTTTAGGGATTTCATTCCTTAGAAGTGATGGAGAGGAAGCAAAAGCCGGGGGGAAGGTAGTAAAAAATGTGGCGGGTTACGATTTAATGAAACTGTTTACGGGTTCTTATGGTAATTTGGGGATTATCACAGAAGTTACTTTTCGTTTATTTCCCCTTCCTTCCCAGTCAAACACTTTGGTTATTACTGGGGAAAAAGAAAAAATCAATCAGTTAAGAAAAATGGTTTTTGTGTCTGGTTTAACGCCTATTTGTGCAGATTTAGTCTCTGAGTCTCTTATTTCTGGTTTGAATCTGGGTTTAGGTATGGGGTTAGTGTTACGTTTTCAGGGTATATCTGAAAGTGTTGAGCAACAAAGTGCCAGAATCAGACAATGGGTGCAACGTCTCAATTTATCGATGCAATCTTATCAAGGAGAAGGAGAGTTAAAGTTGTGGAATGATTTAAAGATGAAGGTTTCTGTGAGAGAAAATTCTCAAGAGGTGATATGTAAAGTGGGAATTGTTTCCACTCAGATTGCTAATTGTTTCTCTTTGGTAGAAAATTACGGATTAGTTAATATTGCTACTGGAGTAGGACAAGTTAGACTTCAAGATAAAATAAAAACTCATCAAATTAGAAGTTTAAGACAGTTTTGTCAAGATAATGCTGGTTATTTAACTATTTTAGAGTCCAATGCTTCTATTAAGAAAGAAATTGAACCCTGGGGATATGTAGGCAATGGTTTGACGATGATGCGAAAAATTAAGTCTAATTTTGATCCTCTTAATCTTTTTGTTGACAAGTTGTAATCTAATTGACAATCTTATTTTTTTTTAGCAATAATTTGTTTTGCTATAATAAAATTACTTAAGATTTCAACTTTTCTAGTTGATAAGCTAATTGTAAAATGGTTTTTTCATCGGCGGGTTTACCTACCAATTGAATGCCTATGGGTAAGTTATCCTCGGTAAAACCTGTGGGAAGTGCGATCGCAGGTTGTCCTGTAGCATTAAAAGGAGGACAAGGATTTATCCAATGGATGATATTTTCTAAGGTTTTTTCGGGGGGTAAATCTGCCCATTCTCCAATTTTAATGGGAGGCGACATATAAGTTGGAAGGAGTAAAACATCGAAATTGTCAAAAAAGGCGACTATTTGTCGAGAAACTACCTGCATTTGATGTAATGCCCTTAAATAAGTGCCTAAATCGGGGGAAGTCTGCTTTAACCACTGATTCATCGGATTGAGAATTTGATCGGGAAAACCCGCGGCAGTAATGCCCGATTGCCAAAGAGTTTTAAAGGGATCAACTAATGGTGTAAAATCTGGACAAGCCTCCATTAACTCATGCCCCATGGCTTCTAACTGAGATGCGATGGCACTTACTTGGTTTTTCAGAATAGGATGGGCTTCTCCTGCGGGTAAAATAGAAGTAGCAAAGGCAATTTTTAACTTTCCTGTATCCTGAGTTAAAGCAGAAAGAAAAGAAGGATCGGGATTCGGCAACCAATAAGGATCTCCCGTGATATAACCAGAGATAGCATCCAATAACGCCGCACTATCGGCTACATTACGACTAAGACAACCGTGAGTAGCAATGCCCCCTTGATAATCCCCTACTGGGGCATTAGAAACTCGTCCTCGACTGGGTTTTAATCCCACTATACCACAACAAAAAGCAGGACCTCTTACAGAACCACCTCCATCGGAAGCCGGGGCGATGGGTAATAATCCCCCAGCCACAGCACAAGCGGCACCACCACTAGATCCTCCTGCGGTATAATCGAGATTATGGGGGTTGCGACAGGGAGGTAAACCGACTGATTCAGTGTAGGGTAAAGAGCCTAATTCCGATGTCGCTGTTTTACCGACAATAATAAACCCTGCCTGTTTAATTTTTGCCGTGATGCCACTATCATAATCAGCAATTTGATCTTTTATAAAACCATTACCGTAACCTGTCGGCATTCCTTTGACGGGGTATAAGTCTTTAATAGCAGTAGGAATACCGAAAAAGAAGGGTAAACAGGAAGTATCTTCCACTTGTGCTAAAATTTCCGTTTTTTCCTTAGCTTCGAGGAAGGCTTTATCTAAATCGAGATATGTAAAAGTACCTAATTGGTGGTTTTTTTCCTGTATTTGTGAGGCGTAAAACTTTAATATTTCTAAGGGTGAAATTTTCTTTTCATGGATTAATTTGCTTAGTTCTACTGCGGATCTTAAACCGATATTTTCTTGTTTATTCATATTATTACTTAACTGATGTTACGCAAAAAGATAATTAGTTGTTCGTTTGATGTGTCAGGTATCTGATACCTGAGTGCCTGACACATTTATTTTAATTCCTTTTAAATACAGTATTTCATCTCCTTTATTTCACTGAATCAAATCCCATCATAATAATTTTCTTTCGCTTTTTTCGAGGCAAACAAGGTTCTGGATCTTTTGAGAATAATAGACTTCTCCAGAAATGGGGAGATAGGGAGAGAGGGGGATGGGTGGATTTTGGTTTATAGCGTTTCTCACA
>CAYPDC010000003.1:0-73891 GCA_964409355.1 uncultured Cyanobacterium sp.
GGACTTTTTTTATTGAGAAATTTAACGGGTGTCCTCTTTTTACATTTAAGATAGATTCAGAGAACTTTTTCTTTTGTTTATGGGGAAGTGCGATCGCATTAAATAATCTTAACGTTGCTTTATTCATTTTTCAACATCCTTGAATGAGAAAGAGGGCGAGAGATAACATTAGTTCAAACTAATGGCTTACGCCACAATAAGGAATCTCTTTTGCCCCCTTTTGTTGGGGAAGGCAGGAATCGAACCTGCAACCTGCGGGGTTATGAGCCAAACTAGGAACTTGCTTTGCATCATGCGGAAAGTAATAATTGGTTAGAAGCCAAGATTAAGGAACTTTCTGTGCATATTGCGGAAAGTAAAACGCCGCTCTACCATTGAGCTACTTCCCCTAGAACTTCAAACAGAAAAAGTGTATTTTTGTATAATTCTCCCTTTGTTAAGGGGATATTATAGTGGTATATTTATTATTATAAATGACCTTAAGATAATGTAGTTGAGAATATCAATCATTAGTATTTTTTAAAACAGGCAACCTTTCCCCTCGAAAAATCTCCTCACTAGCCTTACCCATATCCACTAACAAAGTCATTAAATTATCCCCCAACATCTGTGCTAAAACCACAGGAGGAGTTAATAAACTCAAAGCAAAATAGGGTAATTGAGAACCTAATTTTTTATCAGCCATGGTACTCCCTCACATAAGTTAATTATTGATTCTTTGTTTCTTATTTTTAGCGGTTTTTGACGATTTGCGAACCTGCGGATAACCCAAAGGGCGTATTTCTTGATATTTTCTTTCTGCTTCTTTTTGCTTAATTTCCGTGTAGTCTAACCAGTGAATACAATCCACAGGGCAAGTATCGATCGCCTCTTGGACGATTTCCTCTATATCCCCATCCTGATTATAAACCCTCGATCGCCCATATTCATTTTCAATATAGAAAGTATTAGGGGCAACATGAACACAATTTTTACAACCAATACAAGTCACCTCATCCACATAAACCCCTTTTTCCCGATCGAATCCACCTAATTCAGGTTCAAAACCGGTGCGATCGGGGTTATCTCGCCAAATACCCCCTAATTCTGGTTCAAAACCCGTGGTTACTTCTCTATCCCCTTGATCCAACATAATTAAAAAAAATTAAAATATCAATGGTAATAATAATCGTTTGTCTATATAATAGACTTTGGGATAAACAAGGTAGAATGGGAAATCCGTATCTAAACCTTGCCTATCGCCATCATTCGTGAGTGAAAGTCTTATGACAAGCAGAAATCGGGATGATTAACCCTAACTTCAATAAAACAGAGAAATAGTGATTAACTCCAACGTTGAACAACTAAACGGATTGATCCATCCTCATTTTTTTGTTGCTCAGTGACAGAGAAACCCTGCCGAGAAGACTCATGGAGAACCGTTTGCAAAGCATATCCTTGAGTAACACGCTGTAAAAAACCATCAACAGTCCAAGGCTGTTGCCAGTATTGTAAATCAGCGACTAACTCATATTCTTGACCATTCCAAGCAAAACCAATATCATAGTCATTCTCTTGTTCAATAACTACTTGAGCCTGAGTAGTTTGCCCTTGATAACCTCTGACGATAGAAGGACCTTTTTTCCACTCGATGCCTAAGTTATTTAAAGAGGCTTGTAATGATTCCAGATTCCGAATTTGAGTCTTTATACTGCTAAAGTGAGACATAGTTATTTATGACTAAATTTGATTAAATCGGACAAAATGAAAATTATATTCATCAAGTTTAGCAAAAAATCAGGGTTTTAAAGACCTTCTTTTGAACTATGCAACAATGACAGTCTTGTTAACTTAGGAATAGAGCCAAAATTAATTACCAAATATGTCTTTTCCCATCAGGGAAAATCGTTGCCCAATTGGTTTGACATTGTTCTATTTGTTCTTGTGTTATATTTGCATCGGTTAAATTTGCACCACAAAGATTGGCACTCTCCAAATTAGCCCCTTCTAAATTAGCACCTTCTAAATTAGCATTGCGTAAATCAGCAGATTGTAAGTCTGTCTTGAAAAAATGAACTTTACGCAGATTTGCCTTCCAAAATCTTGCCCCGGCTAAATTGGCACAGTAAAAATTAGCCTTATCTAAATTAGCTTCATCAAAATTAGTTTTTACCAGTTGACAATTCCGAAAATTAATCTCAGGTATTTGTGCTTGAGCAAAGTTAAATTGACTAAAATTTTGTCCACTAAAATCCCTTTTTCCCCCCAGATAACCATTTAAAACCGTATGGGAATTAACTTGAGCAATATATTTACTTTTTCCTTGACGAGATTTCCTTGCTCGAATTGCCATGGCTAAACGGACAGTTGGGGATAAATGAGTATTCTCCAAAGTGTTATCTTTTTCTGTATTTTCTTTCTTGTTTTTGACAGTTTGAGGATTTGTCACCATCCCTTCTTGTAATTCTTTTGTATATGACATTATCTCTAAATCTTGGCTCACTTCTTCGGCGGTTTTGTAGCGATCGCTCAGGTTTATTCTTAACATTCGAGAAAGTACCTGTTCAAAACTTTTACTGACTTTAATTTCCTCTTGCCAAGTCAACTCTCCCGTTAACTCATCCATCGGGAAATCTTTCGGGGATTTTGCCGTCATTAAATAGAGACAAGTTGCCCCTAAAGCATAAATATCACTAGCATAGAAAGGACGCATCGCCAACTGTTCAGGGGGAGCAAATCCCATCGTACCCACTGCAAATTCTGTTAAAGCAGTTTGCCCATAACTTTTGGCTAATTGGGTATTAACTTGATCCTTAACTGCCCCAAAATCGATAAAAACCAGCCTTCCATCTTGTTCACGACGGATAATATTCGCTGGTTTAATATCTCGATGAATAATCTTTAAAGAATGAATATATTTTAGTATTTCTAATGCTTCTAGCAAAAATTTTTTGACTCTGGTTTCACTGAAAACTCCATCCTTTTTGACTTCTTGTTGTAAGGTTTTACCCTTCACCCAACTTTGAACTAAATAAAATTGCTTATCTTGTTCAAAATAATCCAATAAACGGGGAATTTGAGGGTGATCTAATTTTCCTAAAGTTTTCGCTTCCCGTTCAAATAATTCTAACGCCATTTGAAATGCGTCTGGATCATTTGCGGAAGGTCTTAACTGCTTTACTACACACAAAGGATTGCCGGGTAAGGATAAATCAATGGTCAAAAAGGTTGAACCAAACCCCCCCTTACCAATTTTCTTTACTGCACGGTAACGTTGATGTAAAATGAGTCCCGCCCCACAAGTCTGGCATACTCTTAAATTAGAGGGATTTTGTGGATGGGTACAATCAGGATTTAGGCAATAGCTCAGAATCATTCAGCATTTTTTATATCGCTCTGTTGATATTCAGTATAGCAATTTTTCTCAATATATCTAACGTTTAACGCCGAACTCAAGTGATCTTGGCGGCTCGTTCTTTTTTCCCTAGTATTGCTTTGTGAACTAAAATGGAGATGCGATCGAAACTGAGTTCAGAGTTCAGATTTAAAGTAGATAGATATTCATTAAAGACTGATTAGACTTACCGCTATATTGCCAGAGAAGCAAACATCTACATCTGTATCTGTAGTTATCTTCCGTTGCCAGTATTTACCTTGATAATAGTATCGATTTCCTTCTTGTTTGAAGTCTAAAGGTAAAGGATCAATGCTAGGATTACAGAATAGGATTTCAGGATTTCTTGAAGAATCAAGGGGGGGCAAATTCACATTCCAAAAGCAACCTTTCGGCAATTCCCTATTCAATAATTCTTTTAATACTCTTTTTGTCTGTTGTTTGGTTATATCCCAATTTATCGGTTGCGGATATTTGATAACTTGAGAAAGTGCGATGCCGATGACACCCTTGGCACCCACCCCTAAGCCTTGAATTGCCGCTTCCCTCGCCGCCGCTACTGTGCCAGATGTATGAATATCAACACCTAAATTACCCCCTGCGTTAATGCCTGAAAGTACGAAATTTGCTGAAGGATGAATGACACTGATCCCCAATCTCACACAGTCAGCAGGAGTGCCACTAATTGCATACTCTTGATTATTTTTTTCTGTAACGATAATGGCTTCTGTTGTTGTTAATTGATGACCACAACCAGACAAGGCTCGATCGGGTGCTATAATGACTTTATCATCGGTGATAATCTCCGCTAAAGCCTTAATTCCGTCTGCGTCAATGCCGTCATCGTTGGTAATAATAAACATTTAGAATTTAGTTAATAGTTAATAGTTAATTCTTCGCCCTCACCAGTAAACTTATAAAATGTAAACTAGCTTAATACCTAAATAATCAAAGCAATTTTACCTGTAACTGAACCAGTTTCAATCATTTTATGGGCGGTGGAAGCCTCCGCTAAAGAAAAAGTTTGTTCAAGATGAATGGTTAATTTACCCTGATCAAACAATAACCCACCTTGTTCTAAAATTTTCCTTTGATGTCTCAATGCCTCTGTTAAATTCATTAAGGCAGGAGTTAGCATTAACTCTAAACTAATTCTTAAATTGCGATTACGCGCTATTTTTAAACTTTCCATCGTACAATCAGGCTCAAGAATCGTCACAATATCCCCATAAACTTTGACGGCATGACAGGTATCAAAAAAGATTTTACCGCCAATGGTATCAAAAGCAGAATCAACTCCTTTGCCCTTTGTCCAATCCATCACGGCATTGATAAAATTAGTTTGTTGGTAGAGAATCGGATAATTCGCCCCCAATTTTCTCACTAATCTTTCTTTATCGGGATTGCTAACAGTGGTTGCCACTTCTACTCCTTTGAGTTTAGCTAATTGAATGCTGATATGACCAACTCCGCCAGCCCCTCCATGAATTAAAATTTTATCATTACTATTTAAGGAGATGCGATCGCATAACGATTCCCAAGCGGTAATTAACACTAAAGGCACTGTGGCAGCTTCGGCAAAAGATAAAGATTGCGGTTTTTTCGCCACATAATCTTGCTCAACTACGGTATATTGAGCATAATTCCCCGTATTGGCTTTACCTAGTCCTCCGGCACAAAAATATACCTCATCTCCCGGCTTAAACCTTGTTACTTCCTTCCCAATATCTACCACAATTCCCGCACCATCACATCCTAAAATCGCAGAAGTAAATTCGGGATAAAAAGTGCCTCTTTTTCTGATTTTAATATCAATGGGGTTAACTCCTGCGGCTTTCAATTCCACTAGAATTTCTGTAGAAGAAGTAATTACTGGGATATCAATATTACGCATTTCAAGAATGTTGACATCTCCTGCTTTTTCCATGATAACTGCTTTCATCATCTATTTCGCCCTTAAAATTCTAAACTGTCAATTGCTCTGATTGATCATAAATTAGCCTTGATTTCGTCATTGATGATTTCATTGTTTATTGTTTATTAAACCATTATTATAGTTCCGCTTAAAAATTCCAGACAAATTCTGACATTAGCTTTTTCGATAGTGCGATCGTTTTTATTAATCAAAGTTAATGTATCTATACTCTCCTGTAAAACATTGCCCAATATCTGAAATTTCTCCTCGACTGGTAGCATCTGAAATTTGATTATCAAAGATCTATTTTTGACTGCATTTTTTTTAGATACTCGTCTAATTCTTCCACACTTTGGAATACGTCTGAAAGGGGGACTGCTTTGACAATTTCAAACACTTTTTTAACTTGAGGAGTTAGGTTAGTAAAATAAACTTTTCCCTGCCTAGATTTTATCAATTTTCTACTCTTAGCAAAAATTCTTAATCCAGCACTAGAAATGAAATTAAGCTCTTTGAGATCAAAAATTAAACTTTTTATTGTTGCATCTAATTTATTATTTAAAAAACTATCTAATTCTGGAGACGATAGGGTGTCTAAATCCCCAATCAGAGTTATTTTTATCGTATTTGTGCTGGTTGTTTTTCCTTCTATTTTTAAAGACATTTTTTTATTTTTTAGTAATATTTTGATAGGTGATTAATATATTTTTACCGTTTTGATAATCATAATTGATACCATCGCACACCTCTCGCACTAGATAAAAACCTAGTCCCCCTTGCGATCGCTCTTCGTCATCCATAGACAAATCTGATGGTAAAATTTCCGTCAAGGGATTAAATGGTTTACCGTTATCTTGAAAAACCATTGTTAGGGTATTATCCTCAATTTTGATTTCTAAATCAATAAAACAAGAATTACAATTATCGTTTCCATATTCGATAATATTAACTAAAATTTCCTCTACAATTAATTGAGCATCTTGAATTACTGATAAAGATATGCCCTCTAGCTGTAAGATATTAGCAATATATGGTTTTACTTTCTCTAACTGTGTTAATCGACGATTAATCCTAACTTTCCATTGCAAGGTTTTTCCCTCTAATTCGGAGGGGATTATAAAAATCATGATTATCAAGAATCTCCATTAATCTATCAATCGTAAAAAATTCCCCCTTATGATTCATCGCTTCTGTGATACCATCAGTATAAAGTACCAACAAATCTTGAGGTTGTAAAAGATATTGATGAGTAGGAAAAAATGCTTCATCGTCAATACCCAACGGTGCACCAGTTTCTAAAGGTAAAAAATGTACTTTTTTGTCTCTTATCACTAAAGGTGCATCATGTCCACCACTAGCATAATTGAGTTCCCCTGTAATTAAATCTAAAATCCCACAAAATAAAGTTACAAATAAACATTCTTCATTATTAAGGCAAAGTTCCCCATTAACAATAGTTAGAATTTCTTGGGGGGTTGTTTTACTTTTAGCTACAGTGCGAATATAGGTAACGGTTTTAGCCATTAAAAGGGCGGCTGGGATTCCTTTATCCGCTACATCTCCAATAATAATTAATGCAAATTTTATTTTCAGGGAGAGGAAAAAAATCGTATAAATCTCCCCCAATAATTCTTGCAGGTTGAAAAAGGGCAGAAACTTCATAAAATTGGTCAGATTGGCTACAATAAGTAAAACTAGAGGTGCGATCGTTGTATATCCAAGAAGGGGTAGAAGAAAGATTCTGACAAGATGCTGAAAGGATATTTATTTCTGAGGAAGTCATCCTTTTATTTTCTTTTAAAATAGATTGAATCCTATTTCCAGAGGAATCTTCCCATAGAATAGCTTGAATGTAAGATTCCCTTTGTAAAAGTGAAGAAGTCCTACTAATAAATTCATCTGAAGAATTAAAATTACCGATCGATCTACTCTCATTTTCTATGGAACTAAAAATAGTTTCCATGTTCATTGCCACAAAATCAAGGCGAGATTGAACAACATCAGTCATCCAAGAAGTTACCCCTCGCTCTAATACTTGACGTATTTGAATATAGGAAATGCCATAAATAAAAATAGAGGCAATCAAACAAGCAAAAATGAGACGTTGATTAATACTCTTGAATTTCATACATTTATTGAGAAATTAAACGGGAGTCTTCCGCTCACATTTAATAATTAATCCAATTTAATAATAAAGGATTAACGATTTCTGGTGCTTCATCTTGTGGACAATGCCCTAGTCCTTCCAATTCGATAAAGTCTTTAACAGTGGGATAATCCGCCAATTTTCGCCCTAGCTCGATCGCCTCCCAAGGATCTTCTGTACCCCAAAAAAAGGTAATGGGACATGGTAAAATGGGCAGTAAGTCTTCAGGTATTGGCCCTGATGAATACCCCGTGAATGCGACAAATACATCTACCGCCCCTGGATCTTGAGAAGGTTGATAGATTAAGTCAACTAATTCATCGGTAATGGCTTCTTCTCGTTTATATGCCTGACGAAGAATGTTTCTGATTACCTCTGGTTTGGCTATCTGATTATAAAAATAAGATGCGATCGCTCTATTTTGTAAAACTTTCTGCATGATACCTGCGCCTAGATTGCGATACCAAGGGAGAGTCCTACGTTTTCGTTCATTTAGTAATCTTAAAGAACAATTAAAGGCGGCAATTTTTGTCACTAAATCGGGAGATGCGATGGCAGTTTCCATTGTTACGACACAACCGATGGAATTACCCACTAACATTACAGGCTCTTGTATTACTTCTCGACAAAAATCTCCTACTTGTTTACCCCAAGTCTCGAAGGTGTAGGATAAAGGTTGATTTGGTAAAGGCTTATCAGAAGCACCAAAACCTAGTAAATCAATAGCATAACAGCGATGATATTCACTGATAACCCTCATATTATGGCGCCAATGACCACTATTTGCCCCAAAACCATGAATAAAAACCACAGGGAAGCCTTTTTCTCCAGATTGTTGATAGGCGATATTAAATCCTTGCCATTGCCATTGTCGATAGTTGTTCATAAAATCAAATTTAGGACTTAAGCTAATGTTCTCTCATTTTACTATTATTCGTTAGGAATGATCGATCGCATCTTATTGCCATCATCTTTTTGCTTAAGTTGAACTTAGAGTTAAAATAGTATCATCAGCTTAGGAGAAACGATTTCTCAACTTCATGTATAGCGAAGAAAACCAATTTCGGAAAGTCCCAAAAGCACCATTTGAGCGTCGAGCTTATGCTTTTCTGATCGATTTTATCATAGTTTGGATTTTTTCCTCCCTTGTCACCAATCTTTTTCTGGAATTTATCATTTTTATAATGCTTTGGTTTATTCTTAGGGTAGTCGTTGTACAAATCAATAAAGGGCAAACATTAGGGCGATGGGCGATGGATTTAAAAATAGCCGATATTCGCCGTAAAAGACTTCCTTCCATGGTAAGTCTCTCGAAAAGAGAAGGAATCATTGCGTTAATTGCTTTTATTGCCATGATTGGTTTTAAAATCAACTTTAAAGACTCTCTGTTAATGATTCTGTTACTTACTCCGATTGTTGTTGATGGAGTAACAATTTTTGCCGATGACGAATATAATCAGGCTTTCCACGATCGCATCTGTGATACTATAATTATCCAAACTCGTCGGGGATTTTCTCTGGATTTAAGACTGAAAAAACTTTTTAAAGAAGCACAAAAAACTTGGCAGAAAAAAAGAAGAAAATAGAAAAAACAGTTAAAATTATGATTTGATACCCGATTAAATGATTAATTATAAAAAAGATAAATAAATGGGAAAAGTTTCTATTATTGGTTTAGGGAAATCAGGCATTGCCGCCGCTAAAATTTTACAGGTGCATAATGAACAAGTAACAATTTATGATAGTTCCAATTCCCCCTCTTTAGAGGTAATTAAAAATAACTTAGTACAGGAAAATATTACCGTCAAATTAGGGGAAAATTTACCATTAAACAATAACGATAATCCCGATTTAATTGTTGTTAGCCCTGGTGTACCGTGGGATATTCCCATTTTACAAGAAGCGAGGAGAAAAGGAATAAAAACTATCGGCGAAATGGAATTGGCATGGCAATATTTATACAAAACCCCTTGGATTGGCATTACAGGCACAAATGGGAAAACCACAACAACAGCATTAGTAGAGGCGATGTTGAAAACAGGAAGTATTAAAACTTCTGCCTGTGGCAATATTGGTTATGCGGCTTGTGATTTAGCTTTAGAATCTTTAAATAATCCCCTTGATTGGGTAGTAGCAGAAATCAGTAGTTATCAGATTGAATCCTCTGAACAATTGTCCCCTAGAATTGGCATTTGGACAACCTTTACTCCTGATCATTTAGCAAGACATAAAACCATTGAAAATTATCAAGCCATAAAAGCTAGTTTATTACAAAGATCCCATCATAAAATCTTAAATGGAGATGATCCCTATTTACATAATTTTGGTTTAGATTTAGACTGGAAAAATGTCTATTGGACCAGTGTAAGAGGAAAAGAATATTTATTAGGAAATATAGAAAAAAGCGTTTATTTAGAAGATTCTTGGATTGTCGCTTTTAAAGAATTAATTGCCCCTATTTCCCTCTTTAAAATGGAAGGGAAACACAACTTACAAAATCTCTTAATGGCTACCGCCGCCGCTAGATTAGCAGGAGTTAGTAAGAGTGCGATCGCCCAGACAATATCATCTTTTACAGGAGTGCCTCACAGACTAGAATTAATTACCACCATCGAAGGAGTGAGATATATCAATGACAGTAAAGCCACCAACTACGATGCGGCGCAAGTTGGTTTAGATTCCGTTGCTTCCCCCACGATTTTGATTGCAGGAGGCGAAGCCAAAGAAGGAGACGACACAGCATGGATAAATACCATCAAGAAAAAATGTGTATCAGTGTTACTAATAGGAGAAGCCGCCTCTTTATTTGCCAAAAGATTAGAAGAATCTGGTTTTAAACAATATGAAATAGTAGAAACTATGGCAAATGCCGTCAAACGAGGCAAAGAATTAGCAGCCCAACTTCATGCCAAAGTAGTTTTATTATCTCCTGCCTGTGCCAGTTTTGATCAATATACCAACTTTGAGGAAAGAGGAGATAACTTCCGTCAACTATGCAAGGATTATATCACTTTTTAGTTGCTGTCAATCACTCATATATAAAGCAGGGTGTTTTCATTCCCGAAAATGTCTATCCCTAAAACTAACGGATTTTCTTATATCAAACGCAGGTAAAATAACGCTATTTACTTGATGTTGACGTCACTAAACCTCTAAACACGGTACGATCGCCCCTCATTAATTGTAAAGAAATGTAACAATATTGCCATTAAAATGGGTTGACATCTTGACAGACAGAAAAAAAGAAGTTAAATTAAAAACATCGCATTTGGGCATATCAAAATAAAGCGAATATGCAAGACAAGCAAAAAGTTACTCTTTATCTTCCACCAACCTTACACCGTCAACTGAAAGTAAAGGCGGCGATCGACACTGACTCTATGTCAGCGTTAGTCGAAAAAGCCATTAGCTTTTATCTTCAACATCCGGAGACGGTGGAAGAAGTAGAGGCCAGTTATGGCAAAACTCACCAAGTACACGTTTGCCCTGAATGTAATGCCGCAATGGTAATGCGTGATGGCAAAATGATTTCTTTGAAGAACCAACCTAGTATTGTCGATGAAGAATTCCCCTTAATTGGCGAAAAAACTTCCGTGACTGCTGGTACTCAAGGGCAAGAGGAGTTAATTCCCTGCTAAACGGTGATTCATAATCGCTAATGACAGTAAACTGCCTATACTAAGGAGGTCGATCCCATGAAAGAAGAACTAAACACTCTGATTAAAGCTCAATATCCTCTCATCTATCTGGTGACATCCGAGGAAGAAAGAGCAGAGAAGGCGATCGCCGATATAGTGGCAGAGTCAGACAGTAAGAATCCCCCTCGCATTTATGCTTGGACTGTTACCCGTGGTTTGGTAGAATTAGATAATCCTAATCGCAATTCTGTACAACATAACACCGTATCTCCTGAAGCGGCCATCGAGTGGGTTGTCAGACAAAAAGAAGCTGGAATCTATATCTTTAAAGACTTACATCCTTACTTGGAATCTCCCCCCGTTACCCGTTGGTTAAGAGATGCGATCGCCTCTTTTAAAGGTACAGATAAGATCATTATATTAATGTCCCCTTATCAACAAATTCCTTTAGAATTGGAAAAAGACCTAATCGTCTTGGATTTTCCCTTACCCCAAGCCAGTGAACTGGATCAGGTGTTGGAAAAAGCCTTGAAAAGATCAAAAGGGAAACAACTATCCCCTGAAATCAAGGAAAGATTGCGTCGTGCCGCACTAGGTTTGACCATCGATGAAGCGGAAAAGGTATATCGCAAAGCCTTAGTTAAGGCAGGAAAATTGAGCGATGAAGAAGTGGAAATTGTCCTGTCAGAGAAAAAACAACTAATTCGCCGTAACGGTATCCTAGACTATATCGAGGAGGATGAAACCATCAAGGGAGTAGGTGGTTTAGAAGAATTGAAGCGCTGGTTAACTCAACGTTCTCAGGCTTTCACCGAAAAAGCAAGGGGTTATGGACTACCTCAACCTAAAGGGATGCTGATTTTAGGCGTACCCGGATGCGGAAAGTCTCTCATTGCCAAAACTACTTCTAAACTGTGGGGCTTACCCTTACTTCGCTTGGATATGGGGAGAGTCTATGATGGTTCGATGGTTGGTAAATCCGAAGCCAATTTACGCAGTGCCTTGAAAACCGCAGAATCAATTTCTCCGGCTATCCTCTTTATCGATGAGTTGGACAAAGCCTTCGCAGGTAGTGCAGGATCAGGAGATTCCGACGGAGGAACATCAAGCCGTATTTTTGGTTCATTCCTCACATGGATGCAGGAAAAACAATCCCCTGTATTCGTAATGGCAACGGCGAACCGTTTGGAAAAGTTACCCGGTGAGTTTTTACGCAAAGGTCGTTTTGACGAAATTTTCTTCGTTGACTTACCTAATGCCCAAGAAAGAGAAGCGATTTTCCATATTCATCTCAAAAAACGTCGCCATGATATTGACAGATTTGATCTGGATCAATTAGCAAAGGTTTCAGACGGGTTTTCAGGGGCGGAAATAGAACAGGCGATCGTCGCCGCTATGTATGAAGCTTTTGCTCAAGAGCGAGAGTTCACACAGCTAGACATCATCGCCGCTATTAAATCCACATTGCCTCTATCCCGTACTATGACTGAGCAGGTCTCAGCACTACGAGACTGGGCGAGACAACGCGCCCGACCTGCTTCAGCCTCCATTGCGGAATATCAACGCATGGAGTTTTAACAGGCTTTCTCTGTTTCAGAGAAGGGTTAGCTCATCAGCTAACAGTTTCCGTCGCACATAATGTGCTTTTTAGTTACTTTTTACTTGTTTGTTGTTTTTATTAATCTTCTAGGAGGAATATCCCATGTCTCATTTTAGCACCTTAAGAACCAAAATCACAGATGCTGAAATTTTAACTAATTCTTTAAAAGACTTAGGTATTAGTGTAAAAACTGAAGCTGATGTTCGTGGCTACAACAGCCAACGCATTCGTGCCGACATCGTAGCAGTTTTAGAAGGAGAATACGATCTCGGTTGGTCTCGTAATGCTGATGGTAGCTTTGACTTAATCGCTGATCTCTGGGGCGTTGCTAAAAAGCACAATCAAACTGAGTTAATCAACTCTATTAACCAAAAATATGCGGTTAACAAAACTTTGAGTGAAGTTAAGCAACGTGGTTTACAGAATGCTAACGTCAAGTTAGTTCTCAAGTAATTGACGCTCCCCGTCCTTCTAGGGCGGGGATTCTTGTTTCACTGAAGTTACTTGCTACGACAGGATTGCTCCAATCAAAGTAGAGGTGTCTTTCCCCCAAGCGTTAGTTTCTGATCTCCCAATGTTTACAGTTGTGATAATTCTTGAGGTTGAACACTGTTCAATCTCAAGGATTAGAATTAAGCTAGTACAGGTAAGGGAATATGTAAATCAGGATAGAGGAGATAGCGATCGCACAATGTTTCTACTCTCTTAATGCAGTTAGCTTTGATGTCTGCATCCTCTGGATTGAGTAAATAATCGGCGATGATATTACCTACTTCGGTGAAGTCGTTTTCTTTTAACCCTCTAGTGGTTTCCGCCGCAGTTCCTAAACGAATACCACTGGTGACAAAAGGAGATTCAGGATCAAAAGGTACAGTATTTTTGTTCGCAGTAATGCTAATTTCTTCTAAAAGTTGATCGGCTACTTTACCCGTCATGGCGATCGAGCGCAAGTCCACTAAATTGAGGTGATTATCACTACCGCCAGACACTAACTTAAATCCTCTCTGGACTAACTGATTACCCAATGCTTGAGAATTGGCGATAACTTGTCCACAATAGGCTTTAAACTCAGGTTTTAGGGCTTCACCAAAAGCTACTGCTTTACCAGCGATAACGTGTTCCAAAGGACCGCCTTGAGTGCCGGGAAAAACCGCTTTATTTAATTTTTTCCCTAATTCTGCGTCACGGGTCAAAATTAAGCCTCCCCGAGGTCCTCTAAGGGTTTTATGGGTGGTGGTGGTGACTACGTCACAATGAGGCACAGGATTAGGATGATGCCCTGTAGCCACTAAACCCGCAATATGGGCTATATCTGCCAATAAATACGCTCCCACTTCAGAAGCGATCGCACCGAATTTTTCAAAATCGATAATGCGAGGATAAGCAGAATAACCGCAGATGATTAATTTAGGGCGCTCTTTTAAGGCTAATTCACGGATTTGATCATAGTCAAGGCGTTCGGTTTCTTGATTGACACCATATTGACATACATCGAACCACTTACCAGAAAAATTAACCGGAGAACCATGGGTTAAATGTCCACCGTGAGACAAATCCATCCCCATGATTTTATCACCGGGGTTAAGGAGAGTTAAAAACACGGCAAAATTAGCCTGTGCGCCCGAATGGGGTTGCACGTTCGCCATTGCCGCACCAAATAACTGTTTTGCTCTTTCGATGGCTAAATCTTCCGCTTGATCAATGAATTTACAACCAGCATAATAACGTTTACCTGGTAAACCTTCTGCATACTTATTCGTTAAAACCGAACCCTGGGCGGCCATTACCGCAGGAGAAGTAAAATTCTCACTGGCTATTAATTCTAAATGTCTTCTTTGTCTTTGCAATTCGTTGGCAATAATTTCCGCTATGGCTGGATCTGTGTCGGCTAAAAATTCTAAATTAGTTTGACTCACGTTAATTTATTGTTTTAATCATAAACATACTTTGTCTATGATAATTGATCTAGTTAGCAATAAACAATTTGGCTTAAACTCTTTACTTTTAATCCCCATCTTCACCTATGAAAAAATATATCTGGTTGACAATTCTGATTTTTTTCTTTGTTATTGGCATTAAAACTAGCTTTGCCCAAACTCCTATCTATGACACCGAAAGAATTTTTCATCCTGTGGTTGCTACTCAGGGGATGGTATCTAGTCAGGAAAAATTAGCCTCTCAAGCAGGTTTAGAGGTTTTACAACAGGGAGGAAATGCCATCGATGCGGGGGTTACAGTGGGTTTTGCTTTAGCCGTTACTTTACCTCGTGCAGGAAATATTGGCGGAGGGGGTTTTATGATGATTCATTTAGCCGATAATAACGAAAATATTGCCCTTGACTATCGAGAGACTGCACCCCTTAAAGCCACTAAAGATATGTTTCTTAATAAAAAAGGAGAGGTAGATAATATCAAATCTCGTTTTAGTCACTTAGCCGTCGGTGTACCTGCAACGGTAGCAGGATTAACTTTTGCCTTAGAAAAGTATGGTACAATCAGCTTAGAAAAGGCTTTACAACCTGCCATTGAGTTAGCAGAAAAAGGCTTTCCCGTCACTCAAGATTTTTATGATTCTCTGCTTTTTGCCCGTCCATTTTTAGAAAGACACCCTGTTAGTCAACAATTATTTTATCCTAATAATAATCCTCCTCCTGTGGGTTCAATTTTTCGACAACCTGAGTTAGCCAATACTTTGAAATTAATTGCTAGAGAGGGAAAAAAAGTTTTTTATGAAGGGGAAATTGCCCAAGATATTGTTCAAGAAATGAGTAATAATGGTGGTTTAATTACTTTAGAAGATTTAGCTAATTATCAGCCTAAAATTAGAGAGCCAATTAAGGGAGAATATTTAGGTTATGAAATTTATTCTATGCCTCCTCCGAGTTCGGGCGGTGTGCATTTAATCCAAATGTTAAATATTTTAAAAGGTTTTGATTTAAAGAGTTTAGGGCAAAATACCGCTAATACCATTCATTTAATAACAGAAACCATGAAATTAGCTTATGCCGATCGCAGCTTATATTTAGGAGATCCTGATTTTATTGATGTCCCAGTAAAAGAATTAACGGAGCAAAAATATGCTGATTATTTAAGAACAAAAATTAATAAAAATAAAGCAATTCCTAGTAGTCAAATAAAGCCTAGTAATCCTTTTTCTTTTCAAGAAAGTCCTCAAACAACCCACTATTCTATTATTGATAAAAATGGCAACGCCGTTGCTAATACTTATACCCTAAATTTTAGTTATGGTTCTGGTATAAGCGTTAAAAATAGAGGCTTTTTATTAAATAATGAAATGGATGATTTTGTCGCTAAACCTAATACTCCCAACGCTTATGGTTTAATCGGAGGAGAAGCAAATGCGATCGCACCTAAGAAAAGAATGCTCAGTTCTATGACTCCCACTATCATTACTAAAGATGGAGATGTGTTTTTAGTCACAGGAAGCCCGGGCGGAAGCAGGATTATTACAACAGTTTTACAAATAATTATTAATGTCTTAGAATTTGATTTGAATATAGCAGAAGCGACGGTTTCCCCACGGTTTCATCATCAATGGCTACCCGATGAATTACTCTTAGAAAGAGGGATTAACAAAGATACTCGCCGATTATTGGCAGAAAAAGGACATAATTTAAAAGATACTGGAGCAATGGGAAGCACTCAAAGTATTATGAAAAAAAATAGCTTTCTTTACGGTTTTTCCGATACCCGTAGAAGAGAAGCCTTGACTGTTGGTTTTTAAATAAACAAAAACTTAACGTATAATAGACAGGATATAGAAAAAGAATCAACAGTAATCATAGCAGTAATTATAGATATGTCCCCAACATTACTTATATCCCGTGAAATCCCTAATTTATCCTACCATCCCAAGGGCGATCGCTTCGACTTAACATGGGAAAAACCCCTCTCTACCTTACTCGGCATCGGAAGGGCATCTGGAGCCGATTTTATCGAATTTTTCCTCGAAAAAGCCAACTATATCAGTTGTTTAGCAGAAGATGATATAATCACCAGTATCACCCCTAGACTATCTACAGGGGCAGGAGTAAGGGTATTTCGGGGAAAACAAGACTGTTATGTAAGTACCAATGATGTCAGCTTTAACGGTTTAAAACAAGCCCTAGAAAAAGCCCTCTCCATCTTAGGTTTAATGATACCTCAAGGCACGGCATTTATTCCTGAAATTAACCTCGAAATGTTTAGAGATTATGCCACCGCAAAAAATAAGGATACATGGTTAGGTAACTGTAGCAATATGCAGGAAATGGGAGATATTCTTCTCAGTGCTAACCAAAAATTAAATAAAATCGCTAATCATGTACAATCCAGACGAGCGGCTTATTTCCGTGATTGGCAAGAGGTGTTAGTTGCCTCCAGTGATGGTACTTTTGCCCGTGATATTCGTTTAACTCAATCTGTCGGTTATAACTTATTATGTGCTGATGGGGATCATCGTTCTTCCATTGGTAAAAGAGATGGTGATACCAGTAATTCCGACTTTTTGAGAACATGGAATTATGATAAAGTAGCCGAAGAAGTGGCAGAATCCGCAGGAAAAATGCTTTATGCTGACTATGTGGAATCTGGGCAATATCCAATCATCATGGCAAATCAATTCGGGGGAGTTATCTTCCATGAAGCCTGTGGGCATCTTCTCGAAACTACGCAAATTGAGAGAAAAAGCACTCCTTTCATCGATAAGAAAGGGGAAAAAATCGCCCATGAAAATTTAACAGCATGGGATGAAGGCTTGACAAATCAAGCATTTGGTAGTATTGATATGGATGATGAAGGAATGCCCCCTCAACGCACTCTTTTAATCGAGAATGGCATATTAAAGAACTTTTTAGCCGATCGAGCTGGTTCAATTCGGACTAATCACCCTCGCACCGGTAGTGGTAGAAGACAAAGCTATAGTTTTCCCGCCGCTTCCCGAATGCGTAACACATACATTGCCCCCGGTAAATATACCCTGGATGAGGTGTTTGCTTCCGTAGATAAAGGTATCTATTGCAAGAAAATGGGCGGTGGAAGCGTTGGACCTACAGGAGAGTTTAATTTTGGCGTGGACGAAGCCTATTTGGTGGAAAATGGCAAAATTACTAAACCCTTAAAAGGTGCGACTCTCATTGGTGAGGCAAAGGAAATCATGACGAAAATCTCTATGTCTTCCCAAGATTTAGGATTAGCGGCAGGTTTCTGTGGTTCTGTTAGTGGCAGTGTTTATGTAACTGTTGGACAACCTCATATTAAAGTTGATTCTATCACCGTTGGCGGAAGATAGTAAAATTTAAGAATGATTATGAATTAAGAAGAATTATGAGTTAAGAAGAATTAAGAATTAAGATTTTTCCTTGGTAGTTCGGGCTTCTAGCCCGATTTTACCTGAGTTTTAGGAGAAAATTGCTTCTTTACTAATTAATTCTTGCTTTTTCTCCTCCGTTAAGCCTAAATTGTTGGCAAAAATCGCCCCTTTGACAATAGTTTGACCAAGACTGGTATTTTGTAAGTTAGTGTTAGTTAAATTGGCATTAGTTAAATTTGCTCCAATTAAATTACTCAAGGCTAAACTCGCATTTGTTAGATTGGCATTAGTTAAGTTTGCTCCTTCTAAATAAGCACCGCTTAAGTCAGCACCATTTAGCTTTGTATTTTCCAAGTTAGCTTCGCTTAAATCCACATCGGTTAAGTCGGCACCGCGCAAATTGGCATCCTTAAAATTACTGCTACTTAAATTTAATGTGCTTAAGTTGACTCCAATTAAATTCGCACCGATAAAATCCATTAGGGGGTTAAGATTCGCAATTTTGGCTAAACTCTTAAAATCATCTTGAGGGGCTTGATAAATACTTTGAATAATATTTTTTAAATTATTTAATTCTCTTTCTATTTCAATATTATTTTTATTATAAATATTTGGTATTTCTTCTAATTTGTTTTGACTAAATATCACCTGACTTACATAAGGTTTAAAATAGACATTTACAATAAACTCAGCAACTTTTCTCTCTAAAATAGCGTGTTTATTAGGGGTAATATTATGAACCCATAATCCTTCTATATCCTTGAATTGGGTATAGGATTTATCGGCTAAAATTTTTGCACTTAATTGACTAGTATCCGTTGATACTTTTATTGTCGCTAGTTTTGTTTCTTTTATTTCTTTGAGTAAGTTCGGTTTTATCAACCAGTATTTTTGATTAGATAAATTATTCTTGATTAGTTGAATAAAGTCTTCGTTAATCTCGGTTAATTCTAATATTTCCAGATTATCAAAGTTAATAAACAGTTTAGCTATTCTGAGAGTAAATTTTACTTTGCCGTCTAAAATCTGTTCTTGTTGCTCGTTTGCTTGAGCAGAGAAATATAATTCATATTCGTTTTGCTTATCGGCAATGGGTATTAATTTTATGTCAACGGATAAACAATCTGGACATTGATTGTGGGATTCTAATAAATACATAGAAAATTTTATCAAAATAATGTTATTTATACTAATAATTAACAATGTACAATGTATAATGTGCAATTAACAATTAGTTTCTCCACAATTATCTGTTTTCATTCTTAAATCTTCTTTTAGAATTAAAGATGACCTTATTTTTCTGAATTGTACGATTATGACTGGTGATCAATTTGTTATGTTAGTAACTCTTTTAGTTCCGGGTTTATTGCTTTCTTTTCTGGTAATGATTTCTTTTGCTAAAGGGGGATAATCATAATTAGGAATTAGGAATTAGCAATTATGGCTATTTAGCTAAGTTTTTTATTACCGAACTTCCCTCGTACATAAGTATTAAGATAATGTCTTCGTCTAGTTGGGCTAATGTGCCTTGAATAGTATCAGGATTTGATGGATTGACAATTTTACCATCGGGAAAGGAAGAAGTATTAACAATTTATCTTCCATCAAATAATCAAGTTAACCTAATATATAAATATATATAGGTATCAAGTAAAGTAAAAATTCCATGGCTGACTATAATCCAAAAAACTTTTTGATTTTGGCAGTAGATGACAATTCAGTAAATAGAATTCTTATTGAGAAAATTCTCCGCAAAGAAGGCTATCAAACCAACGTACTTGCCCAAAGTCAGGAAGTTCTACCATATATGGAAGATATTAATCCCGATTTAATCTTATTGGATTTAATGATGCCCAATATCAATGGTTTGGAATTGTGTCAGCAAATTAAACTCAATCCTCATTATCAAGATATACCCATTATTTTTATTACCGCCAGTGACGAAAAACAGGATTTATTAAAAGCCTTTGACTTAGGAGCAGTTGATTACATTACAAAGCCGTTTCATAATCGAGAATTGCTAGCGAGAATCAAAACCCATTTGGAATTAAAATTCACCAGAGACGAGTTAAAAAAAGCCTTAGTAGAGTTAGAAAAGTTAGCCACTACTGATGAGTTGACAGGTATTTCTAATCGTCGTCATTTTACTGCGTTAGCAGAAAGAGAATTTAATCTGGCTAAAAGACAAAAAAGACTTTTTTCTCTACTAATCTTAGATATTGATTATTTTAAAAAAATTAATGATTCTTATGGTCATGTTGCTGGAGATTATGTGATTAAGTATGTGGCAAAACAGTGTGTTTTGTCCATTCGTCAGGAAGATTTATGTGCCCGTTGGGGAGGGGAGGAATTTATTATCTTCCTTTCTGAAAGTATGTTAGAAGATGCAATTGTAGTGGCTACTCGTCTGCGCAAAGACATAGAGAAATTATCTCTTTTATTTCAGTCTCAAGAGATCAAAGTAACAGTGAGTATTGGAGTGGCAGTTTATCATCCTGACGACAAAAACGTTAATCAAACTATTATTCGGGGTGATATTGCATTATATCAAGCGAAAAATAGTGGTAGGAATCGGGTAGTTGATGAAAATGGGATTTGTTATATTCATTGACACTCATCAGAAATACGGCGTAAAAAAAATAATTTTTACTAGAAGTGTAATAAGTATTATCGGTAATCCAGACAAATAAATCTATCTGAAAATAAAAACTAAAATAATTTTTTGTAGATCTTGACCCATAGAGAATTTTTTTTGTTATAATAATTATTAACACCTAACACCTAATACCTAATACCTGTAGAGGCGTTCACCTGAACGTCTCTATTCATTTCTGGTGGTTTTTACTGTTGGAAGTCAGAAAGCTACAAAAATCAATCGTTACTTTTCTCTATCTTGCTTATTGTAATAAATAGGAAACAATTTTGAATTGTTTGTTAGCTGGTTTAACATGAAAAATGGGAATAAAACAAAAAAAGGAAGAGATAATTTTCTCTTCCCCTTTGGCTTTTAGTTGATTGCGTAACATTTGCTGTCGTTTCTTGAGTTGTCGCTTTCTTGCTGAAGCTACTTTTCCTTTGTCATTTCTTCCCTGACAACGAGGGGATTCCCAACTTTTTAATCTAGGCATTATTTTTCCTCTCATAATCGACTATTCCCTATTCTATCCTAATATTGATAAAAGTGGAAAGATGCGATCGCATCTTTTGCACTTCTGAAAATTAATGTACTCAAGAAGAAAGTTTTATGCTTATCCGTATTGCTATTTTTTTTCTTTATAGCTAAACTAAAGTTAGTTAAGTAAAACTGATATTTAAAGGATAAGTGATTATGTTTGGTTATAAAAACTTATGGAAAGGTTTATTCATTTCGCCCTTCACGTACATTAAAAATAAATTAGAATCTTGGGAAATTAAAGAGAAAAAAGTTGCTCAAAAAATAGTTATTTTCATTCCTAGTCAATGCCCTTTTGCTAGGGATATTTATTGGGGCGATCGCAAAATTTTAACTATCCCACCTTTATGTAAAATAAACCCTTTTTACGAAGATTTAATGATGTTAAGATTTAAAGCCTTATGTTTTTTAAGTGAAATAGGGGATGATATTACCCCTTATTGTCAATAGTTAAAAGACTTAAAAAATCTTTTCTTAAGCTAATTTAATCTTTAATCATTCATTGTTGAGGATAAAATTTACACTTATTATGAAAAAGTAATAGAGTATTGTCGGCGAAATACATCCATTGTCAGTAATACACTGGGTAAGGCAATAAAAGATACTGATCAAGGATCGAATCTCTTAATATTCCGTTAACATTAAGATATGTAAATATTAAGATTTTTTTCTTCTGCAAAAATATGCTTGATTTAGAAAATATTGTTTCCATTGAAGTCTCTGACAATCCTAGTCAACCAGTCAATGGTAATGTTAATCTACCCGAAGAAGATCGATTTATCTCCCGTCATATCGGCATTGATAGTGATGAAGAAAAATTAATCGTGGAAAAGTTGGGTTATGATAGCCTTGATTCTTTAATCGATACGGCAATTCCTCAATCCATTCGTATTGCTAAACCCCTCAATTTACCTTCCTCTCAAACGGAAACTCAAGCATTAAAAACCCTAGATGCGATCGCATCTGAAAATCAGGTATATCGTTCCTTTATCGGCATGGGTTATTATAACTGCATCACTCCTGCGGTGATTCAACGCAACATTTTAGAAAACCCCAACTGGTACACAGCTTACACTCCTTATCAGCCAGAAATTGCGCAGGGAAGACTAGAAGCCTTGTTAAACTTTCAAACAATGGTAATGGATTTAACGGGGTTAGAAATCGCTAACGCTTCCTTATTGGATGAAGGCACTGCCGCCGCCGAAGCCATGACGATGAGTTATGGAGTAAGTAAAAGTAAATCAAAGCTATTTTTTGTCGATGAAAACTGTCATCCTCAGACAATAGAAGTCATTAAAACAAGGGCGAGATATTTAGATATTGAGTTAATTATCGATAATCCCTTTACCTATGACTTTAAAAACGCTGTTTTCGGTTGTTTACTCCAATATCCTGCCACAGACGGCACTATTTACCACTATCAAGCTATTATTGATCAAGTTCATCAAGGAAAAGGCTTAGGGATTTTAGCCACCGATTTATTGGCATTGGTAAGGTTAAAATCTCCGGGGGAATTAAATGCGGATATTGCAGTCGGAAATAGTCAACGTTTTGGTGTACCATTAGGTTATGGTGGTCCCCATGCTGGTTATTTTGCCACGAAAGAAGAATATAAACGACAAATACCCGGTCGTTTAGTGGGAGTGTCGGTAGATGCTCAAGGAAAACCTGCTTTAAGGTTAGCATTACAAACCAGAGAGCAACACATTCGCAGAGATAAAGCCACCAGTAATATTTGTACCGCACAGGTTTTATTGGCGGTAATTGCTTCTACTTATGCAGTTTATCACGGAGAAAAAGGCATTAAAAATATTGCCACTAGAGTGCATCAATTAACCCGTATTTTGGCAAATAATCTGCAAAAATTAGGCTATCAGTTAAAATCTGAGCATTTTTTCGATACTATCAAAATTAATATCAGTGATAGTGAGTTAATCACATCTATTCGAGAATTAGCAGAAAATCAGCAGATTAATTTCCGCTACTATCATGATGGTATCGGTATTAGTTTGGATGAAGCAACTACTCTTACTGAAGTTAATCAAATTTGCGATATTTTTGCCCAAAATTCTGTCTATATTCGCTTATTGGCAAATAAATCTCCTTTACTCGATGCTTCTGGTTATCAAGGGGAAGATAACATTAATCGTTTAGGGATTCCTGAGAATTTACAGCGTCAAAGTCGTTTTCTCACGGAAGCTGTATTTAATCAATACACTAGCGAAACGGAATTATTACGCTATTTACACCGTTTAGAAAGCAAAGATTTATCCCTGACAACTTCCATGATTCCTCTGGGATCTTGTACCATGAAGTTAAATGCAACCTCGGAAATGTTACCTGTTACTTGGGCGGAATTTAACAATATCCATCCTTTTGCACCTCTTTCTCAAACCAAAGGTTATCAAACTCTTTTCTCTCAACTAGAGACATGGTTATCGGAAATTACTGGTTTTGCTGGAGTATCCCTACAACCCAACGCAGGTTCACAAGGAGAATATGCAGGATTACAAGTCATTCGCCGTTATCATGACAGTCGAGGAGAGCGCGATCGCACTGTTTGTCTTATTCCCGAATCTGCTCACGGTACGAACCCCGCTAGTGCGGTGATGTGCGGTTTAAAAGTGGTTGCGGTTAAGTGTGATGATGAGGGTAACATTGACATTGCTGATTTACAGGCAAAAGCAGAGAAACATAAGGATAATTTAGCTGCGTTAATGGTGACATATCCTTCTACTCACGGGGTATTTGAGGAAGGAATTAAGGATATATGTGCTATTATCCACAGTTATGGTGGGCAAGTGTATCTCGATGGTGCGAATATGAATGCCCAAGTTGGCTTATGTAAACCGGGGGATTTTGGGGCGGATGTCTGTCATCTCAATTTACATAAAACCTTCTGTATCCCTCATGGTGGCGGAGGTCCGGGCGTTGGTCCTATTGGTGTAGCTTCTCATTTAGTACCTTTCTTACCTTCTACTTCTTTATCCCCCCTAACCCCCCTTAATAAGGGGGGGAATGTGGAGAAGTCTATCCTTAATAAGGGGGGGAATGTGGCGGAGTCTATCCTTAATAAGGGGGGAAATGTGGAGGAATCTATTGGGATGATTTCCGCCGCACCTTGGGGAAGTGCTAGTATTTTGCCCATTTCTTGGATGTATATTGCCATGATGGGAGGAGAAGGGTTAACTTATGCCACGAAAATAGCTATTCTCAGTGCTAATCATATCGCACATCGTCTCGCCCCTCACTATCCTATCTTATTTACGGGTAAAGATGGTTTAGTTGCCCATGAGTGTATCATCGATTTACGCCATTTTCGCAAAACGGCTGATATAGGCGTGGAAGATGTGGCAAAACGGTTGATGGATTATGGTTTCCATGCCCCTACTATGTCTTGGCCTGTTGCTGGTACAATGATGATCGAACCTACAGAAAGTGAATCTTTAGCGGAATTAGATCGTTTTTGTGAGGCGATGATTAGCATTCGCAAGGAAATTGAAGCCATTGAAAATGGGGAGATGGATAAAAATGATAATCTCTTGAAAAATGCTCCTCATACCGCCGAAATGTTGCTTAAATCGGAGTGGCATCATCCTTATACCAGAGAAATGGCAGCTTATCCTGATAAATGGACTAAAGAGCATAAATTCTGGACTTCTGTAGCCCGTATTGACAATGCAAGGGGCGATCGCACCTTAATTTGTTCTTGTGTAGGCATGGAAAGTTACAAGTAGAATTTCTTGAGAAAGTGGTTTAGGGAGGAATTAGGAATTAGGAATGACCTAAAGAGTCATTTTCTCCCTTATCATAAATACAATATTAAGTTCCATTGCTATAGTTACTATTTATGACCGCCCAATTAATCAATCCGAATATAGTAGATCACAGTAAAGTTAAATTAGGTATCAAAGAGGCTCAAGATTATTTATTCTCCCTTCAAGAAAAAGACGGGCATTGGTGTGCCTACCTCGAATCTAATGTAACACTCACCGCCGAAGCGGTTTTACTCTACAAAATTTGGGGTATCGACTCCCATAAACCTCTCCATAAAATTGAACATTATCTGCGATCGCACCAAAGAGAACATGGGGGATGGGAATTATATTACGGTGACGGGGGGGATTTAAGCACATCGGTAGAAGCCTACATGGCATTAAGATTACTTGGTGTTTCTCAGGATGATGAAGCCCTTATTAAAGCCAAAAGATTTATCTTAGGTAAAGGAGGCATTAGTAAAAGTCGTATCTTTACCAAATTTCACCTTGCTATTATCGGTTGCTATGACTGGCGCGGAGTGCCTTCCATTCCCCCTTGGATTATGTTACTCCCCCAAAATCCCTTTTTTACTATTTATGAGATGTCTAGTTGGGCAAGAAGTAGCACTGTACCTTTATTAATAGTATTCGATCGAAAGCCCGTTTTCAAGATCGAGCCGAAAATTAATCTTGATGAATTGTACAGCGAAGGCAAAGATAATATAACCTACGAATTGCCCCGTAGCGGTGATTGGACTGATATTTTTGTAGAATTAGATAATCTGTTTAAATTTACCGAATACTTTAATTTAGTACCTTTTAAAGAAGAAAGCATCAAAGCCGCAGAAAAATGGATTATCGAAAGGGAAGAAGTAACGGGAGATTGGGGAGGCATTATCCCTGCTATGTTAAACTCCCTTTTAGCCTTCAAAACTCTTAACTATCATGTCAATGATCCAATGGTAGCACGGGGATTGGAAGCAGTAGAAAATTTTGCTATGGAAACCCACGATGATTATTTAGTACAAGCCTGTGTTTCTCCTGTATGGGATACGGCATGGTGTTTACGCGCTTTAGTGGAATCGGGAATTACTCCTAATCATCCTAGTTTAGTTAAAGGAGGAGAGTGGTTATTAGAAAAACAAATCCTTGATTATGGTGATTGGATGGTGAAAAATCCCCAAGGCAAACCGGGGGGATGGGCGTTTGAGTATGAAAACCGTTTTTATCCTGATATGGATGATTCTGCGGTGGTAATTATGACTCTCCATCAATTAGAGTTACCGAGAGAAGACTTGAAAAATGAAGCTATTTTCCGTTGTTTACGGTGGATTGAAACTATGCAATGTTATAACTTCGGCTGGGCGGCTTTTGACATCAACAACAATGCTAGTTGGTTAAATTTACTCCCCTATGCCGATTTAAAGGCTATGATTGATCCTGCTACTGCTGATATTACCGCTAGAGTCTTGGAAATGGTAGGTAGTTGTGATTTGCAGATGTCTTCTTTTCGGGTACAAAGGGCGATCGCATTTTTAATCAATCAACAGGAAAACGATGGTAGTTGGTATGGTAGATGGGGAGTTAATTATATTTATGGTACATCTGGTGCATTATCCGCTTTAGCTGTCATCGCCCCTCAAACCAGTCAAGAAGCTATGAAAAAAGGTATTAACTGGTTGATAAATTGTCAAAATCCTGACGGCGGTTGGGGTGAAACTTGTGATAGTTATAAAAATCCTGCTTTGAAAGGTAAAGGAGATTCTACTGCTTCTCAAACTGCATGGGCATTAATTGGTTTATTGGATGCAGGTAAGGCTTTAGATAAATTTGAGGAAGATGCCATTCACAAGGGAATTAATTATCTTGTCTCCACACAAACCGAAACCGGCACATGGCATGAGAAAGAATTTACAGGCACCGGATTTCCTCAACATTTTTATCTCAATTATCATTTATACCGTCATTATTTTCCTTTAATTGCTTTGGGAAGATTCGAGAAATTGCTAAGATAACTAGGGGTTGCTGAAAAAATACTTTAGTGTAGAAATATTTTCAGACAATGTTTAAGATACTACCGCAAAAGATTCATCGCAATTCTAAATTCTAAATTCTAAATTCTTGATCATGATTACTACTAACCAAAAGCATTCGATCGAAATTAAGTATCTGGAAAACATTTTACCAATAGTTAACAATGGTCAAGATGTTATTGACGGATTAACTGCCACACCGAAAATTTTACCTGCGAAATATTTTTATGATACTTATGGTTCAGAATTATTTGAACAAATTTGCCTCTTACCTGAATATTATCCTACCCGCACCGAAACAAGTATTTTGCGACAAGCTAGTGCTGAAATCGCTCAGATAACAGGGGTTTGCGAATTAGTAGAATTAGGTAGTGGTAGTTCGACAAAAACCCGTTTATTATTATCTGCTTATGAAAATTTGGGGCAACCATGGCAATATGTGCCTATTGATGTGAGTAGTGAAATTCTTAAGGAAAGTGCTTTACAACTCCATCAGGAATACCCTCATTTATCCATTCTTGGCTTAGTAGGTACTTATGAACAAGCCTTATTACAACTTCCATCGGCTTCCCTTCCTCAACGCATGATCGTTTTTTTGGGTAGCAGTTTAGGTAATTTTACACAAGAGGAGTGCGATCGCCTCTTTAATGAGGTAAGAGATATATTGCAAGTAGGGGATTATTTTCTCCTCGGCATCGATTTACACAAGCCAAAAGAAATATTAGAAAAAGCCTATAACGATAGTCAGGGAGTGACGGCAAAATTTAACTTAAATATGCTATCTCATCTCAACTGGCGTTATGACGGCAATTTTGATCTTGATACTTTCCAACACCAAGCTATTTACAATCAAATGGAAAAACAAATAGAAATGTATTTAACTGCAAAGCAAAATCAGAAAATACAGTTGGTAAAACTAGATTTAGACATAGAAATAAAAGCAGGAGAAAGCATTTTAACGGAAATCTCCCGTAAATTTGATTTAAGGCAAATGGAAGATTTTTTAGGACAACATCGCCTAAAAACTGTCAAATATTGGACTGATGAGAAACAGTGGTTTGGTTTAATCCTCTCACAATTAAGGGACAACTGAGGTTTATTTTGGCAATGAAGGGGCGATCACGAGGTGGCACTGCGCGATCGCATCTAAATTCTTCTATTCTTTATCGATAAAAAAAACAGGACTCAAATTAGGATCAACTTTATAGGTATTCTTTTCAATTACCTTGCGAGTTAATTTTGGATCGAATGTATTGCCAAAATTTTCTTCTAATTTCTCTACCCGAGGTTGAATTTTCGCTATTTCTGCGTCTATTTCCGCTAATTTTGCTTGTTGTGCAAAATGATAGGGTAATAACTGCTTAATGCTGAAAAATGCCAAGACGGTAATGCTAACATTGACGGTCATTTTTAAGCCCGTTTCGATCGCTTTTTCTGTGTTTAAACGTCTTTGTCGTCTTTGTTGCTGTTTTAAAGCCCTATTTTGAGAAATAGACTCTTGATAATCTCGTCTTCTTTGTTTAGTTTTTAAGGATAAATTTGAATTCATCTAACACTCCTCAATTAAAATACTTAATTTTAGGGCTAATAACCGTAAATATATCAGTTAGGACGATTTTTTTTCCCTTTTGATCCCCACATTCTCTTTAAATTAATTCCTCCAGAATCATCCCTCAAAAAAATAAATGATAATTAGTTGCAATAGTCAGGGATTTTGGTTATGCTAGTTAACAACAAATTGATGCCAAAAGTTTTCAATAAGAATCGGTTACTGAGTATTAAGCATGAGGGTAGAATAATAGACTTCTCAAAAAAAATCATGATTTTTGCACCCTATTTCCAAGGCTTCTAGCCCTAATTCGGTGGATGTCTAATAGTTTATCCCTTGCTAATACCTTTTTTTCAATAATTTTTAGTACAATGTATAAGAATCCTGAGATACTTTGGTTAAGTACAAATCCTTATTTAATGCGTTTTAATTTACCTGTTATTAAATATTTATCGCAATATGTTAATATCGGTCAATGGGAATATCAACTAACAGAAGATGAGTCCACATCCCCTGAAGGTGCGATCGAGCTTTTAGATGATTATTTAAACATGGTGAAAAAACCCGTTCATATTGTCGGACATAGTACCTGTGGTTTGCTAGGATTACAATATGCGAATAAATATTCCGAAAAAGTAAAATCATTGACTTTATTAGGAGTAGGAATTAATCCCGCCTTAGACTGGGTAAGCTATTATTATTTATTGCGAAATAACTTTAATTGTAGTCAAGATGCTATCTTAGCCCATGTGGCAAAATACTTGTTTGGTTATCGTAATTTTTATTATCAAAAATCTTTGGTAAAAATACTAAAAAAGGCTTTAATTTATTCTCTTTCTCCTCACTCTCTATATCAAAAATATAGCTATTTCCCCATTGAAAAAACCAGTTATCCCTTAATGGTATCTGGTAGTAACGATGATAAAATAGTATTTTGGACAGAAATAGAGAAATGGGAATATTATTTCAAACCCGAAGATAAGATTTATCAATGTCCTAATGGAGAACATTTTTTTCATTACTTTCAACCCCAATTATTGGCAAAACAAATGTTAGAATTTTGGGCTTCTTTAGATTCTCAAATTAATTCATCATTGGCAATGATTTCCATGACAGTGTAACAACCGAGGGTAGAAGATCCCTGTTTATAGCAATTTCCACATTTGTGAGGCACACAGAGAAGACTCAAAACCATTGCTATTAAGGAATTAGGTGTGCCTCACTATTTAGATAAAATTTAGATAAACGCTATATTAATCTTTTCCCATTGGGAAAAAGTGGCAGCTTGCCCACAGTATTCTCCTTTTTCATCCCTTAAATTCCAGAGAGTGATATTTTTAATTAAATATCTTTTCCCCGTACTAGAAACTCTAATGCCACCATAATTAGTAATATAACCTTTTAAATTTGCTTCTTGTAAAAGTGCTTCTCTTTCTTCCCTTGATATGGGTTCAGTGGTATTACGAGAGGGTGTTTTTATCAACTTTTGCCAATCCATTTCCCACAGATTTAAGGCTTTTTGATTCCCGTAGTTGTAAATAGGATCAGGTTTGTTATTATGGGATAAAACGACAAAGTCAGCAAAATATAGGTTTTTAGCATCTGTCAATGAATCGTTATTTCTCTCAATTAATTCTTTGTTTAAAAGTTGCTGATAACTATTTAAGATTATTTGTGACCATGTAACAATCTCTGGATTTTCCCAAATTTTATTTTCCATATTCTAAAATTATGATACTCTAAGACAACAGATCAAGACAAAACTATTCCTAGATTAATTACAATTTCCTCGCAAAAAGCATCGACTCTTTCAAGGGTGGATTGTCATATACAGCAATCAGGAATCATTTATGAGAAATTTCAACCAAATTCCGCCTTTATTTAAGGCAGGTTAGGGAGGATAGTATTCTCATAACTCAAACCTGATCGCTATATAAATTGAACCGATTTTGTCTTGATATTTTTTCGATTATAACTAAGAAGAATAATCAACATTAAAAAGCTCTTTTACAGTGATTATGACAAATTAGAAAAATTAAACATCAAACATCAAACATCAAACCTGACAAAGTTTTTAAGAAATAATCTATTCCGACAAAAACCAAAAGAACAATACTAAATTGTCAAATGCGATACCTTATCAAAAATAAAGTTAACTTTTGTTAATTATTAGGAAAAAATAAAGAAAATAACTATAGGATTTTAAGTAAGAACAAATAAGGCGGTTTCCAAGAAAGAATTTACCAATCTTCCTTATAATTCCCCCTTTGTGTTTTGGGGGGTTAGGGGGGATCATGCAGGTATATTTATTATTAGCAATCACCTAAATACAAACCATCATTGCGAGGCAGAGAAAGTATGGTTCACCTTACAGATAAACCTACAAACCACGCTAGAGAAGAATTTTTAACTCAACCCTGGCATGGATTCAAAATAGGTACATGGACAAAAGAAGTAAACGTCAGAGATTTTATTCAAAAAAATTACACCCCCTATACAGGCGATGAATCTTTTTTAAGAGATGCGACACCTTGCACTCATAATCTTTGGACAGAAGTAAAATTATTAATGAAAGAAGAGAGGGAAAAAGGTATTTTAGACACAGAAACTAAAATCCCCTCCACTATCACTGCCTATTCTGCAGGTTATGTCAATAAAGACTTAGAAAAAATCGTTGGTTTACAAACTGATAAACCGTTGAAACGTTCTATTATGCCCTTTGGTGGCATTAGGGTGGTAGAAGGTTCATTAAAAGCCTACGGTTATGATATTGATCCTGCAACCCTTGATATATTCACAAAATATCGTAAAACCCATAATGATGGTGTCTTTTCTGCTTACACTACCGACATGAGAAAAGCCCGTAAATCAGGGATTATTACTGGGTTGCCTGATGCTTATGGTAGGGGTAGGATTATCGGTGATTATCGTCGAGTGGCTCTATATGGCATTGATTTCCTCATTGAAGATAAACAAAATCAACAACTCTCTCTTGAATATGATTTCATGGATGAAGATACCATTCGTTTAAGAGAAGAAATTTCTGAGCAGATTAAAGCCTTAAACGAATTAAAGGAAATGGCACAAAGCTATGGTTTTGACATCTCTAAACCGGCTACCACTGCCCAAGAAGCTATCCAATGGACTTATTTCGGCTATTTAGCGGCGATTAAGGAACAAAATGGAGCGGCTATGTCTCTTGGTCGTACTTCTACTTTCCTTGATATTTATATAGCTAGAGATATAGAAAAAGGCTTAATTAGCGAAACTGAAGCCCAAGAGTTGATCGATCAATTTGTAATCAAATTGCGTATGGTTCGTTTCTTGCGCGCACCAGAATACAATCAGCTTTTCTCTGGAGATCCCGTTTGGGTTACAGAAGTAATTGGTGGTATGGGAGAAGATGGTCGTCCTTTGGTGACAAAAAACAGTTTCCGTTTCTTGCATACATTGTATAATTTAGGTCCAGCCCCTGAACCGAATTTAACGGTTTTATGGTCAGAAAAATTGCCCATCGCATTTAAGCGTTATTGTGCTAAAGTGTCCATTGACTCTAGTTCTATTCAATACGAAAATGATGACTTAATGCGCCCTGAATACGGGGATGATTATGGCATTGCTTGTTGCGTTTCTGCCATGAGAATCGGTAAGCAGATGCAGTTTTTCGGCGCAAGGGTAAATTTAGCTAAAGCCTTACTTTATGCTATCAATGGCGGTAAAGATGAAAACACGGGAATGCAAGTTGCACCTCCTTATGCACCCATTACGGGGGATTACCTTGATTATGAGGAGGTAACCGCTAAGTTTGATTTATTGGTGACATGGTTAGCTAAACTCTACGTTAACACCCTCAATGTGATCCATTATATGCACGATAAGTATAGCTATGAACGCATTGAAATGGCTTTACACGATCGCGATGTTTATCGGACAATGGCTTGTGGTATGGCAGGTTTATCTGTGGTAGCGGATGCTTTATCAGCGATTAAATATAGTCGAGTCAAAGTGATTCGCAATGAGCAGGGTTTAGCGATAGATTATGAAGTAGAGGGAGATTATCCTAAATTTGGGAATAATGACGATCGCGCTGATGACATTGCGGTAAACTTAGTCAGTGACTTTATGAACAAAGTACGCCGTAACAAAGCCTATCGTAATGCTACTCCTACTCAATCCATTTTGACGATTACTTCTAACGTAGTCTATGGCAAAAAAACTGGTAGCACCCCCGATGGACGCAAAGCTGGTGAGCCTTTTGCCCCTGGTGCCAATCCCATGCACGGTAGAGATACTAAAGGTGCGATCGCATCTATGGCTTCCATTGCCAAGTTACCTTATGAAGATGCCCAAGACGGTATTTCCTATACTTTCTCCATCATTCCCGACGCATTGGGTAAAACTCCCGAAGCGAGAATTAATAACCTTGCAGGGATGTTAGATGGTTATTTCCACGACACAGGACATCATATCAATGTTAACGTATTTAACCGAGATACCCTCCTTGATGCGATGGATCATCCCGAACAATATCCTCAGTTAACCATTCGTGTGTCAGGCTATGCCGTTAACTTCATTAAGCTAACCCGTGAGCAACAATTAGACGTAATTAACCGTACTTTCCACGAACAACTTTAAGAATTAAGAATGACTCTCTTGCTTCTCCAGAGTGATAAGTTATTTCTTAAAAAATGTAGCAGGTGTTAGGTTATTGTTGAATACGTTTCAACTCAGTACAAGTACCACACCTGTTTATTCTTTGTTTTTGTCGAAAACAAGGTGTGGGGCTTCTTACCAATTAAGCTAAATTTAATGATTTTTTCGGTTAAATGAAAATCTTACCATCAGGCATAGTCGCCCCTTCGAGAATCGCTTCCGATAAATTAACCCCTGACAAATCAGCATCCCTCAAACTCGCACCGCTTAAATTAGTATCCTTCAAAATCGCACCATTAAGACACGCACCCCAAAGGTAAGCACCCCGTAAATTCGCCCCCGTCAAATCCGCCCCCCTCAAGTTAACTAAATTCAAATTAGCAAAACTTAAATCAGCATTGCGCAAATCCGTCTCACTAAGGTTACTTTTCATTAAATTAGCCTGTATTATTTCTGCACCTTTCATTTGCCCATGATATAACTGTGCATTCTTCAAATTGGCTTTGTTCAAAACACTACGGCGCAAAAACGCACCATTAAGATTACTACCTGACAAATCCGCACCGTATAACTTTGTACCACTTAACTTGGCTTCCTCTAAATCCATGCCACTGAAGTTCAAACCGTGTAAGTCTAAACCGTTGAGAAACGCCCCTTTTAATTTAATACCGTATAACGTTGCTCCTCGTAAATTTGCACCGCTTAATCGTGCGTGGTTCAAATTTGTCCAATTTAGGTTTGCACCCTGCAAATTCGCCCCTCTAAGGTTAATTCCGTCAAGATTTGCCCCGCACAGGTTAACCCCCGGTAAATTTGCCATATACAGACTCACCCATGTTAATACAGCACCGCTTAATGTAGCTCCTTGTAAATCTGCTTTGTGTAATTGAGCACCTCTTAAATCGGCTTTTGTTAAATCCGCTTCGATTAATTGTGCCTCTTTCAACTTAACAAAACTTAAATTTGCCCCATATAAAAACGCTCCCCTTAAGTCTGATTCTAAGAGAAAACAACGCTCTAAATCTGACCACGCCAGATGAGTTTCAACGAGTTTTGAGTAGGAAAAATTGGAATTACTGAGTTTCATTCCACTTAGATTACTCTTGCTTAAATTAGTATTGCGAAAGTCGCGATCGCCGTCTTGATAGCGTTTGATAACATCGGTGATAGTCATTTTCTTCTCTCCTTAAAAGATAGCGAAACAGGGGGTAAAATCATTTTCTTATTAGCTGATCAACTTTGAAAAATAACCTCCACCTATATTCTATCTTCTTTAATTGATCTCTCTTTTTTTATCAACAATTCCACATTAAATTTATTGAAACTTGACTTTTATTCACAAAAAGACATATATAGCAATCGTAAATGATTCGTGAGATTATAGTTAATAATAAATCAGAAAAGAGGCGATCGCCATGTATCACGAAAATCTTGATCAATATGAAATTTGCGGTGTAGAAGCCCTGAAATTAAAATATAAAGGTTCAAAAAGCTATTTAACAAAAAATGAACAAGAGGAAATAAATAAATGGCTATGAATAGTTACTAATTTTATGGACAAATATCCAACTAACTAGCTTTATACGATTTTATTCGTAATGGGTTAACTACAAACCTCATTATCGAATCCCTGTCAAAAACAGACTCTCCGACTACTTTTCTACCTATATTCAGGCTACCATTCACATCTGCTGAATATACATAACCATTACTGGCTTTAAATAAACCTCTTTTTACTCTTTTCCCCAAGTATTTCTCAAGTTTATTCACTGGTTCTAAATCTAAAAAGCTACATTTTGACGTATAGCTTTCTTCTGTGGTTATTACTTTTATTGCCATTAATTGTGCTTTATAGATTAATTGTTGAATTAATCTTTCATGGGGAATATTGACAAAGTTTTGGTTATTTTTTTTACCTAAGTTACAACCTTGTTTCCAGTTCTTATTTTGCCCTATCACTAATAAACTTATATTATTTTCTCGTAAATGATTAATTATATATTTACCCAAATCTTTTGAAGTAAAAGAGCATAAAAATATAAATTTGTATAATTGGGATGAAATTATGCCAAAAGTAGCAAACTGGAATATCTCCGAACAAAGAGGTACGATCGCACTTTAGAAGATGAGGGGGAGGTGCGATCGTTTTATGAGAACTTACCAAAATCTGCTATGTTAGTAATTATTTATTATCGGTGAAAATGCAGAGATAACAAGTAGATGTCCGCAAAAGATTTATTTCATGAGTCCGTGCTTTTTGCTGTTAAAAAAGATGGTTGGGATATAACCCAATGATCCCTTTTATCTGAAACTTAATGATATTGAATTTTATATAGACTTAGGTGCAGAAAGATTAATTACAGCAGAAAGAGCGGGTTTAAAAATTGCGGGCGCGCAGCGTGCCTTTGGCATCGAAATTAAATCTTTTCTAGGTGCTTCCGCCGTTAAAGAATTTCATTTAGCATGATAGTCAATTCCTCAATTATAGACTAGCATTAAAGAAGGTTGAACCAGAGCGAACTTTATATTTAGCAATTCCAAAAGATACTTATGAAGATTTTTTTGCTCGTCAATTTGTGCAAAATTCCGTTGCTGAATACCAAATAAAATTAATGATTTTTGACTCTGTTAAGCAAGAGCTGGTTTTATGGAAAGAATAAATTATGTTAAATTAGTCAAGGAAATTTTAACTCAACACTCGATTAATCATTCTCAAAGTGATACGGAAATTCAATTAATATTCGATGATCATAATCATCATTATCAGGTTTTAAATATTGGTTGGGATGATCAAACTAGAATTTATGGTGTAATTATTCATGTGGATTTAAAAGATGATAAAATTTGGATTCAAAGAGACGGCACAGAAGTTGGTATTGCTAATCAATTATTGGATGCAAGAGTACCGAAAGAGCATATTGTACTAGGTTTTCAAGCCCCCTATAAACGACAATTTACAGAATTTGCCATTAGTTAATTTGATGAATAAATTTTAGTAAGTGATGGGATTGAGTAGTGCGATCGCAAATGGCAAACGTACCCTGATCGCACTTACCTCCCAAAAAACAAAAATTATGATATAGTGTACCTAATCATGTACATAAAAAGTAAGAGCAAATTATGTTTAGCTATGAAATTACATCTCCAACCGAAGCCAGAAAGGGATTATTTAAACTTTTAGATCAAGTTGTAGAAAATCATCAAGTATTTATTATCAATCGTCGTCAGGGAGAAAATGTTGCCTTAATTGCCGAGTCTGACTTGCGTAGCTTAGTTGAAACCGTTTATTTATTCAGAAATCCTGCTAATTCTCGTCATTTATTCGATGCCTTAGAAGAATCCATCACGGGTAAAATTCAACCCCAATCTGTAGAGGAATTAAAAGGGGAATTAGGAATTGAGTAAAAAAAAGAAACAAAATCCCATTTCAGGGGATATACAGCCAAGTTTTCCGCAAGTTCCGGGGTTTAGTAGTCAGTTTAAAAGTGACTTGCAATGGTGGTTTAAAAATGACCAAAAAAAGGCTGAAAAAATATTAGATTTAGTTACTGAAGTAATGAAAAATCCCTTTCAAGGTATAGGAAAACCAGAACCTTTAAAATACATGGAGGGCAATATTTGGTCAAGAAGAATTGATTTAGAGCATCGTTTAGTTTATCGTATTGGTACAATTCAAATTGATTTTCTGGCTTGTTGTTTTCATTATGATAATCTGTGAGTGAAGGCGATCGCACTTTAGAAGATGAGGGAAGGAGGTGCGATCAGGCGTAGCCTGCCACTTCGTGATCGTACTTTAGACAACAATAAACATAACCAACTATAATAAATTAATAAACTAAAGTATAGTATTTCTGTGGTAAAACATGGACAAAACAGCGACAGTTAACATTATTCATTAATAATGGTGAAACAATTTAACTTAGAGGTGAAGAAAAAATGCAATCTCTCGAAAATTTACCAAAAAAACATAACACTCAATTGATCTCAGTAATGATTGAACATAATGATGATGGGTATTTAGCAAGAATACATGGCATTCAGGGAGCATTTGCCGAGGGTGATACTCCCCAAGAAGCAATTTTTAATTGTCTTGATGTTCTGAAAATGATTATTGAATATAAAAAAGAACAAAATCAACCATTAAATTTAGAAACCATAGAACTTTCTGAACCAACCTGTTTAACTTTTGCTCTTCCTATTCAGCTATAATTTAACCATGACAAAATTAAGAGAATTAACTTATTTAGAAGTAACTGATCGTCTTAAATTTTTTGGTTTTAGATTTTATAGACAAGGAAAAGGTTCTCATGAATTATGGGTTAGAGATCATGATGGAATTGTAATTCCAGTTCCTCATCGCACTTACTCAGAAAATGTTAAGAATCATGTAGGAATATAAGAATAATATTTAGCAACCGTCATCATCTTGGGTAAAGTTAGAGATGAGATCATAAATAATCTACTCGTATCCAGATAAAGACAATATGAAACAACTGACATGGGAATTGGCTAATCAACTAATTGCGGAAAATACAGAAGAAATAAGCTCAGAAGAAATAAATAAAAATCCCTTAGTTAGTATTTCGATCGATCGCACCTCCTCATTCCCAAAACCCGATCGCACCTCCTCATTCCCACAACCCGATCGAACCACCCCATTTCTAAAACATCGAGCGAACCTAACCTAATCCATGAAAATAACTTATAATAAGGTAACGAAATAATCGGAGGCAGTCATAATGGTAGCCCAATTAATCAAAAATCAAACAAATTTATACGATACTGATTATAATCTTTGGATATTAGAAACCGTTAAAAAACTAAAAATTCGTGATTTTAACTCCGTTGATTGGGACAATTTAATTGAGGAGGTTTTAGACTTGAGTAAAAGGGATAAAAGAAAGCTAGAGAGTTTATTAATAAAATTAATTGAACACTTACTAATCTTAGCGTATTGGCAATCAGAAAAAGAGAGAAATAAGGGACATTGGGAACGAGAAATTCTGAATTTTCAACAACAAATTATTAGAGAATTAGAAGATAGTCCTAGTTTAAAAAATCATCTGAAGAATAAGTTTCTTGACTGTTATCAAAAAGGTTGCAAATTAGCTTCTAAACATTCTCAACTACCTCTCAATACCTTCCCCGAAGAACCGATCGCACCCTTAGAACAAATCTTAGATGAGAACTGGCTTCCTTAAATCGTCACAAAACTTAACCAAAAGCTCGATCGCACCTCCTCATTTCCCAAAGCCCGATCCCGAAGGGATCTGCTTCGCAGCACGCACCTCTCCATTCTCAAAACCCGATCGCACCTCCCCATAACCAAACTCGATCGCGCCTGAATTATAGAACTTCATAATCGCTAAATGTAGCCAAAATGGGCTATTATAGTGAATAAAAATAAAATATTTAACTTATGAGTAAAACTGCAACTGTACGAGCTAGAATTGAACCCGATCTAAAAATTAGAGTAGAAAATATTTTTCAAAAGTTAGGATTAAGTACCACAGAGGCAATCAATCTTTTTTATAAACAAGTTGAATTACAGCAAGGATTACCTTTTGAAGTGAAAATTCCCAATGAGATAACTCAAAAAACACTAGAAAAAACGGATCGAGGTGAGGAATTGAATCACTGCGACAATTTAGAGAATATGTTTGAGCAACTGGGGATGTAATAGTGAAACCCGAATTATACTAAGCGTTTTGAAAAAGACGTGAAAACCATGAAAAAAAGAGGAAAAAATATGAATAAACTCAAACAAATAATCATTCAATTAGCTAAGGGGGAAATTCTGGAAGCTAAATATAAGGGTCATAAACTAATCGGAAATTATACTGATCGTAGAGAATGCCATATTGAACCTGATTGGTTATTAATTTATAAACTAATTCCTCAAGATGATCTAATTATTTTTGAAAGAACAGGCACTCATTCAGATTTATTTAATTAGATTAGTACAGAGCGATCGCACTTTCCCAAACAGTTATCTTCCTTCCCTTGTTATAGAACTTAATTCGATCGCCAGAAGTGGTGCTGCGAGATCGCACTCCGTCACAAAACTTAACTAAAACCTCGATCGAACCTCCTCAAATTAGGGCATATTAAAAAGTATATGACCTAGAAATTAATAACATCCCATGACGATCGACTTTTTCACAGATAAAGTAATTCTCATTACTGGTGGCACAGGCTCTTTCGGCAAACAATGCGTAAAAACTTTACTGACAAAATATAACCTCAAAAAAATTATTGTTTATTCCCGTGATGAGTTAAAACAATGGGAAATGTCACAAATTTTCAACGATGACAGAATGCGTTATTTTATCGGAGATGTGAGAGATGTAGAACGTTTGAACTTGGCTATGCGCGGAGTTGATTTTATCATTCATGCTGCCGCCCTAAAACAAATTCCTACTGCCGAATATAACCCCATGGAATGTATTAAAACCAATATTTTAGGGGCAAATAATATCATCGATGTTGCCTTAGCTTCAGGAGTGCAAAAAGTCATCGCTTTATCTACAGACAAAGCAGTTAATCCTACTAATTTATATGGGGCAACAAAATTGGCTTCTGATAAGTTATTTGTCGCCGCTAATAATATTGCCGGTGGTTTGCCTACTCGTTTTTCTGTGGTACGCTATGGTAATGTTGTGGGTTCAAGAGGTTCTGTTATTCCCTTATTTCAAAAATTAGTCAAGGAAAACGCCCCCGAAATTCCCATTACTGATCCTCGTATGACTCGCTTTTGGATTACCCTTGAGCAAGGAGTGGAGTTTGTTCTAAAAGCATTTCAACGTATGAAAGGGGGAGAAACATTTATCCCCAAAATTCCCTCCATGAAAATGACTGATTTGGGAAGTGCGATCGCCCCTAATACACCTCAAAAAATTATCGGTATTCGCCCCGGAGAAAAGCTACACGAAGCCATGTGCAATCGAGAAGTTTCCCATTTAGTTTATGAATTTCCCGATTATTTTGTTATTCGTCCTACAATAGAATTTCAAAGTAAAATCGATTATTCAGTTAATGAATTAGGGGAAAAAGGGCAATCCGTGCCTGAAGGTTTTGAGTATAGTTCTGATAATAATACCGATTGGTTAACTAAAGAACAACTATTATCGATGATTTAATATTAATACAATGAGTTTTGACAATGTTTGTAAGTATTTAGCAGAGCAATATCCTCAACCCTTTATAGAATGGTTGTTAGGCATCAAAAATTCTCCCGTTAAAGTGCTAAAAACGGAATTAAATATTGATCCCATCAGAGCCGATTCGGTATTACTGTTAAGATTAGATCAACGTATTCTACATCTTGAGTTTCAAACAGAGGCAAAATCGAAACCCCCTATGCCTTTGAGAATGCTTGACTATTCCGTCAGACTCAAGCGAAAATATGGACTTGATGTCATGCAAATTATTATTTTTCTGAAGAAAACTGAATCAGAAGTAGTTTTTCAAGAAGAATATCGAGATCGAACTACAACTCATAAATATAGGATAATCCGCTTATGGGAAGAAGATACAGAATTATTTTTACAGCAACCGATTTTATATCCCTTTGCGGTTTTAGCCAAATCTGAATCACCAGAGATATTATTAGAAAAGGTAGCCAGTAAAATTAATGACTTAGATAACGAGTTACAACCAGAATTAATGGCTTGTACCTACATTTTAGCTGGTTTAAAATTAGAACAAAGATTAATTAAATCATTATTAAGGGAGGAAATTATGAAGGATTCTGTGACATACCAAGAAATAGTTAAAGATGCTGAAATTAAAGGTGAAATTCAGGGAAAAATGAAAGGTAAAATTGAGGGAAAGATTGAAGGAAAAAGGGAAGAAGCTCTAAATTTACTGGAAAAAATGATTAGAAATAAACTAGAATTATTTGATGGGGATTTATTTCGTCAAATTGAAAATTTAACCCTCGAAAAAATGGAAGATTTGGCGATCGCACTTTTGAAAATGGATTATTTAGGAGATTTGGAATTATGGTTAGAAGATAACAGTTAGCAGGTGCGATCGCACCTTAGCTTTTTTATTGAAGTTTAATTCTACAAAGTTTATTTGAAGGTGAAACAAGAGTTTTACAAATTTTTAGACAGAATTATTTTTACAGCAACCGATTTTATATCCCTTTGCGGTTTTAGCCAAATCTGAATCACCAGAGATATTATTAGAAAAGGTAGCCAGTAAAATTAATGACTTAGATAACGAGTTACAACCAGAATTAATGGCTTGTACCTACATTTTAGCTGGTTTAAAATTAGAGAAAAAATTGATTAAATCACTATTAAAGGAGGAAATTATGAAAGATTCTGTGACATACCAAGAAATAGTTAAAGATGCTGAAATTAAAGGCGAAATAAGGGGCAAACGAAAAGAGGTTTTAAGTTTACTAGAAAAAATGATTAGAAATAAACTAGAATTATTTGATGGGGATTTATTTCGTCAAATTGAAAATTTAACCCTCGAAAAAATGGAAGATTTGGCGATCGCACTTTTGAAAATGGATTATTTAGGAGATTTGGAGTTATGGTTAGAAGATAATAGTTAGCAGGTGCGATCGATACTTCTTATTTTCAAATTAATACAGGTATTCGTGATTATTGTGATTATATTCACAACATAGCCAAAAAGGAAAAAAAACATTATGATTGAACTATATCAAAAGATTTTTCTGAATCGAGACTTTCCCAGATATAACCTGAAAAAAGGAGATATAGCCACATTTATTGACACCGTACCCCACCCCACGGGGGAGGAGGAAGGTTATGTTTTAGAAGTATTTAATGTCTTTGGTGAATCGATCGATGTTGTTATTGTTCCTCAAAGTGCCGTTAATTCTCTACAAGAAAATCAAATTTTAACAGTTCGTTCATTCCTCGAAGTTTAAACTATTTCCTAATCAATTATCTTAATTTTGTTATTAGACTTTATCCGAAATATGCACTTTGAAAAATGGATTATTTAATCGCATTTAATTAAATTATAGTAATAAGATGAAAAAAACGAAAAAAGTTTCTGTTTCTATTTTAGATTATGGTAGTGGAAATGTTAAATCCGTTTATAATCTAGTCTCTACTTTATGTGATCAAGTGGTTATATCAAATCAAAGTGAAACCATAAAAGAAGCAACTCACTTGATTTTACCCGGTGTCGGTGCTTTCGGTTCTTCAATGGAAAAAATAAAAAAAAATATTCCCTTAGATGTTTTACACAAAGAAGTTTTTGAACAGGAAAAACCCTTTTTAGGTATTTGTGTAGGAATGCAAGTTTTAGCAACTAAGGGATTTGAATTTGGAGAGTATGAAGGTTTAAACTGGATTCATGGAGAAGTGAAAAAAGTACAAGTTAAAGAGAAATCTTTGCCTCACATTGGCTGGAATAACTTAGAAATCAAACAAAAATCACCACTTTTGACTGATATAGATGATCAACATGATTTTTACTTTGTTCATAGCTTCACCTTCCGTAGTGAGGATGAGAATAATAATATTGCTTTCTCACATTATGAAGATAAAATATCCGCAGTGATAAATTATCGTAATATATACGGTGTTCAATTTCACCCAGAAAAGAGTCAAATAAGTGGAAAACTATTAATGAGAAATTTTTTGAACCTTTAATGATTAAAAATAGACTTATTCCCGTTTTACTATTAAAAGATGGTTGGCTTGTTCAAAGTAAAGGGTTTTCCAGATTTCAAAAATTAGGAAATCCCATTGTGGCGGTAAAAAGACTGAGTGAATGGGCTGCTGATGAACTAATATATCTTGATATTAGCCGTGAGGAAGAATATGATTTAGCAAGAGATGATCTAAAACATCCTAATAGACAAAATTTTTTAGATATTATTGAGGATGTTTCCACTTTTGCATTTATGCCAATTACTGTTGGTGGTAAGATTAGAACATTAAATGATATTGAAATAAGACTTAAAAAAGGAGCGGACAAAGTTTCTATTAATACAATAGCAGTGGAAAATCCTGATTTTATAAAAGAATCAGCTCAAGAATTTGGCTCACAATGTATAGTTATTTCCATTGATGTTAAATTGGAAGGAAAAGAATATGTCGTTTATACAAATGGAGGAAAAAGTCGCACAAATTACAAGGTAAAAGAATGGGCTAAAATAGTTCAAGATTATGGTGCAGGGGAGATTTTAATTAATTCAATTGATAGGGATGGTAGTAGAATGGGGTATGATATGAACTTAATTCGATTAGTTTCCAACGCCGTTAATATCCCCACGATCGCACTAGGTGGTGCCGATGACTGGGAAGATTTTGAGGAAGTTTTGAGGGAAACAAAAGCAGAAGCGGTGGCGGCAGCAAATATTTTTCATTATCGAGATCAATCTGTTTATTTAGCTAAAAAATATTTATTTGATCAAGGGCTTAATGTTCGTAAACCTTTCTTAATCGAAATAGAAAAAATTTAGGAAATTAAATTATGAAATATTGTACTAAATGTGTTTATCCTCAAGTTAGTGTTAATTTAGAACTTGACGAAGATGGTGTATGTTCTGCTTGTCGAGTTGCCGAAAAGTTTGACGAATTAAAGGAAGAATTTTGGGCTATGAGAGAACAAAAATTCGCCAAAATTGTCGATCAAGTTGTAGCAAAAAATCAATCTAATTATGATTGCATTGTACCCGTTAGCGGTGGTAAAGATAGCTATTTTCAGACCCACATTATGGCAGAAAAATATGGTTTGAAACCTTTACTTGTAACTTATCACGGAAATAATTATCTTCCTGAAGGAGATTATAACAGGGATCGCATGAGACATCTTTTTAATGCAGATCACCTTGTTTATGGTCCTAGTGTGGAAGTATTAAAAAAATTAAATAGAATTTGCTTTAAAAAAATGGGGGATATGAATTGGCAAAATCATTGCGGTATTTTTACCATACCCATAATTGTTGCTGTGAAATTTAATATTCCTTTAGTTATTTGGGGTGAAACAACTTGGGATATTTCAGGAATGTATGAACCCGATGATTTTGTTGAGTTTAGTAATCGAGTGCGTCATGAGCATGGTTTGAGAGGTTACGAATGGTATGATCTGATTAATGAACCTGACGAGCCATTGACAGAAAAAGATATGATGTGGGCAAAATATCCTACTGATGAGGAGATTTTAAAAGTTGGGGTTCGTGGTTTATATATCGGTAATTTTTTCAAATGGGATCCCTATAAACACACAGATTTAATGAAACAAAAGTATCAGTGGAAAGAAGCTGAACAACCTTTTGAGAGAACTTATCGCCGCATATCTAACTTGGATGATCGATATGAAAATGGTATTCATGATTTACTTAAGTTTGTAAAGTTTGGTTATGGGCGCGCTTCAGATCATGCGTCAAAAGATATTCGTATGGGTTATATGTCTAGGGAAGAAGGTATCGAAAAAGTAAGAGAAATGGATCATGTTGTATCTAGTGATTTAGAGTATTGGCTTAATTATGTGAATATGACAGAAACTGAATTTTGGGAAATTGCCGATACTTTTAGAAACCCAAGAGTTTGGTGGATTGAAAATGATATGTGGTATAAAGACAATATTTGGGGAACTCCATCATCTTACGGACAAGTTTATTTGGATAAAGAAGCTCAACAAAAATATATTAGAGATTAAAGTTATGAGAGAAATTCCTTTTGCTACGTTACAAGATGTAAATAAGAATCTGCGTAAACGAAAAATAGTTTTATTTGGTGCGGGAAATATTGCTGAAAAAACTAGCAGAATTATTCCTGAAAATTCTCTGAGTGCGATCGCAGATAATGCTTCAAATTTGTGGGAAACTGAGCAATTAGGAGTTGTTATTCAAAATCCCATTTTTTTGAAGGAAAACCAAGATCAATATTACATAATAATTTGTACGACTTCATTTAAAGAAGTTTCTATACAATTATCCGAATATGGGTTAATTCCCCAAAAAGATTTTATTGTTAGTCCTATTCTTAATGATTTAAGAATTATTGCAGAACTAGAATCAGTCAAACAAACACTTATTTTTTCAAGTGGTTCTCCTGTTAATGAGTCTTCGGATTATGGGGGAGGAATTTATCAAGTTGATATTGATGGTGATTCGTGGAAATACACAAAGAAAATAAGTGATAACTGTTATGGAATTATTAAGTATCAAGATAATTTCGTTTCTGTGAGTACCGAAATAGGAATTTTTGAGTTCGATCGTAATTTTAATATCATTAGGAATAAAAACCTTCCTCCTAAAACAAGAGCGCACGGTGTTGCTTATTGTGAAGAACTTGATCGCTTTTATATTGTCGGTAGTTATCTTGATGGGGTTTATGTTCTTGATAATGAATTTAATATTATTGATACAATACTATTCTCTCGAAAAAGAGCTATATATGATTCTCCTCATCATCATTGTAATGATTGTTGTGTGGTGGGTAAAAGTTTATATGTGAGTATGTTTTCTTATACAGGTAATTGGAAATTAGATATTTTTGATGGTGCAGTGGTGGAAATTGATTTAACAAACCATCAAATAATTGCCCCCATTATCCAAGATTTATGGATGCCTCATAACATATCCTATTTAGGAGGAAGTTTAACAGTGTTAGATTCACTCAGAGGAAGTTTAAGAAAAAATAATGCTCAAGTTATTGGTCAATTTCCAGCTTTTACAAGAGGATTAGGCTATGACGGAATTTATTATTATATTGGTCAAAGTAGAAACAGAAATTTTACCAAAAATATGGGTCTAAGCAATAATATTTCTATAGATGCGTCAATTGTTATTTTTGACGAATATACGAAAGTATCAAGAAGTTTACAGTTACCAATTCAAATGTCAGAAATTCACTCAATTGTAATTTTCTAAAAAATATAAACTTTTGAAAAATTAAAATCCATGATTCATAACATCAAACACTTGCAAAAACTTTATGCTCAAGGTGTAAATATTATTAATTATCTTAAACAAGAAAATAGAGAAAATATTAATGATGTTGAGATAATTCAAATAAGTTATGATATTCAAGCAGGTAGCTATCGAAAAAGATTTTATGAACAACCTGATTTAAAAGTCAAATACTGCCAAAAATTAGCTGAAACTATAGATCAATTAGGTTCATTTGAATCAATTTTATTAGTTGGTGTGGGAGAAGCGATCACATTATCTTTAGTTATTAAATACTTAAAAAATAAACCTTCCAAAATATATGGAATTGATATTTCTTGGTCAAGAATAAAATATGGACAAATATTTGCAAAAGAACAAGGTTTAGAAAATATAAATTTATTTGTTGCTGATTTATTTCAACTCCCTTTTTTAGATAATTCTATTGACTTAGTTATGAGTAATCATTCTTTAGAACCCAATGGAGGAAAAGAAAAACAGGCTATTTGCGAACTGAATAGGGTAGCCAAAAAATACGTTTTAATGAATGAACCTTCATATCAATTTGGAAATAAAATCGCTCAAGAAAGAATTGATAAAATGGGTTATGTTAAAAACTTAGCAAAACATTCAGAAGAATTAGGTTTTAATGTTGTTAAACAGGAATTATTTGGAATCTCAATGAACCCCAAAAATCCTACAGAAAATATAATTATCAAAAAAGATTCTATTGGAGATCATGTTGATCAACCTTTAGCTTGTCCTTTAACGGGTAATCCTTTGATAAAACTTCAAGATTGTTTTTTCTCTGTTGAGGGAATGTTAGCTTATCCAATTATAGGAGGCATTCCTTGCCTATTATCTTCAAAAAGTATTGTCGCTACACATTTACAAGAATGAAGTCAGAATAATTTATTAAGTACGATCGCACCTAAAACAAAATGAAAATAGTAAACGGATTATCCGATTATGACCTTAACCGCCTATAAATGGACAACAGAAACTTATCACCAAGCTCTTGATAGTGGCATCTTTGAGGGTGAAGCAGTAGAATTACTGAGAGGAGAAATAATTGTTATGTCACCAGAAAGAGAGCCTCACGCCTATTATAATAGCGAGGTTGCTGACTATCTTAGAAGTTTATTGGGAGATCGAGCCAAAATTAGGGATGCTAAACCCATTACACTTGGCAATAACTCCGAACCAGAGCCAGATATTGCTATAGTTAAACCATTGGGGAAAGAATACTTAAAACATCATCCTTACCCCGAAGATATATTCTGGATTATTGAATTTTCTCAAGCAACCCTTAGCAAAGATTTGCATGAAAAAAAAGATATTTATGCCGAAGCAGGTATTATAGAATATTGGGTTGTGGACTTAAAAAATTTCCAGTTAAGGGTATTCAGAGATTTAGTTGATAATTATTACACTTCAGATTTAACTTTAAAAACAGGTCAAATTTCGCCTCTTTCTTTCCCCGAAATTAAGATAAATATTGCACAACTAATTAACTGATAATTTAATGAAAAATACCTTACGGGCAAAGAATTTGATTATATTCACAGTGCGATCGAACTTAAGCATATTTCAGCTAATGGAGATTTCACCAAAAAAACTCAACAATGGTTATGGTTATTAGAGTTCGATGTTAATTATTGAAAAGAGGGCTAAAACCCTCACTACAAACCAATTAAAAATCTTTTCTGACGAAGTTTAATGTCAACAGAACAACACGATCGCACAATTAATCATCTCAGGATAGTTTCTGTTACAATATTGGAGTTTAGGTAAAAATTTAGGTTATTGGATTTCAACTAATGTATCAACAAAAAAATCCGCCTTTACCTCCTCAAGAAACACTCCCAACCATGTATGATTTACCTAGTGAAGAAGTGGAGGATTCAGGATTGCCCGATCAATATCATCTTTGGCAAGGAGAATTATTAGGAGAAACTTTTTCCCCTCCCGATTACTCTGAAAATCTAGTATTCACCGCTTGTGACTTAAATCTTTACTACGATGTACGTCATACTCATTGGTACAAACGTCCAGACTGGTTTGGGGTGGTAGGTGTTGATCGATTTTATCAGCAAAAAGAATCACGTTTAAGTTATGTTACTTGGCAAGAGGGAGTAAATCCTTTTATTGTGGTTGAATTACTCTCCCCAAGTACAGAAAAAGAAGATTTAGGACAAACATTAAGAGTTATTGATCAACCGCCCACTAAATGGGAAGTTTATGAGAAAATTTTGCGCATTCCCTATTACGTTGTTTTTAATGGCTATACAAATAAACTGCAAATATTTCAAATAACAGGTAATACTTACCAAGAAATATCTCTTTCTGAGCCAAAATTTTGGCTACCAGAAATCAATTTAGGACTAGGATTATGGCAAGGCACTTATCAAGGTTTAACTCGCCAATGGTTACGGTGGTTCGATGGACAGTGTAACTGGATTCCTACTTTCATGGAAAGAGAACAACAACGGGCTGAAGTAGCACAGCAACAAGCTGAACTTGAAAGGCAACGGGCTGAAGTAGCACAGCAACAAGCTGAACTTGAAAGGCAACGGGCTGAAGTAGCACAGCAACGAGCTGAACTTGAAAAACAACGGGCTGAAGTAGCACAGCAACAAGCACAACAAGCGGAAATAGAAAATCAAAGATTACGGGAATTATTAAAACAAGCAGGAATTTCTATTCCCGATGATTCAATTTAATTACGATCAACTATTGGGGATTTAAACTTCTGTATCCATATCTTTTGACCATACATTTTATGAATACTAAAAATATTCCTCAACAGTTACCATTTTTGGAAAGTATTTGTTGGCAAACGAAAAACATTTATGAATTTAGTTTAGAAGAAATGTTATCCCGCTATGAAAGAGGGTGGAGTTATCGAAAACTATTTAATAATTTAGAATCTGAAGAATATCAGTTCATTTATCAATTAGCTAAACAATATAATTCTTGGTTATTAACAGAATTAACAAATGATTTTTAACAGAGATCATCATAATAAAATATCTTTTATTCTCCATCAATTAAAACCGTCAATTTTTGAGGATAGTTTTGCTTATTTTGGTGGTGGAACATTAATTGCCCTTCAATATCAAGAATATCGAAAAAGTAATGATATAGATTTTATTTGTCCGATTAATTTATCGGGTTATAAACAGTTAAGAACCATTATTTTTGAGCAAGGTTATCAAGCTCTATTTTCCCATATTGATAATATTTCTATTGGTAGGGCGACAATGGATCAATATGGTATTCGTCTATTACTTCAGGTTGATGATTCCCTAATTAAAATGGAAATTATTGCGGAAGGGCGTTTTCAACTGGGTAAACCAGAGTATTTTTCATGGTCATCTATTCCTTGTCTGAATTTTGATGATTGTTGTACTGCAAAACTTTTAGCTAATGCCGATCGATTTATGGATGATAGTGTCAAATCAAGGGATTTGATTGATTTAGCTATGCTTCGATCGCAATCTTCTTTTAGTCAAGGTGCGATCGCCAAAGCTGAAAATGCTTATGAAGTAATTAGACCATTAAGAGTAGCAATTAAACGTTTTCAGGAAAGAGAAAATTATCGAGAGAAATGTTTTAAGAGTTTAGAAATTGATAAAACCAATATTCCCTTAATTATAGATGGAATTGATTTATTAGCAGAAGATGTCGGTTTATCCCCTACAATAAGAATGTTTGACGAGCTACCGAATCTTTTTTAAACAAACAAAAATAACATTTACGGATAAAAGTTACAATTATTGATAATGAAAAATAGACACAAAAGGAGAAATCAATGACACAAGTAATTTTAGACTTACCAGAAGAAATGATGATTCGTCTTCATGGTTTAGAGGAAAAATTAACGCAAATTATAGAGTTAGGAATAAGAGAATTGAATGCTTCTAGTCAAATAGGATTTAAAGGTTTCGGTGAAGTGTTAGAATTTTTGGCTTCCTTACCTTCCCCAGAAGAAATTATCGCTTTAAGTCCAAATCCTGATTTACAAGGTAGAATAGATTTTCTTTTGGAAAAAAGTCGTCATGGTAATCTTACAAAAGATGAAGAAAATTTGTGGCAACAATATCAATATTTGGAACATTTAGTACGCCTTGCCAAAGCCAAAGCCTATTTAAAATTGCAGGAAAAACAAATGTAAAAAATGAGTAAAACCTATATTTCTTCTCATTTGAAAAACACTGTTTTCCATCGAGCTAAAAATTGTTGTGAATATTGTTTAATTCCTCAAATTGCTACATTTGCTTCCCCTCAAATTGATCATATTATTGCAGAAAAACATGGTGGTTTAACTGAATTAAATAATTTAGCTTTATCCTGTACTTTATGTAATCAATATAAAGGTACGGATTTAACTTCGATCGATCCTCACACGGGTAAAATTGTACAACTTTTTCATCCTCGTCAAGATATTTGGTCAGAACATTTTACGATCATCAATGGAGAAATTATCGCAAAAACATCTAAAGGTAGAGTTACAGTTAAACTATTACAGTTTAATAACAAAGAACGAATAAAAGAGCGTAAATTAATGATTTCTGCTAAGATTTATCCTAATGGCGAAGACTGAGTGAACTAAAGAAAAAAATTATAGGATAGATCAAATTTTGTCATATTAATTAATTGATTCATAGATAATGAGGTATAATTTTTGGTAGCAAAGGAAGAATAATGCACGTCATTAGTCGCAAACTATTACGAGAATTTTCTCAGAAACACGCAGATTGTTGTCTGGCTTTAGATGACTGGTATCAAATCGCTAAACAGGCAAATTGGAAGAATCTTATTGAAGTTCAAACCGTTTATCCTCAAGCGGAAGCAGTTGGGAATTTTACTTGTTAGCATTAACTATATCAAACAAATCATTTATATCAAATATGTTTTAACCCATGCCGAATATGACAAAAACTCTTGGAAAAAAAACCCTTACTTTTAACTCAGAAACATACAATTATTTACTTTGTAAATATCAACCTCAAATTATTAGTAATGAAAAAGAAAATCAAAAATTTCTTGCTGTAGTTGAGGAATTAATGTTTCGTGATAATTTAACTGTTGAAGAAGATATGTTATTGGCATTACTCGTCAAACTTATTGAAGACTTTGAAGAAAAATTTTATTCTTTAAATATTTCTACTCCTTATTCAATATTTCTTCATTTAATGGAAGCAAGAAATTTGGAAAAAATGGACGTATTCAATTTATTAAGTTCACAAGGAATAACTTTACAAATTCTTAATGGTGAATCAAGAATTAATGAGGAACAAGCTAGAATATTGGGAGATTTTTTTCATGTCAGCCCAAAATTATTTTTAGAAAATTAATAAAAAGATGTTGTTATGAATACAGTAGCAATTATTCAAGCTAGAATGGGATCAACTCGACTACCGAATAAAGTAATGAAAATGTTGTGCGATCGAACCGTCTTATCCCATGTAATTAATCGAGTGAAAAGCTGTAATAGGATTGATCAAATAGTAGTAGCCACTACCAGCCTACCCCAAGATGATGCGATCGTCCAAGAAGCCGAGTCGTGTAATGTAAATTGGTTTAGAGGAAGTGAAACTAACGTATTAGAACGTTATTACTTAGCTGGAAAAGAATATCAAGCCGATACCATCATGAGAATAACCTCTGATTGTCCTTTACTAGACATAGAGATTATTGAAGAACTGTTATCATACTTTCAAGAAGAAAATAACATGGGTTTAGGCATAGATTATCTTAGCAACACACTAAGGCGATCGTTTCCCATCGGTTTAGATGCAGAAGTTTTCACCTTTAACGCTTTGGAAATAGCCTATAATTACGCCACCAAAGACTATGAAAAAGAACACGTTACTCCCTATATTTATCAACATCCCGATTTATTTTCCTTACATAACTTGAGTCATGACGATGATTTGTCTCATTATCGTTGGACATTAGACACCCCAGAAGATTACGAATTAATTAAGATTATTTATGAAAATTTGTATCCTCAAAATCCCTTATTTGGCATGGATGAGATATTATCTTTATTAGAAAATAAACCAAACCTAACTAAAATAAATGCTAATGTTAAACAAAAAAAATTAGGAGAATAATTACATGAATCAATTTAAAACAGAACAAGAAATATTTTGGGCAGAAACTTTCGGAGATCAATATATAGATAGAAATTCAGATTTAATTAATATTTCTAAAAACATTGCTCTTTTTTCTAAAATTATTCAGAGAACTCAAGCTATCAATTCAGTTATTGAGTTCGGTTCTAATATAGGATTAAACTTATTAGCAATTAATAAATTATTACCAAAAGTTGAATTATCCGCCATAGAAATTAACGAAAAAGCTATTGACAAAATGACCAAAATCGGGGGGGGTAATATAAATATTTATAATCAATCAATTTTAGATTTTAAAGTAGATTATCAAAGAGATTTTGTCTTTACTAAAGGTGTTTTAATTCACATTAATCCTGAGTATTTACCTAAAGTATATGAATTACTTTATCAGACTAGCAAACAATATATTTGCATCGCTGAATATTATAATCCTACCCCTGTAGAAATTACTTATCGTGATCATGAAGGTAAATTATTTAAAAGAGATTTTGCAGGAGAAATAATGGATAAATATAATGATTTAAAATTAGTTGATTATGGTTTTGTTTATCACCGTGATTATCATTTTGCCCAAGATGATCTAAACTGGTTTTTATTAGAAAAAGTATAAATATGGTCAATAAATCTATCCCTAGAATTGAATATTTAAAAGTACAAAACTATCGAGCATTACATCACTTAGAACTAAAAAATATTACCCCTTTAACTATTTTTTTAGGACCGAATGGCAGTGGAAAATCCACTATCTTTGACGTTTTTGCCTTCTTATCAGAATGTTTTACCGAAAGTCTGCGCAAGGCATGGGATAGACGGGGAAGATTTCGAGAATTACGCACCAGAGGTACAAATGAACCAATTATCATTGAAATCAAGTATCGAGAAACCAGTAATTCTCCTTTAATTACCTATCATTTAGCCATTGATGAAGAAAATAATCGCCCCTTTGTAGTAGAAGAATGGTTGCATTGGCGTAGGGGTAGTCATGGTAAACCTTTTCGTTTTTTAGACTTTAAAAAAGGGCAAGGAGAAGTGGTTAGTGGTGAAATGCCCGATGATGAAGACGATCGAATTTTTGAACAGTTAGAATCTCCTGAATTTATTGCCGTCAATACTTTAGGGCAATTTGCCAAACATCCCAGAGTTAGCGCCCTCAGAAAATTTATTACCAGTTGGTATTTATCCTATCTAACCGCCGATAATACTCGCACTCAACCCGAAGCCGGGGCGCAAGAAAGACTATCCCCTACTGGAGATAATTTGCCCAACGTCATTCAATACTTAAAAGAAGATTACCCCGAAAGATTAGAAGATATTTTACACACCCTTTCCCATCGTATTCCCCGATTAGAAAAAGTCGAAGCGTCTATTATGCCCAATGGACAACTTTTATTACAGATAAAAGATGCACCTTTTAAAGAACCAATTTTAGGAAAATTTGCTTCCGATGGCACACTAAAAATGTTAGCTTATTTAACAGTTTTATACGATCCTTTTCCTCCTCAATTAATTGGTATTGAAGAACCCGAAAATCATTTACATCCCCGATTATTACCTGAATTAAGTGAAGAATGTCGATCGGCATCTAGTAATAGTCAGTTAATGGTGACAACCCATTCTCCTTTTTTTATTGATAGTTTAAAACCAGAAGAATTATGGGTATTATATCGAGATGAAAAAGGTTTTACTCAGGCAAAAAATACAGCTAATATGAGAGGTATTAAAGAATTTTTAAATCATGGTGCAACATTAGGTTCTTTATGGATGGAGGATTATTTTGAAGTAGGTAATCCCTTAAAAAATTCTGGTTTGCCCTATTAATAATTATACTAAATAATTTTATCTAAAAGGTTATAAAAAGTGCATTTAGAATTTTTAGTTGAGGAAGCGTCTTTAAGCATCACTTTAGAGTGTATTTTGCCAAAAATATTACCTAAATCTATTACTTTTAAAACCCATGATTTTAGGGGTAAAGATGAATTAATAAAAAAATTGCCTAATCGCTTAAGAGGTTATAAAGCATGGCTTCCTGATGATTGGAAAATAATAATTTTGATTGACGAAGATAGACAAGATTGTAAAATTCTTAAACAAAAATTGGAAGAAATTGCTAGTAATGTAGGATTTATCACAAAAACATCTCGTCAAATAGATGAGGATTTTCAAGTCTTAAATAGAATTGTAATTGAAGAATTAGAAGCATGGTTTTTCGGTGATATAGATGCTATTTGCAAAGCATATCCTAAAGTATCTCGCAATTTAACTCAAAAAAAATCTTTTCGAGAACCTGATAAAATACAAGGTGGAACTTGGGAAGCCTTAGAAAAAGTATTAAAACAAGCAGGTTATCATCAAGGAGGATTAGAAAAATTTAAGGCGGCAAAAGCGATTTCTTCTTATATGAATCCCTCAATTAATAAGTCTTATAGTTTTCAAATTTTTTATCAAAGTTTATTAAAAATGACTGAAAAATAATATGAAAATAAAACAAATAGTCATTAATTCCTTTCGAGGAATTAACAATTTAACCTTAACTTTTGACACAAATCAACCCAATGTATTAATAGGTGTTAATGGAGTGGGTAAATCCAGTATTTTAGATTGTCTTGCTATCCTTTTATCTTGGTTTACCGTTCGTCTTCAGAATTTACAAGGAAATGGGAGTCATTTTGTCGATTCTGATATAAACAATAATAGTAAAAAGATAACAAGTACCATAACTATTGATATAGATGATTTTCAAAATATTTCTTGGACATTGGGAAAGACAAAAAAAGGCTCTAATGTAAAAACAAATACGGATTTAAGTAACTTAAAAAAATTAGTTGAAAACATCCATAATAAAATAGAAAATAATCATCAAATTTCATTCCCTTTAGTGGTTTATTATCCAACTAATAGAGCCGTGCTTGATGTACCATTAAGGATTAAACAAAAACATTTGTTTGAGCCAATTAACGCCTATGATTTAGCTTTAGCAAAGGGGACGATAGATTTTAGACGTTTTTTTGAGTGGTTCAGAAATCGAGAAGACTTAGAAAATGAACAATATCGATATAATAATCGGGAAAAAGATCGACAATTAGAAGCAGTAAGAAATGCCATTTATCAAATATTAGATGGTTTCTCTAATTTAAGGGTAGAACGTTCTCCTTTAAGAATGACATTGGAAAAAAACGGAGAAAAATTAATTGTCAATCAATTATCTGATGGGGAGAAATGTTTATTAGCAATGGTAGGAGATTTAGCCCGAAGATTGGCGATCGCAAACCCTGCCCATGAATATCCCTTACAAGGAAGTGCGATCGTACTTATTGATGAAATTGAATTACATCTTCACCCCTTATGGCAAAGAAAAATAGTTTCTTCTCTCAAAAAAACTTTTCCTAATTGTCAATTTATTATTACTACCCATTCCCCTCAAGTATTAAGTTATATTCAACCTGAGAATATCTATCTTTTAGAATCAACAAAACAGGGAATTATTGCTCAAAAACCAACTATTTCTTATGGTAGAGATAGTAATAGTATTTTAGAAGATGTAATGGGAGTTTCCGAGCGCCCTCAACCCATTAAAGAAGATATTTTTAAACTATTTCAATTAATAGATGAAGGTAATTTAGATTCTGCTAAAAAACTACGTCAGGATATTGCTGAAAAAATAGGTTTAGATGAACCCGAATTAATTAAAGCAGGAGTTTCAATCAAACGTAAGGAGATTTTAAACCGTTGAAATATATCAAAAAAAATTCACGACCTCAAGAATTTACGGATTTACTGTGGACATAAAAAAGCTGAGTGGTATGAAGAAAAATTAATGGTTTCACCCCTCGATCAAGATTGTGCAGATTTTTTTCGTTATACGGAAAAAGGTCAAATATTACCTAGCAAAAATTCTCAGAATCAACTAAAAGCACAGGAAACGATTAAAAAATTAGCTCTTGATATTGATAAATTAACTAGAATGAGAGAAAAAGCGATCGAAGGTCTTGATATTAACTCTCTTGAACTCGATGAAATAAAACTATTAATTGACGGTTTTGAACAAATGAATAAAGCTGGAGAATATGAAGAATTTTGTCAAGTTATTATTTATATTTTAAAACAGTATATAGCGTTTTTCATTATCATGAGGTACATTCATTATTCTTAAGTTCCCCTTTTTAAGGGGGATTTAGGGGGATCATCTTGTACCTCATAAGGGTGGAAATTGCTATATTAATCTTTAAAAATTTTTAAAATGAATAAACATATACTAATTCGTGCTGATGCGTCTTTAAATATGGGAACTGGACACCTTATGCGCTGTCTTGCCCTTGCTCAATATCTACAAAATCATCAAATTAACCCCATTTTTATTTGTGCAGAATTACCAGAGAATTTACAAACAAGATTAGTAAATGAAAACATCGATTCTATTTTAATTGATGCAGAATTAGGCAGTAATAAAGATGCTGAAATTACTATTAATGTAGCAAAAAAATATCAAGTAAATTGGGTTATTATTGACGGTTATCAATTTAATAGTGAGTATCAAAAACAGTTAAAAGAAGCTGATTTTAAAATACTCTTTCTTGATGATTATGGACATTGTAATTATTATTATGCTGACTTAGTTTTAAATCAAAACTTCGGAGCAAATCAGGAATTATATAAAAATCGAGAAAATTATACTAAATTATTATTAGGAAGTGATTATACACTACTGAGAAAAGACTTTTTATTATGGCAAAAATGGGAAAGGGAAATTAAACCTCATGCTCATAAAATTTTAGTCACAATGGGAGGAAGTGACCCTGATAATGTTACTTTAAAAGTTATTCAGGCTTTATCTTTGATTTTTGATCCCCCCCAATCCCCCTTAATAAGGATTTTTGATCCCCCCCAACCCCCCTTAATAAGGGGGGAGCTTGAGATAATAGTTATTGTTGGGGGTAGTAATCCTCATTTTGACTCTTTAAAAACCTATTGTGATACTTTACCTTTCAATATCACTTTAAAACAAAATGTTGATGATATGCCCAAATTAATGGCTTGGGCAGATATGGCTATTTGTGCAGGTGGTTCAACTAATTGGGAATTGGCTTTTATGGGTTTACCAAGTATCATTATTACTATTGCCGATAATCAAAAAGAAATTGCTCAAAATTTAGCAAATATGGGTTTAATTATCAGTTTGGGATGGTGGGAAAATGTCACTATTGATATGATTAGAAATGCAATTTTAGGGTTAATTCAAAATCAAAATAAACGAGAAAATATGAGTTATTTAGGAAGACAATTAATTGATGGCAAAGGGTGCGATCGAATCTTCCTATCTATGTTATATAATGATAAGCAATAATCATATTTTATTGATAGATTCAGCACAATACAATGGATACCACTCAAATTTTACAACAAGAACCGACGATCGATTTCACCTTAGAAGAAGTAATATATCAGTTATATCGTCTTAATGAAGAACAATATTCTTACTTTCGCCTTAATAGCTTACCGATTAAAGAGGATGTATTTTTATTATTAGAATTAGAGCGATATTTTCAACAAAAAAATGAAGATTTAACTTTATCTAAAATTTATGTATTATTAACATTAATTTCGGGAGAAAGTAGTAAATGGTATGATGATTGGAAAGGCTCTTTTTGTTTTCCTTTTCTCATTAGAATTATTAAAAAAGAACAGACGTTAAATAATTATTTATTGATAATCTCTGATTGGCGAGGTAATTTAGAATTTAGATTTAAACGTTTAATAGGAGATAATGAAATTTATGAAGGAATTGAACGTGATATAATTAGAAAACCCTTTGAAGATGAATTTTCTAAGTTAGAAATTGATAATTTTATTCGTTATTTATACAGTTATTTTGTTGGTTATTTTAGTGCCATCAAAAAGTATCCCCATGAGAACTTTTTTAAACATATTGACTCTAATTTAATTTTATATGGTTATACCGATGGAGAATTTTGGGAAAAACATTATGAGGAATATGACTATTATCATGAAAGACTTGATGAATTAAAAAATAATCTATAATAAATAGGATGTATTTTTTTAGTGACACAATTCGATCGAACCTTCCAAGCTATGTTATATAATGATATTAATAGAGCAAAATTAAATTCCTATATTCAACAATGACACAAATAACTTTAGATATACCAGATAAACTCTTATCACAAATAAATACAGATGATCAGGAATTACAAAAGATTTTTATTTCTGCTATAAAAAATTATATTCAATCACAGGCTAAGGATATAACAAAAACAAAAACATGGGAACTTTGTGGTAAATTGGAACTAAAAACTTCAGAAATTGATGAATTTGCTAGAAATAATCAAAATATTCATCAAACTAATTATGCAGAAAATTTAGACAAAAGTTTGTATTCGTAAATGAATAATTATTCTAATGGTATTATCGTGGATACATCTGCTTTAATTGCTTTTTTCCTCAAATCAGAAATTCATCATTTAAAAGCCCAAGAATTTATTAAAAATAATCGTGGACTGCATTGGATAATTACAGAAAGTGTTTTTGATGAAACGGTAACATGGTTTAGGGCAAAGTTTTCTCCTCAAGTATAGCAATCAGGAATGATTTGTGAGATTTTAATGGAAAACGATTCTCCCCTCGCCCTCTGGGAGAGGGGTTGGGGGTGAGGGCAGATAGTATTATGTTCTCATGACTGATTCCTGATTGCTATATCGATTGAAATTGGAGAATTGTTACGAAGTGAACATAAATATATTAATATTTCTGATGAAGATGATCAAAAAATTTGGGAAATCTTTTGTAGATATAATGATAAAAAATGGAGTTATACAGACTGTTCTATTTTAGTTATCGCTAATCGTTTAAAAATAAATCAGGTTTTCGCTTTTGATGAGCATATTCGCCAAATGTCAGGGTTAGGAATTGTTTGTCTGCCTTATCTGTAGCAATATAAAATAGGTCTAAAATAAATAGGAGTAATTAATCATGGTAGCCTTAACTGAAAAAATCTTAACTTCCCCTGAAAATCAACTCAAGTATTATTCTCCAGAAGAATATTTAATCTTAGAAGAAAAAGCAGAAACTAAACAGGAATATCGCAATGGAGAAATTATCCCGATGGCAGGTGCAACAATTAATCATAATCGTATTAGTGGCAACATTTACGCTCATTTGAACTTCTTTTTAAGGGATAAAAATGCCGAAGTGTTTATGAGTGATGTAAAAGTATTTATCCCTGAAGAAAACATTTATACCTATCCTGATGTGATGATAGTTAATGATAACCCTATTTATCAAGAAAAAAGTAAAACTATTATTACTAATCCCTTAATTATCATCGAAGTTTTATCCCTTTCTACTCAAGATTATGACAGGGGGCAAAAATTCAAGTATTATCGTTCTTTAGAATCTATACAAGAATATATTTTAATCGATCAATATGAATATGGAATTGAACAATTTGCTAAAAATGAACAAGGTAAATGGGTTTTAACAGAATATAAGAAACTAGAAGAAAAATTATTATTAGAATCCATAGCTTGGGAAATACCTTTAACAGACATTTATCAAAGAGTTGAATTTCCTGCAAAATCAGGGGAGGCAAAAAATGACTCAGAAAAAAGCTGATATTGGCGGTAAAAGATTAATTAGTCTTTCTCCTGAAAAATGGGTGCAGTGGATTACCCAAAAACAAGATATTGAAGTGAGAGAATTTACCGCTTCTGATTTTCAATGGGTTAATCGAGATAATGATGTATTGTTGAAAGTTTACACCCCCGATGAGGGAGAATTTCTGCTTTTAAACGAGTTGCAATTACGATACAATAACAGACTACCTACTCGAATGAATGCTTATACGGCACTGGCACGAGAGCGTTATAATTTACCTGTTTATCCCGTTTTGGTTAACATTTTACCTTATTCTGTAAGTTCGACGAATCTCGTTTTGAAACCGAATTTATGGGCTTAAAATCCCGACAGGATTACCGAGTCATTAACCTTTGGGAAGTTTCTGCCGATTTAGTCTTTCAAGAAGAAATTTCAACCCTCTTGCCTTTTGTACCAATTTTAAAAGGAGGAGGAAACGAAACTATTGTTAAAAAAGCTCTGATAGAATTAAGGAAAGATCAAACATTAAACGAATTAGAACCATTATTATCGTTTTTTGCTTCCTTTATTTTTGATTTACCAACATTACAAGAAATTATGAGGTAGGATATGGCAGTATTAAGAGAATCTCCTTGGTATCAGGAAATTTTGAAAGAAGGTTTACAAGAAGGAGAAAATTTAGGACAAGCTAATTTTGCTATCAGACAATTATCAAAACGTTTTGGGCAATTAGAGACGGATATTTGCTTAAAAATAAGAGGATTAAGTGCATCTCAAATAGAAGATTTAGCGGATAATATCTTTGATTTTACCAGTATTGAAGACTTAAAAAATTGGCTAAATAAATTTTAAAATAAGAATGAGATATATTTATGACAACTTTAATAAAATGGGATATTAATGAATATCATAAAATGATAGCAACAGGACTTTTAGATAATAAAAAATGTGAGTTACTCAATGGAGAAATTATTACTATGAGTCCTGAGTTACCTATTCACTATAATACTGCAAAAAGAGGTGTTAATTATCTTAAACAACTGTTAACAAATAAAGCAGACGTGCGCTTTAATGGACCTGTTACTCTTGCTAATTCTGAACCTGAACCTGATATTGCCATCGTTAAACTTCCTGAATCAAAGTACGATCGCACCCATCCCTACCCTGAAGATATTTACTGGTTAATTGAGGTAGCAAATAGCAGTTTAAGTAAAGATTTAACTATTAAAAAACAAGTTTATGCACAGGCAAAAATACCTGAATATTGGGTTTTAAATTTACAGCAACAAGAGTTAATTGTTTTTCGGCAACCAGAGGCAAATAATTATGTAATCGAAACTATTTGGGCAGGTGCGATCGTACAGTCTTTAGCGTTTCCACAAATCGATATTATTGTTAATAACTTGTTTAATCTCTAATAAATTAATAAACTATTGAGCAACGGATTTAAACTGATGTATCAACAAAGTAACCCCCCTCTTTCTCCGAAAGAAATATTACCAACAATGTATGATTTACCTAGTGAAACTCTGGAGGATCAAGGTTTGCCTGACGAATTTCATCTTTTACAACCAGAATTATTAAGAGTAACATTTTTACCTCCTGACTATGTTCAAGATCAAGTTTTTGTCGCTAGTGATCTGAATTTGTATTATGATCCTCGTCATCCTCAATGGTATAAACGCCCTGATTGGTTCGCCGTTTTGGGGGTATCTCGTTTATATGAGGAAACTGAGTTAAGATTAAGTTATGTCACTTGGCAGGAAGGAGTTAATCCTTTTGTTGCGATCGAACTTCTTTCACCGGGTACAGAATCAGAGGATTTAGGTCAAACTTTAAGAGAAATTAATCAACCTCCCAATAAGTGGGAAGTATATGAAAGAATACTCAGAATCCCCTATTATTTTGTCTATAATCGCTATAACAATGAGTTTCAAGGATTTGGCTTAACAACGAATCGTTATCAAAGTTTATCTCGGACTCCCCAAGGATTTTGGTTGCCAGAAGCTAGAATGGGGCTAGGATTGTGGCAAGGTAGTTATCAAGGGATTAAACGTTTATGGCTAAGATGGTATGATGAGGGGGGAAACTGGCTTCCTACCCCCACTGAAAAGGAAAAGCAACGGGCTAATCTTGAAAAGCAACGGGCAGATCAAGCTGAAAGGGAAAATCAAAGGTTACGAGAATTATTAAGACAAGCAGGAGTCGAAATTCCTGAAGATACAATTTAGTTAAAACATTAAGTTAATTGTATATAGGCAAGGGGTTTCAACCCCTTATTATCATAGCTTTGAGGAAAATAAAATTAACAGTTAATTTTGGCTACCTACTTATACCTAACTGTGAAGATTATCAACTCAGGAAGCTAGAAAAATCAGATTTGGGATATGTTATGGCAATCAGGAATGATTCATGAGAACTAGATCCCCCCTAACCCCCCTTTTTAAGGGGGGAATTCAAGTTAAAGTTCTCACAAATGATTTATGATCGCTACATAACGAAATAATCCCTTGCCAATTTATCAAATTAGAGTTTAAGTCTATGCAATATTTGTCATCAAATTCAATCATAAATAATATATCTACTATATTAGAAACCGTCAAAAAAGAACCAGTTTTTATTTCTCAAGAACAAGAGGAAGTAGCTGTTATTTTATCCATAGAAGAATATCAAAAAATTGTCTCTTATAATATCCAAGATTTTCAAGATTTTTGCGATGGAGTTGGACGAAAAGCTGAGGCTAAAGGATTAACGCAAAGCAAATTTTTAGAAATTTTAGCTGATGAATAAACCTTTTTTTGTGATTGATAATAATATCTTGTTTAATTTAACATCTAGCGATTAACTTACTACTCTTTTACATATTTTGGAGAATAAAAAATGCAATTCCTTGAGCAATTACCAGAAAATCAACAACCTCAATTAATTTCTGTTGTTATTGAAAATAATGATGATGGCTATTTTATTTAGCAAGAATACCTAGTATTCAAGGAGCTTTTGCTGAAGGAGATACTCCTCAAGAAGCTATTTTTAATTGTCTTGATATATTAGAGATGATTATTGATTACAAAAAAGAGCAAAATCAACCGTTTATATATATGAGATGAAATTATTTTTTATGAATATTTTATATTTAGGGATTAAAGAAGAAAATATTATCCAATTTCTACATGAACAAGGAGAAAAATTACATTTTACTAACGCTAAAATTAGTTTTGACTTAGACATTGTTAAGCATAGTGATTTTATTATCAGTTATCGATACCGTCATATTTTAAAAAAAGATATTTTAAATTTATTTCCAAATAAAGTAATCAATATACATATTTCATTACTTCCTTATAATAAAGGTGCTGATCCTAATTTATGGAGTTTTTTAGAAAATACTCCTAAAGGTGTTACTATTCATTATCTTGATGAAGGAATAGATACTGGAGATATTATTATTCAACAAGAAGTAAATTTTTCCGATAATGAGACATTAAAAACTAGCTATGATAAATTATCAGCAATAGCAAATGAACTATTTATACAAAACTGGAAAAAAATTAAAAATGGAGAAATAAAAGCTATTCCACAAATAAATAAGGGTACTTTACATTATAAAAAAGATAAGAAAAGATATGAACATTTACTGATAAATGGTTGGGATACAAGCATTAAAGATTTAATCGGAAAAGGTTTAATAAATAAAAGAGAGCATTAGAAGCTCATATAGCATTCCCATATCAGTTGTAGGAAAATAGTAGGGTTGCTTCCCCCAGAATTGGAGGGTAGGGGGCAAAAAATTCTCACGAATGATTTAGGATTGCTATAGCAGTGAAATGCGTACTTTTTCCCATGCTTGATCGATCCAAGCAGTAGAATATCTTGTTTAGGGTAGGGGGAGAATCATAGCTTATGTAACCATAATTCCCATAGAAGACAACAACTATGACAGGAAATGAATTTGTAAAAAAACTCAAGAAATTAGCAAAGGAGCGTAGCTTAGAATGTAAAATTGATCAGAAAAGAGGTAAAGGTAGTCATGTCACTTTATACTTTGGGTCTAAATTTACAATACTTCGTAACCCAAAAGATGAATTAAAAAAGGGAACTCTAAAGGCAATGTTAAATCAATTAGGATTAAGTCAAAATGATTTATAAAGTTATATATGAGAGGGATGTTTAAATTATGGACTGTTTTAATTTTCCTGTTAATTTTACCCCAGAAGAAGACGGCGGTTTTGTGATTACTTTTCCTGATTTTCCAGAAGCTATAAGTCAAGGGGAAACTATTACAGAGTGTTTAATGGAAGCAAAAGATTGTTTAGATGAGGCATTAGCGTTAAGAATTGATGAAAAATTAGAAATACCTTTACCATCTAATAATAGAGATTTTAAATATAAAGTTTCGCCATCGTTAGAGATGATTTTTAAGGTTTTAATGTATTTATCTATCAAAGAATCTAATCTTAGCTCTCAAGAGTTGGCTGATCAATTAAACTTAGATAAAACTTCTCTGGACAATCTTATTAATCCTCGTCAAAATATCCAGTTATCTCTATTTGAAAGAATATTTCATCTGTTAGGGAAAGACATTTCTATTAACTTAATTTCTAGCCACAATTAACATCGATTATCAAATCATTCATCAAATGGTAGAATATCTTATCTTGCTAGGGTGAGGGGTGCTATTATTGGGGTGGAAAGTGCTGAAGCCTTTATGTTAGTTAGACATATTGTAAATTTTACGGAAATAAATGAAAGTTAATATGTCTAAAGTTAAGCTATGTTATAGTAATGAATCAAAAATGCAAATTAAAGAGAGAGGGTAATAAATATGGCGACACAATTACAACAAATCTCAAAGAATTTATATGAGACGGATTATGTGCAATGGTTAGAAAAAAATGTTAATTTTCTCAAAGAAGGTAAAATTAATTTAGTTGATTATGAGCATTTAATTGAGGAGTTGGAAGATTTGGGTAGAGAGCAACGTCATAAAGTAGAATCTTATTTACGCCAATTACTTAAACATTTACTTCTTTATCAATATTGGGATTCTCAAAAACTTTATTGCGCTTCAGGATGGGCAGATGAAATTGATAATTTTAGAGCAGAATTGGAAATTTTATTGCGCTCTCGAACTTTATTTAATTATTTTGAATCTATTATTGAATCAACATATCAAAAAGCCAGAAAATCCGCTATTAAAAAAAGTCAATTAACCATATTTCCACAAAGTTGTCCTTACACTATTGAACAGATATTAGATATTGATTGGCTACCTTAATTTCTTGTCCATTATGATTGGGCTAGAGGTAGCCTCCGCCGTTTATGTTAGTTAGAAATATATCGAGATAAAATTATGGTTGCTCAACTTCAAGTCCAATACTATACCCCAGAAGAATATCTGGAATTAGAAGAAAAATCAGATACAAGAAATGAATATATCTACGGAGAAATAATCCCACTGCTAGGAAACACTACTAATCATAATCAAATAGCAGGTAACTTTTGTCGGGCTTTTCCCCTAACTATTAACGATAAAGACTATTACATTTATATTAATGATGTGAAGCTATGGATTGAAGATTATCGTTTTTATACTTATCCTGATTTAATGATTATCCAAGGTAAACCCATGTATCAATCTGAGAATAATACGATCGTAATTAATCCTAAAGTGATTATTGAGGTTTTATCGGATTCTACTCAAAAGGATGATAAAACTGAAAAATTTAGAGCCTATCGATCGTTACCTAGTTTACAGGAGTATATCCTGATTTCTCAATCTGATTACTATGTAGAACAGTTTATCAAACAAACTGAACAACAATGGTTGTTTAATACTATTGAAGGGGAAAATAATCAGCTTTTTTTCGCTAGTATTGATTTCTCTATTTCTTTTAATAATCTATACCAAAGAATTATTTTTAATTCCTAGTAATTTTTATTTTGTAGATTTTGTTTGATGATGTGATATTTTACTTATTTTAGGACATTTAACCTCAATTATCAGTGATAAAAAAATATAAATATAATTAATTTTAGATTGGCTAATATGAAAACTTTATCGATCGAACCTTTAATTTATGATAAAGCATGGTTAATGGCTGAAAAAGCTAGTAGAATTTTACAAGAAAAATATCATGTTAAAGAAGTATTTGTATTTGGTTCATTATTAGATATAGACAATTTTCGTTCTTGTTCTGATATTGATTTAGCGGTAAGAGGATTACCTGAAAATAAGTATTATTTAGCCTTAAATGATTTATTAGATTTAACCTCAGATTTCAGTTTTGATTTAGTAAAAATTGAATCAATTCCCCTTAATTTTCAACAAAAAATTTTAAATTACGGTAAAAACTTAACTAAAATATATCCATTAAAACAGATAAATAGTTATCATCACAATATGAAAAAATATTTAGTATTAATTGGGCAAATTAATGAAGAATTAAAAGAATTAAATATATTAATTAAATCTAATGAGCGACTAATAGAAAAAATCAATATTACTCAAGATGAAGACTATTTAGGCACAGTAGCTTTAAATTTACATAGTTTTTACTCTGGTGTGGAAAGAATTTTTAAACAAACTGCTCAAATTATTGATAATTCAGTACCAGATCAAGCAGACTGGCATCGGCAATTACTCAGACAAATGATGATTTCTATTCCTGATATTCGCCCAGAAGTTATTTCTTCTCAAACTAAAATTATGCTCGATGAATATTGCTCTTTTCGTCATGTAGCTATAAATATTCATAGTATTAATTTAAAGAGTCAAAAAGTCCAAGAATTAGCAAAAGATTTAAGCCAATGTTATCAACTTTTAGAGGAAGATTTGCGAAGGTTTATTACTATAATTAATGAGGAACTATGATAAGATCAAAGTCACCCTAAGCAGTGATGTTATTTATTATCAACCCATTATTTTTGACTCTTAACTACAGATGAAAATATAGCTACGGTAAGGAGAATAAATTTAAAATGTTAATTCAAGATTTATCATTACAAAAAAGGCAGTTTTTTATTAATTTAATCAAAAAAAGAGTAAAATCAGGTACTGGTAGTAGTATCGAATTTTTACACAAACGTACTTGGACTTATCCTGTGAGTAACTTAAATTCTATTATCAAACAAGCACCTTTTGTCATTGTCGGAGGTATCGCAACTCGATTGTATATGCCTGAAAGAATGACATTAGATGTTGATATTTTAATTAAAGCTGAAGATTGTGACCTTGTTTATCAAGATTTGCAAAATGCCCATAGCAAAAAAATCGGAGATTTAAGTATTTCAGGTAGTCAATGGCAATTAGCGGATAATACTTCTTTAGACGTATTGGTAGGGGAAGATGAATGGGTAGCAAAAGCGATTTCTAAACCTAATTATGCCCCTGATGGTTTACCTTACCTAATTCTGATGAAATTATCAGCTAGTCGAACTCAGGATTTAGCAGATGTTAGTAGAATGTTAGGTTTAGCCAAAGAAAAAGAATTAATCATAATTAGGCAGGTTGTCGAAACATATTTACCTAGTGCGATCGAAGATTTAGAAAGTTTAATTATGCTAGGTAAACTAGAATTAGAAAATTAAAATAATTAATTATTATTAGAAATACAAATATCAACCATGTCATTCAATAACTATAAAAATATTAATGATGTTTTACAACAGTTTCCTTTTTCCTATCAAGAAGATAATTTTATTCAGGAAATCGAATTTAACATTGATCCTTATTTTATTGCTCGATTGGAATTAATCCTTAAAGAAGGAATTGTTTTTAACTCAGAATATGCTATTTGTGAAAATATAATCTATCCAATTTTAGTAGAAATTTGGCTTAAATACAAAGAAAAACTTATATTGTGGAGTCACCAACCTTTAAAATATGACGACAACTTATCAGGTATTCCTGATTATATGATTGCTCAACGATCGCCCAGAGGAAAAATAATTTTAGAACAACCTTATTTAATTTTAGTAGAAGCTAAAAAAGATAATTTTGAAGAAGGTTGGGGACACTGTTTTGCGGAATTAATAGCGGTTCAAAAACTTAATAATGATCAAAATAATATTGTCTTTGGCATTGTTTCTAATGGTAAAATTTGGGAATTTGGAAAACTACAAGATAGTGTTTTTACTAAAAATCTGAAATATTATACTTTAGAAGAATTGCCAAAATTAATGAGGGCAATTAGCTTCTTATTTCAAGAAACTCTTAAACAAATTTAATCCTAATTTTTTCTTTTGAGGAGGTTTTAAAATGAAAGAAATTACCATTCAAAATTATACTATTTCACCAAATCAAGCACCCTTCATTGTTGCCGAAATGTCAGGGAATCATAACCAATCCCTCGATCGAGCCTTACAAATTGTCGAAGCCGCCGCCAAAGCAGGAGTACAGGGTTTAAAACTGCAAACCTACACCGCAGGTACAATGACATTAGACATTGACGAAAGGGAATTTTTCATAGATGATCCTAACAGTTTATGGGCAGGTAACTCCCTTTATAAATTATATCAACAGGCTTATACCCCGTGGGAATGGCATGAACCGATATTTAACCGTTGTCGAGAGTTAGGTATGGTGGGATTTAGTACCCCTTTTGATGAATCCGCCGTTGATTTTCTCGAATCTTTAAATACTCCTTGTTATAAAATCGCTTCTTTTGAAAATACTGATTTACCCTTAATTCGCAAGGTGGCTAGTACAGGAAAACCCCTAATCATCTCTACAGGAATGGCGAGTATTGCGGAATTAGATGAAACTGTGACTACGGCGAGGGGCGCTGGTTGTGAGGATTTAATTTTATTAAAATGTACTAGCACTTATCCTGCAACCCCAGAAAATACCAATATTTTAACGATTCCTCACCTCAGAGATTTATTTAATGTGCAAGTGGGTTTATCGGATCATACCATGGGGATAGGGGTATCCGTTGCTAGTGTGGCGGTGGGCGCTACTTTCATTGAAAAACATTTTACTCTTTCCCGTGCTGATGGTGGTGTTGACGCAGATTTTTCCATGCAACCAGAGGAGATGCAACAATTAGTCATAGAAAGTAAAAGGGCATGGCAATCTTTAGGTAAAATTAGTTATGGGGCGACGGGCGCTGAACTTAAATCAATGGTGTATCGTCGATCGATCTATATTGTAGAAGATTTAGAAAAAGGAGATATATTAACCTCAGAAAATCTCAGAAGGATTCGCCCCGGTTATGGATTAGCACCAAAATATTATGATTTATTATTAGGTAAAAAAGTTAATCAAAGCGTCAAAAAAGGAACGCCCTTAACTTGGAAATTGTTAGAATAAGATTAATTTTTTATGGATAACATAAATAACAAAACCCTCAATGATATATTAGAAGTCATTGAACAAATTAAAACTCAATTAATCTGGAAACCACATAAGGCAGAAATTCATCTGAAAAAAAGAATTAATAGCAAACACTTACCTGAACACACTACCTTTATCGTTTACATATCTTGGATTTTTAAAAGAGTTAAAATAATGAAAGAAGAATTATTAACAAGTTATCAAATTAACGTTCAATATCCTGAAGTAAGTGGATTTGAACATTTAGAAACTTTACAAATTAGAGATCAATTAGCCCTTATTGAAACAAAATTAACAGATGAAGAAAAACAAAAATTATCTTTCGCTGATAGATTATTAATTAAAAATGCGAAATTATTTTATGATGAATTATCAAATCTTATCGACTTACAAGAAAAAAGAGAATCAGCACAAATTTCTCCTCTATCTTGGTGGTGGTATTTAGATGTTTTAGGTAATTTACCTCAATTATTTCCTTCTTCTGAATTGATTGGTCGTTAAAATAATATAAATTAAAAGTATATTTTTAACGAAGCTATAATTAAGATAAATGTACTATAAAATCAGAGGAAAACTATGATCGCCCTCACTGATTCCTTAAATACCCTGATTCACATTCCCACTCAAGACGACTTACCCTATGATGACAATGACACAATGGAAACTTTACGCCATAAACATCAAATGGATTTACTCCTAGAAACTATTTACCCTTATTTAGAAAAGCGTCAAAATGGTTTTGCAGGGGGTAATATGTTCGTTTATTTTAGCCTCTCTCAAGTAAAAAATCAAGACTATAAAGGACCTGATTTTTTTTGTGTTTTAGACGTAGAACAAAAAGAGCGTAAAAGTTGGGTTGTTTGGGAAGAAGGAAAAGCGCCCGATGTGGTAATTGAATTACTATCTCCTAGCACCGCATCATCCGATAAAAATGAGAAAAAAAAGATTTATCAAAATAAAATGCGCGTTCCCGAATACTTCTGGTATGATCCTTTTAATCCTGATGATTGGCAAGGTTTTTCTCTTGCCAAAGGTGTTTATCAACCCTTAAAACTTGATGGGTGCGATCGTTATATTAGCGAACAATTACAATTAGCTTTAGTGCGTTGGCAAGGAGTTTATCGTGGTATCGATACTGTCTGGTTACGTTGGCAAACTTTAGACGGGGATTTATTACCTACGGATAAAGAAGTTAGCGAAGTGGAAAAACAACGGGCTGATGAAGCTCAACAACTTGCCGAAGTGGAAAAACAACGGGCTGATGAAGCACAACAACGGGCTAATGAAGAAAAACAACGAGCTGAAAGTGCCTTATCAGAAATAGCTAAGTTAAAAGAATTACTTAAAAATTCTGGGATAGAAATATCTGATTAATCAGAGATTAAGATACCCAAAAAAACCGATTAATGTCACGCCGAAGAAAGAAGAAATTGTCAAACTTCTTCATTTTTGGTTTGACTTCTCAACTATCATAATCCACCATGAATCAATATATCCCCTACGGTAAACAAAATATTAGTCAAGCAGACATTAACGCCGTTATCGAAATTTTACAATCCGATTGGCTTACTCAAGGTCCTGCGATCGCACAATTTGAAAAAGCTGTTGCCAATTATTGTGGCGTAAAATATGCCGTTGCCGTGTCTAGTGCCACCGCAGGACTTCATTTAAGCTGTTTAGCCTTAGAATTAGGGGAAAATGACCTTTTATGGACATCTCCCATTACCTTTGTGGCTTCCGCTAACTGTGGCTTATATTGCCGTGCAAAAGTTGATTTTGTGGATATAAACCCCCACACCTATAACTTAAGTATCGAAAAACTAGAGCAAAAATTAAAACAAGGGAAAATCCCAAAAATCGTTATTCCTGTTCATTTAGCCGGGCAATCATGCCAAATACAGCAAATTTATCAATTATCCCAACAATACGGCTTTAAAATCATTGAAGATGCCTCCCATGGCATTGGTGCAGAATATCAAGGGAAAAAAGTTGGTAACTGTCAATATTCAGACTTAGCGGTGTTTAGCTTTCACCCTGTAAAAATTATCACTACAGGAGAAGGGGGAATGATTACCACCAATAATGAAAAACTATATCAAAAATTAATCCGTTTACGCACCCACGGCATTACCAGAAACCCTGACTTAATGACGGAAGAATCTCACGGCGGTTGGTATTATCAACAATTAGAATTAGGCTTTAATTATCGTATCACCGATATTCAAGCAGGTTTAGGGTTATCACAGATGAAACGCTTAGATGAGTTTGTCACTAAAAGACGTTATTTAGCCCAAAGATATAATCAGTTATTAACAGACTTACCCTTAACTTTACCCTACCAACATCCTGACACTAATTCTAGTTGGCACTTATATATTATTCGTCTGAAGCTAGATGAAATTAAAAAAACTCATCGAGAAGTTTTTGAGGAGTTAAGAAAAGCAAATATCGGGGTAAACTTACATTATATTCCTGTTCATCTACAACCATATTATCAGAATTTAGGTTTTGATGATGGTGATTTTACCATTGCTGAAAGTTATTATCGATCGAGCATTAGTATTCCTTTATATTATGATTTAAGTGAGCAAGGTCAAGATTATATTGTTAAAACTTTAAGGGATATTGTTAAATAGATAACCAATTAAACATTTCTTCAACAGATAACTCTAAATCTTTAATTTCCTCTAAAACAGGTAAAATTTCCTTTTCTATTTTAATTTCTGGAAATTGATTAGGCTTTAGTATCATCACAGACTCATCTTCAGGATCAATTAACCACCCTAATTGTGTTCCCTGACTCAAACAAAACATAATTTTTCTCATCACTTTATTAGCAGACTGTTCAGGAGATAAAATCTCAATTATCCAATCGGGATGAGTTTTAAAACGATTAGCAATTCTTCCCCTTTCATCTTTGGGAATGCGTTGCCAAGTCAAAACCGATATATCGGGTACGATCGATCGTCCTCCAAAAGTACATCGCAACTCCGTAAAGGCATGGGCTGTTTTACTAGGTAAAACGATTTCATTAATTTTTGTACCTAAACGTATTTGTAAAACACTATGTTGTCCTTGAGGCATGGGCTTTTGTTCTATTTTTCCATCAATATATTCACTATAAGGTTTTGTTTCGGGGAGTTGTAAAAATTCCTCTAAACTTAAAGATGATTGAGTAATGGATTCAAGAGTAATAACCATATTAGATTAGCCATACTAAAATACTGATAACTCTACTTTATCTTAAAAAAATCATTTAAAACAGTTAAACTGCATTTTTACACTTGATCGCATTTATCCCATTTTAGACGATCGCACCTCCACACAACCAGCGCCCTTCACCACACATTAAAACTTATTACTTCTTACTTTTTACTTGTTACTTTTTACTTAAAATCCAGCACCCTCCACCACACCCAGCGCCATAAAAACTATAATAGTTTCATTGATGGAAATAGATAAAGAGATAAAAATATGGTACAGCAATTAATTAAGCAAGAGAAAAATTTATACGATACCGACTATAATCTCTGGGTACTAGAAACTATTGAAAAACTAGAAAAAAGAGATTTAGATTCCCTTGATTGGGAAAATTTAATTGAGGAGGTATTAGGTTTGAGCCGAAGTGACAAAAGAAAACTCGAAAATTTATTAATGAGATTGATCGAACATCTCTTAAAATTAGGCTATTGGGAAATAGAAAAAGACAGAAATAAAAATCATTGGAAAGGGGAAATTCGTAATTTTCGTGTTCAAATTAAACGTTTATTACAAGATAGTCCTAGCTTAAAGCCTTATATTAGCGGCATTTTTGATGAATGTTATCAAAATAGTCGCAATATTGCTAGTGATAAATCTCAACTTCCTCTTAATAGCTTCCCCGAAGACCCCATAGCGCCCCTCGAACAAATTTTAGATGAAAACTGGCTTCCTTAATCTACGGCGGAGGGCGCTCTTCTCACTCCCTCACTTTTATAAACTTCGTAGGTTGGGTTGAGGTAACGAAACCCAACAAAAAAAGCGCCCTCCACTACACCAGCGCCCTTCACCACCACACCCAGCGCCCTTTACCAACTAACAAAGTATAATAAACATCAAGAAACAGTCATAAAATGATTTTTTACAAATTAGGCGAAGAAACCATAATGAAGAATATTTATGAAACAGATTATGCCTATTGGGCGGAAATAATGGCAGAAAAGTTAGAAAAAAGAGACTTTAATAGTTTAGATATTGATAATTTAGTGGAGGAAATTAAAGATTTGTCTAAGCGAGAAAGAGATAAATTATTGAGCAGTATTCGTTTGATTATTCATCATCTATTAAAATGGGATTATCAACCTCAGAAACGTTCAAGAAGTTGGGAGATTACCATTAAAAGAGAACGAAACAACATTGAATTTTATCTTGAAGATAGCCCTAGTTTAAAAAAATATCTTTGTGATGAATGGATCAAAAAAATATATCGTAATGCCTGTTTAGATGCCATGAAAGAAACAGGATTAAATCTTCCAGATATTTGTCCTTATTCTATTGTGGAAATATTAGAACGTCAAATTGAAAGATAATCAAAAGTAGTGACATTAATGGTTGCCACAAATATGCCCTCCAACCCGTTACAAAACTTAATCAACAATAAATTGTACCCTCTCTAAACTAGTAGTCTGTCAACTTTGAATTGATGGATAAAATAATTCTTTAAGATTGATAATTATACTATACTTAGCAAGGGCATAACTTGATATTACATACTCATTATGTTAGGATAG
>CAYPDC010000004.1:0-70771 GCA_964409355.1 uncultured Cyanobacterium sp.
GACAGATGCGATCGCACCTATAACTTAATCATGTACTATATAAAGTTGCAAAAAAGAAGTGCGGAATGTAGGTTAAAACCTCCATTACAGAAGTGCCGGGGCTTAAAAAAGTGAGATCGCTTTTTTGCAATAATTGATAACCTTCCACACCGCCAATTTGATAAGCAATTTCCCCCCAAAGAGTATAAGTAGTAACTCCTGTATCTTGATGAATAACGCCATTTTGGGCATCTAAATCTTTGCCATCCATAGCGGCAACTTGTATAGGTTGAGTGGGAATAATCTCTAAGTCAGTAAATCTGTCTAAACCCTCAATGTTACGCCCGGATTTAGCAATATGCCAAATAGCTATCTCATCATGGGTTTTACCACCGCCAAAACTGGTTTCTAGCCGTAAAATAGGTGAACTGCTACCCTTATTACTCAAACGGGTAAACACTTCTCGAATGAGAGTTTTAATACCATCGGTAGGAAAAGATTGGCAAAAAATAAGTCGGGATTTTGATAAACTTGAGGCGCTTTTCCTTCTACCACTGATTTTAATTTAGCGGCAAAAAGGTCTAATTGTAAATCTCCTGACAGAATTTCTTGTCTAGGGTAGCAAGTTTGAAAAACGGATTTGAGCATTTTTGACCTTAAAATTAGTAGTGGTAGAAGCAGAAAGTAAACGTCATAGTTAACTATGAGTAGGTTTTATATAACAGAACTCATAAGTGTCCTCATTGTGGATATGAGGACACTAGAGACGCAAACTCCGCCAAGAATATCCTCAAAAAAGCATTGGCTCAACTAGCAAATACGGTGGGGCACGTCGGAATCAACGCCTCTGGAGAGAATCCCCTCTGCCCTCCTCTAGCAATGGAGGTTGGTAAGGGAACTCGCAGAAAGAGGAAACTCTCTCAGTGATGGGGAGAATCCCCGCACCTTCAGATCGGGCGGGGCGAATGTCAACAAATGTCTTTTGAATTAAGCACTTCTTCTGCCATAGCCAAAGTTTGTTTAATATCTTCCTCCGTATGAGCAATAGAAGTAAAACCAGCCTCGAATTGAGAAGGTGCTAAATAAACGCCTCTTTCGAGCATTCCTCGGTGAAAACGAGCGAATTTTGCAGTGTCCGCTTTTTTCGCATCACTATAATTGTGAACCTCATCACCAGTAAAAAACATCCCAAACATCCCACTAATATTACTGCCAGTTACTTTATGTCCTGCATTTTGAGCAATATTTAATAAACCTTCAATTAACTTATTGGTAATGGTTTCTAAATATTCATAGGTACCGGGTTTTTGCAACAATTCAAGGGTTTTAATTCCTGCTGTCATTGCTAAAGGATTACCCGATAACGTTCCTGCTTGGTACATCGGTCCAGAAGGTGCTACCATTGCCATGATTTCTTTTTTGCCACCATAAGCTCCCACAGGTAAACCACCGCCAATTACTTTCCCTAAAGTGGTTAAATCGGGAGTGATACCAAATTTGCCTTGCGCACCACCGTAGGAGATACGAAAACCAGTCATTACTTCATCAAAAACTAATAAAGCACCATTTTCTTCGGTGAGAACTCTTAAACCTTCTAAGAAACCACCATCTGGGGGAATAAATCCAGAGTTACCAACAACTGGCTCAAGAATAACCCCTGCTATTTCATCGGGGTTGTCGGCAAATAATTTTTTCACTGCTTCTAAGTCGTTGTAAGGGGCAGTTAACGTATCAGCAGTGACACTTTTAGGTACACCCGGAGAGTCAGGAAGTCCTAATGTCGCAACGCCAGAACCTGCTTGAACAAGGAACATATCACCATGACCATGATAACACCCTTCAAATTTGATGATCTTGTTTCTACCAGTATAGGCTCTCATTAATCTTAAAACAGAGATACAGGCTTCCGTACCAGAGTTGACAAAACGCACCATTTCAACACTAGGCACTGCATCAATCACCATTTCGGCTAAGATGTTTTCTAAATAACAGGGGGCGCCAAAACTTGTACCTTTTTCTAATGCTTCAGTTAGGGCTTTAATAACTTCGGGATGAGCGTGTCCACAAATTGCAGGTCCCCATGTGCCGACATAGTCGATATATTTATTGTCATCCACATCCCAAATATAAGCCCCTTTGACGCGATCGAATACAATAGGTTGCCCCCCTACAGATTTAAAGGCTCTCACAGGGGAGTTAACCCCCCCCGGCATTAGTTTTTGAGCCGCTGTAAAAATTTCATCGGATTTGGTGGTTTTAAATGATATTGTACTTACCAAAATTAGCTCCTTATATTTTACTCTGATTTTTATTTATGATCTCTCTATTTTACTGACATCTGGACTTTAGTGGGAACTTCCCTGCGGGGAGTTGTGGTAATTGTGTTCTTTTTTCTCGTTTTGATAAATAGACATCTGGTAAAAATCAACCTTTTTTCTTAGTATTTTGAGCTTCTAGCCCGAATTAGATAAATTAGGATTAAAAATCAATTTATCTATTTTTTTTATCAATATCTATCAATTTTCACTCCGAATACTTCTAACTCAGGTTAGTTTGTGGCGAAACTACTAATTTCTGCACTATTTCTTTTAATGGTTTTCGCTAAACTTTTGCCAAGAATTTTTAACAAATTAAGATAAATTTCTGGTCTTTTATGTATTAAATCATTCAATTTGTCATATTTTAGAATATAGCAAGTCACATCATTATCGGCAATCACGTCCGCAGTTCTTTTTCCACTGTCAAATAGCCCTAACTCCCCAAAACACATTCCGGAGATATATGTTGTTAATCGTTTTTTTTGCTTAGTATGCAACATTTTTATATATACTGTTGCATTTCCTTGGGCTAATAAAAACAGTCGATCGGAATTATCTCCTTGACGAATGATTATATCTTGATTTTGATAATATTTTTCTTGCAATAACGGTTTAATTATATCTAATTCTTCTTGGGGAAAATTTTGAAAAATATCCATATCGGATAAGGATAATTTTTCTTTGCTCTCTTGCTTTGGAATTGAATATTGAGATAGCAAATTATTTTCGCACCATTCTAAAGCATTATCAAGATCCTTTGTAAAGTTTAAATCTAACCATCCTTGAGTCTTGAGTTTTTGCTGAATATGTACGGGAATGGCGGATAAAATAAAGGAAATTTTCTCATCGGACAATGTACCTTTCGTGCTATTTAACAAAGATATAGCACTATTATTAACATTATTTACACGGTGACAGTCAAGGATTATATATTTAATATCTTCGGCATAATCTTCGTAATTTTCAAATAGATGACGTAACAAATTTTCCATACTGGAAAAATATAAGTCTCCTTGCAATTCATAAATTACTATTTTACTTCCATTTTCTTCGAGAATCTCTTTTTCCCGTTGAAGGCGTTGTTTTTTAGAGGACACGATCGCGCCTGTGTAAGTTCTGCGGATGACTGACTCAGCGATAGTGTGAATGTCAAAAATATGAAAATTAAACCGATTAGAAATATCTTCACAAACTTTTAAACCACGAACACTATTACCCAATTCATCTAAAGGAGGAGAAAATGTGCCAATTCCAAATTGTGCAGGTAAAACGGCAATAATACCGCCTCCCACCCCACTTTTAGCGGGTAAACCCACGTTATAAAGCCATTCTCCCGAAAAGTTATACATTCCACAACTTGTCATAACACTGAGAATTGACTTAATAATTTCTGGTTCAAAAACTTGTTTCCCCGTTAAAGGATTAAGCCCATTATTCGCTAGGGTTGCAGACATAATCGCTAAATCTTTTGCTGTCACTAAAATTGAGCATTGACGAAAATATATTTCTACATGATCTTGTATCGGTTCGTCAATCATTCCTGAATTTAACTCTAAATAGGCGATCGCACGATTTCGATGGCCTGTGGCGCTTTCCGACTGGTAAACTGCTTCATCAATACTTAGAGAATGGCCGACAAAATCTTCAAATAAATTAAGAATGCGTTGAAAACGTTGTTGGGGTGAATCCCCTTGAATTAACGCAGTAGTTGCGATCGCCCCTGCATTAACCATAGGATTGTAAGGACGATTATTTACCTCATCAAAAATAATCGAGTTAAAAGCCTCTCCTGTCGGTTCTACGCCAACTTTCTGCATCACCTTTTCTTTGCCATGATCAGCTAAAGCTAAACCGTAAACAAATGCCTTAGAGATAGATTGAATGGTAAAAGGATATTCCGCATCACCTATTTGATAAATAGTGCCATCTGTGCTACAAAAACAAATTCCAAATAAATTCGGGTCAACTTTTGCCAGTTGGGGGATATAATCAGCAGGTTTTCCTTGATTTAAAGTGGAATATTTCAGGTAAATCTCCTTTAGAGAGGAGAATATCGGCGATTTTGTCATGAATGTATAGTAGATCAATTATCTTGTTTTGCAGAATTTGCAGAATAGGGTGAATTTTAATAAACCACTATTATTTTTTAAGTATTACTTGATACAAAATGATCAAAAATCCTTAGCTAAATCTCCCAATAGACATCGACCTAATTTATTTTTCCGAAGGCTCGTAGTAAGGGCTTTAGCCCTTAAAATGCCCATTGTTGGAGAAGTCAATAATATCTCAATACGCTACACAATACATCAAAACTATATAAATAAAAGAATTTAGTGTGTATTGCAATACAAATGTACAAGGTAAAATTCGATTATATTAAGTTTTGTTACAGTGAATATGAGAATTTTAACCCTTATGTTAAATAAAACATTAAGAAAAACAGTAGTTTTCCATCTATTCTTTTTTATCGGTTAGAATTTTTAGCATCTTAAAAATTAGAAAATAGTTTACAATTCTTAATAGTGTCCAGGGAGGTTAGGGGGATGATTCCTTATTTTTCTTTTGATTCCAACTTATTTAACGATAATGATCATGACAGAGTTTCGGCAGAAATGGTAGCGGCGGCGATCGCATCTTTGGTGGAAATTGCTCGTTATCAAGGTAAATCCTTAGAGGATTTAATTACAGAGGTATTGGCAGAAGATCAAATATTAGATCAAGGGCAAAGACATTGGTTAAGTAAAATAGTAACTCAGGCTTGGAAAAGTTTTACTGATTAATTATTAAAGATCAAGACTTTTTCAGTGTTATTGAGTTGTACATGGGAACAAAGGTGAATCAAACACTGCTTTTTCAACAAATTAGAACATTAGATCCAGTCTCAGGATTTGATCAAGTCACAGATGTCTCAATCGAGAATAATATTATTCAAGAAATTAGCCCGAAAATCGAGGTAAATGATAATATCAAAATAGTCGATGGTACTGGTTTAATTTTAGCACCGGCTTTAGTGGACTTATTTTGTCAGAGTGGTGAACCGGGATACGAAGAAAGAGAAACCATTACTAGCTTAGATGCCTCCGCTTCATCAGGAGGAGTGTCACGGGTGGCAATTTTACCCAATACTCTCCCTGTGATGGATAATCCCAATATGGTGGCATGGATTAAGAGTCAAACTAGCTATTTACCAACCAAGTTCTACTGTTGGGGGGGATTAACCAAAAATCTACAGGGTGACACCATTGCTGAGTTAGCAGATTTAGCCGCCGCAGGGGTAATTGGCTTTACGGATAATCGTCCCCATAGTAATTTACAACTGGTACGCAAGGCATTAGAATACGCTCTCCCCTTTAATTTACCTATTGCCCTTTCTCCCACTAATCTACAGTTAAAAGGAAAAGGTGTGGTGAGAGAATGTCGTACTTCTGTGCGTCTGGGTTTATTGGGGAATCCTGAAATTGCGGAAACAGTTGCCATCGCATCTTTATTAGAAATAGTGGCGTTGACAACAACTCCTGTACATATAATGAATATTTCTACCGCTAGGGGAGTAGAATTAATTAAAAGGGCAAAAGAGAAACAATTACCCGTTACTGCTAGTGTTAATTGGCATCATCTTCTTCTCAATGTCGAAACCATTGCTAGTTATAACCCTCATCTACGTTTTGAACCCCCTTTAGGTACAGAAATTGACCGTTTAGCCTTATTGGAAGGAGTAAAAACAGGAGTGATAGATGCGATCGCCCTTAATCATACTCCTTATACTTATGAAGAAAAAACCCTTGCCTTTGAGGATACTCCTCCGGGGGCGATTAGTTTAGAATTAGCATTACCCTTACTGTGGCAAAACCTTGTCATCACGGGAGAATTATCTGCTGAGATACTATGGAAAGCCTTAAGTGTCAATCCCTTAAAATGTTTATATCAAGAACCGATTAAGCTACAAGTAGGACAAAATGCCGAATTAATCACCTTTTCGCCTCAGCAATCATGGCAAGTTACCCCGTCTATGTTGAAATCTTTATCCTATAATACCTACTGGTTAGATAAGGAAATTAAGGGCAAAGTTCTTCAATCCTAATTGACAAATCGCCCAAATTTGATTAATAATAGGTATATTCCTAATTCCTAATTCCCCCCCTCCCTCCTTTAGGGGGGGGGTCACAAGGGCAAGTTTTGCGATCTATTTGATGGTTTTTCTTGTTAGTTTTGCCTTTAATTCCCCCTTAATGCGATTTAAAATCGAGGTTTCATCTAAAGAATTAATAATATTTTCCACCACGGCAAGAGGCCCATTTTCTCCCCAGGATGCCCCATTCGCTAAATAAACCTTACAAACCTGCCCAATGGTATAAGTGGAAACCCCAGTAAATGCTCCTTGGGCGATGGCAACTGACATATAAGGTACAACAGTTAAACCGCCAGAAACCGATGCACTTAACCCTAAAATCCCCTTGAGAGAACTTAAACCGAAGGTTACTAACACATCACTAGCTGTAATTCCCCCTAAACTAAGGGCTATTTTTTGTAATAGTTTCACGGCACTTCGTTGAGTCATGGGTATATTATAAAGTTGAGATAATCGCAAAATCATCACTACGTCAATAATTGCCCCAGTGAATAAATCGATCACTGTCACTGGATTCAGTGCGATCGCAGTTGCTTTGGTCATGACCGTTTGTTGTATAATTTTTTCAGCTTCTTGATCTCGATAGAGGAGTTTTCTTTCCACTAAACGCTGATTAATTTCACCAGTAGATAACATAGTATTCAAAGCCACCAAAGACTTACCTTCTTGATGGAGAATTTCTAAAATTTTTAACTGTAAATCGCTGATGTGTGGTTTTCCCCGTTGCCGTGTCACTTTGACTTTTCCTTCCTTATCTTTTATCGCCACTGCCTCCAAAGGAGAAGCCGACACCATGACAATTTCATCCGGAGACAACAATTCTCTCACCCTCACATCTCTAATGGTAGAATAAATTTCGAGGCGATCGGCAAGGGGATACTGATCAATCTTATTAAACACCAAAATCATCGGCTTACCCACCTCTCGCAATTGACACAACGCTTGATACTCAACTCTCGTAATATCTCCAGCAATGACAAACAAAATTAAATCCACCTCTGAAGCAATATCATGAGCTAATTTTTCCCTCGTTTCCCCATCAATTTCATCAATACCCGGAGTGTCAATTAACTGAATTTGCACATTTTCCGAACCTTTAATTAATCTTTGGATATTTTGTTCCCCATTACCGATACTTTCGCTACTTAAACGCCAATTCGTTTGCTCAATTTCTCTTGTAACCCCGTGCAATGGACCTGTAATAAATATTTCTTGTCCAATTAAAGCATTTAAAATACTGGATTTACCTTTCCCTACCATCCCAAAAGCCGCAATTTGAATCACGGAATCGTCTAATTTCCGTAACATCTCATTCAAATGAGTAATTTCTGCTTCTAAACCCTTTCTTTCTTCTTCTTTCAGATCCAAATTTAACAATAAATTGCGTAAAGATTCCTGTGCCTTTTGATAGTTAATCTCTCCCTGCCAATGGGCAAAGTCAATAATTGCATTTTCCCAATCTTCTTCTCGCATAAAGACTACTTATAACTATATTTTTGTTACTATCTTTTCTAATTGGAATCAACTCTATCATTAAAGGCTTCGCAATGGATTTGATATAGTTTTTCTGGGGGTTGATTATTGACGGCGATCGCTTCTAATCTATTTAAATCATAAGCTGTAGGGGAGGTGCGATCAATCAATAACTTTCTAATACTAGATTGCAGATTATAAGTCTCATCGAAAGTTTTACGGGGATTAACCAACATTAACTGGTTATAGTCTTTAGTTGCCAGTAATAAAAAATCAGTAGTACGTTTACCTAATCCAGAAGCAAGAGATTTAAGACGAGTGGACGCATGACTAGGAGATAGCCATTCCGAGGCTTTTAATTCAAAGAGAATAATTTGTAACTTACCTTCTCCTTCATCAGCGATCAGATAAACTTGGTTAATAGCTTCTTGATTACGAGGCGATAGATCTAAATCAGCAATATCAAGGATGTTAGCAGAGGTATTATAGCCTAATTGTTGAAAAATGGAGGCTATATTGTTAGGGGAGTTAAGGGTGCGTAGATCGTCTAATTTAAGGTGTCTGGTAGGCATTTATTTTGTATGTGAGGAATTATATTTTTGATAAGAAGAATTGATATTATAGCGTTTATCTGAATGATGAGGTACAATCTAGGATAGAAATTTTAAATCATATCAACATTAATGTAATGCGTCCTTATTCTTTGGATTTAAGACAAAAAATCGTCCATGCTCGTGAAAAGCAACAATTATCCATTCGTCAATTAGCCAAAATTTTTGGTGTGGCAAAAAGTTTTGTCCAAAAAATACTCAAGCAATATAAAGAGACTGGAGATCTTAAACCCCTTCATTCTGGGGGAAGACCACCAAAAATAAATCCTGAACAAACTGTAGTGCTTTTAGAAATTATCGACACCAATAATGATGCGACTTTGTCCGAATTAAGGGAATTATTTGAACAAAAAACTGGACTTAAACTCAGTACATCTACCATTAACAGAATCAGTCATAAATTTGACTATACTGTCAAAAAAAAAGCTCTACGCTACAGAAAAACACACTGAAAGGGTTCAGGAAAAAAGAGGGCAATACTGGGATAAAGTCAGGGAAATAAAGGAAGAAAACTTAGTTTTTGTAGAGGCGATTGCAACTGCAATGGAACAAGTAACACAGTCAGATATACATAACTGGTTCACTCATTGCTGTTACTGTACCTCATCATTATGAAAAAAAATGCTATATAACGTTTTAACTAATAGAAAAAAATCCTTGTACATTTTGCCCTCACTTGATCTCAGCTAACCTAATTTTTTACTTTGAAACGGTTCTGAATAATTGACATAATGTAAGGTTGAAACCCTTACTACGAGACAATCAAAAATCTTTTCGGGAGAAGTATAGTAAACTTAGATGCGTTCCTAGCTTATTCATTTATGATCATAATTATTGCTATTATTTGTTTTAAACTATTACTGTTTCAAGGGGTTTGCACTTTTATCCTCTTAAGTCGATTATTGCGAGGCGCAAGAAGAATCCCCCCGTTAACCCCTAAATTCCCCTATTTGTCGTTAATCGGCAAAGTAAGTGTGATTATACCAACTTTAAATGAGTTCGATCGCATCTCTCCTTTGTTAGAGGCGATTACCCGTCAAAGTTATGAGGTAAAAGAAATTATCTTTATTGATAGTAATTCTACCGATGGCACACAGGATAAAATTAATATTTATAGCAAGAAAGATCCCCGTATTCGTTTGATTACAGATCCCCCTTTACCCTCTGATTGGGTGGGACGACCTTGGGCATTACATAATGGTTTCTTAAATAGTTCTAAAACTAGTGAATGGATTTTAGGGGTAGATGCGGATACAATACCTCATAAGAATTTGGTGGCTAGTGTGTTGGATTTTGCCATTAAGTATGATTATAATTTAGTCTCTTTTTCCCCTCAATTTATCTTGGAATCTATGGGAGAATGGTGGTTACAACCTGCTTTGTTGATGACTTTGTTATTTCGTTTTGAGTCGTCAGGAGTTGACACAACCAGTAGTAGCACAATTATGGCAAATGGTCAATGTTTTTTAATAAAACGTCATATTTTAGAGCAGATTGACGGTTATAGTTGTGCGTCTAATTCTTTTTGCGATGATGTCACTTTAGCTCGTTATGTGGCAAGTTTAGGTTATAAAGTCGGTTTTGCTGATGGTAGTAAAATTATCAAAGTGCGAATGTATCAGGGTTTTCGGGATACTTGGGAAGGTTGGGGGCGATCGCTCGATCTTAAGGACGCTTCTTCTAGGGTACAATTATGGGGAGAATGTCTCTTTTTATTCCTAATTCAGGCTTTACCCTTACCTTTATTCTTCATCTGCTTATTTTTATCTCCTCATATCGATTTCCTCAGTTTTAAACTACTTTTTGCCTTAAATACTTTTCTTGTCATTATCCGTTTTGCTTTACTAGGAGCGATCGCATCTTCCTATCAATTTAAAAAATCCATCTCAGAATTAGGCTTTCTTGTCTCACCCTTTGCGGATATATTAGCGGTAACGAGAATTATTCTTTCAGCTTTAAGCAAACCCCGTCAGTGGCGCGGAAGAAATTATGAATTATGAACCATGAACTACGAATTATGAACTTTAGGTGACACCCGAAACATCTTAATTGCCTGTGTAATCCTAAATCAGTTGTGAGGAATTTTGATTAGACTTCTCTTAGCTTTGTCAATTTATTGCAAAGCGATTATTGATTTTCTATTAATGTATCATAACGTTTGTTTTTTAATTATTAATATTCATAATGACTTCTAATAGTTTATATTCTCAAAAAAAGACATTTAAAAAACTATCAAATAGCTTAATGATAGTCGGTATTATTATTACCTTAATGTTTATATTTTTCGCCTTTTTTGCCCCTTTATTACAAAACATGGGCATTATTCAAAACCCATTAGAATCCCTTAGTAACCCCATTAATCAAGGACCAAATGGAAAATATTGGTTCGGCACAACCGGGCAGGGTTATGATGTTTTTTCCCGCACTATTTTTGGCTCACAAGCCGCTTTAAAAGTCGTGATTACTGCCACATTTTTTAGTTTAATTATCGGTGTGCCATTGGGGTTAATTAGTGGTTATTTTGGGGGAAAAGTTGACAAAATATTACTCTTTTTAATGGATACCATTTATACTTTACCCGGATTATTGTTATCCGTTACATTAGCCTTTGTGGTTGGTAGAGGGATAATAAATGCAGCGATTGCCTTGTCTATTTCCTATATTCCCCAATATTATCGAGTCATCAGAAATCATACCACTAGCGTTAAAACCGAATTGTTTATCGAAGCCGCACAAGCCATGGGGGCATCTTCAACCCGTATTATTACGAAATATGTTTTCTTCAATGTTGTGCAAAACATTCCTGTTTTATTTACCCTCAATGCCGCCGATGCTATTTTAATCTTAGGGGGTTTAGGATTTTTAGGGTTAGGTTTACCTGAAGATGTGCCAGAATGGGGACATGATCTCAAATTGGCTTTAGATGGTTTACCTACTGGTATTTGGTGGAATGCCTTTTTCCCCGGTTTGGCAATGACAACCATGGTGACGGGTTTATCTTTATTAGGAGAAGGATTAAGTGAGGGTTTTAATCCCCATAATCGTAACTAGGTGGTTTTCAAAAAAGAATTTACCCAATTTTCTTTATAATTCCCCCTTTATTAAGGGGGGTTAGGGGGGATCATACAGGTATATTTATTATTAAAAATCACCTTAGATCATTACAAAGTAACAGGAGATTCCACATAAATAGTCGGCTCTTGCATAGTAAAATTAATACCATAAGTGGATAATTGCTGGGAAATATTTTCGTTGGCTAACTCTAATAATCTTTTTCTTAAGTTGATCGAGCTTTCGTTTGAGCCTAAAATAAAAAACGTCACCCTCGCCCTTGTTTCTTTGTGTTTTTCTGGAGTAAATAAGGCTACCTTTGTACTATCTGGATCTATACCAAATAGGGCATTCGTACATTTTTTAACTATATCTTCCACTAGGGCTTGTTCGCTATCTTCGAGTATTTTCGCAAAGTCGAGGTAAAGTAATACCATTACCTTTTTCCCTCTAGTGATGTTTTCAATTTCTACGTTTGCCATCATGGAATTAGGTACAATCATTAATGTACCTTTACCCGGTATTCTGATTTTAGTTGATCTCAGCCCGATCGACTCTACCCTACCATACAATCCAGTATTTAGCCTTATATACTCCCCGACAATGAAAGGACGATCTAAATAGAGAACAAACGTACCTAATAACTGCTCCAGAGTTCTTTGAGCGGCAAATGCGATCGCAATTCCCCCTAAACCTAAACTAGCCAGTAAACCGACTAAATTTATATCCAGTCTTTTCGCAAAGGCAACGGCGGCAACAAAACCGATAATAACATTAATAATGGTTTCTAAAACTAATAATAATTCATCGACTTCTTTCCCTAATTTTTGAATTAAATCCACCCCATAAATTAAAATAACTTGCCTAAATAAACGGGATGCTAACCAAGCTACACTTATAATTAAACTCAGATCAATAATAAAATTAAGAACTCTATATATCCCTTGATAATTAATGATAAAATTGAGGGATAATGACCATAAAATTAATGTACCTGTTAAGCGAAACGTATTTTTTAAAGGATCAATTATTTTCTCATAAAATTGAGTTAATGGCTGTTTTGATAAACGAGAAATTCCCAACATACAAAGATTAGGAGTATATCTTCCAGCGATAAAACTAAAAACTATTAATAAGAAGAAAAAACCAAATTCTAAAGACAATTTTGTCATCATTGCCTGATTTTCTTCCGTTAACCATGATTTAATTAAGTTATTAATAAGCTCCATGATAATTAACAATTAATAATGAATGGTGATTAAAGGTTTATACATTCTAATTTTCAAATTATAAATTTTCTAAATTTGACATGAAATATTAAGTATTTAATATCCTAAAAAAAACTGAAATCTGCTACATTTCGACTACGCTCAATGCACCGCCTGATGCCTGAAACCTACCCTTATCCGATATTCTTACATCGAACGGAGGTTAAATTCTTAAATTGTGATAGGAGAATCAACATTAATGGTGTCATCTTCTAAAATAAAATCAATGCCGTATTCTTCTAATTTTTGACGAATATTTTGATTAGCAATATTCAATAATTGACGGCGTAAATCCATTGAAACCTGTTCAGAACCCAGTAGAAAGAAGCTGATTTGTGCCTGAGTAAATTCTGTTTTTTCATCTTTATTTATCTGTTTAAATTTTACTTCAGTATTTTTCGGATCAATGCCAAAAATGTCTTTAGTGCTATCTAAAATAATTTGTCTAATTAATGCCATTTCGTCTAATTCTAAAGAGTTATAAAAGGTTAAATAAACTAAAGAAATAACTTTTTTTGCCCCAGTAAAATTCTCAATATTTGTCTGAGTTAAGGCACTGTTCGGAATTACCATTAATGTTCCTTTCCCTGATACTCTTATTTTTGTTGATCTTAAACCAATGGATTCTACTCTGCCAAAAGTGCCATCTGGTAAACCAATATAGTCGTCAATTACAAAGGGGCGATCGAGATATATTACCACTCCTCCTAATAATTGTTCAAGGGTTTTTTGTGCGGCAAATGCTACCGCTAAACCGCCGATTCCTAAACTAGCTAATAAACCGAATAAATTGATATTATGTACTTGGGCAAAAATAAAAATAATCAATAAAAAGATAATCAAATTAGCGGAATATTTACCAACAATTAAAAACTCACTATTAATTTTTTTTTGACTTTGTAAAGCCGCATCAAGCAAGAAGTTATCAAATAATTGTTTAAACCATTTAATTGCTAACCAAATAGTTAAACTAGAAATAATTATACTAATAATAATTTCTCCCACCTTTATAGGTATAGGAAAGTCATTGATGAGAATAGCAATATCTCCCAGAGATAAAAACCAAATTAAGGTTAAAAAACCCAAGTCTGGTTTAATCACTTCTGTATAAAATTTTCTAGTTTGAGTCGCAATAAATTTTTCTGTTAAATATTGAATTACTTTCTTTAAATAATTAAGAATTATGATAATTCCTAAAATAATAGTGATAATCATTCCTAGCTTAAAAATAAGCTCATAATCTAATGTTATACTCATTATGGAAAAACTTTATAGTTGTTTGTCTTTATTTTTTATGTTGACTATGACTACACAAATCTTAAATTAAAACTCTTTAATTGGCTCTGATTCATCAGGCTATAGTTAATAGCTATAGCATCAATAGTTAATGGATAATAGATACATTCAAAAATAACTAATTTAATGCGATAACATAAAATAACTAATTGATTAATTAACAAATCAAAGCAATAGTAAATCACATTAAAGCAATGAAAAGACGAACTTTACTCAGTACAAGTTTAGGTGCGTTCTGCGCAGCACCTTTGGTGTCCGCACTCATGCTAGCCACAACTCAAACCCAAAGTCAAGAGGATCAACCTATTAAGAAAATTAACTTAACAAAAGCTCAGTGGAAAGAAAAACTAACTCCTGCACAATACCATATTTTGCGGGAAGAAGGCACAGAAAAGCCCTTTTCTAGCCCATTAAATGAGGAAAAAAGAAAGGGAATTTTTGCCTGTGCAGGATGTGATTTGCCCCTTTTCCGCTCAGAGATGAAATATAATAGCGGTACTGGATGGCCCAGTTTCTATGATACCATTGCCAACGCGGTAGAAACCAAAAACGATTTTAAACTATTGATTCCTCGTACTGAATACCATTGTGCTAGATGTGGCGGTCATCAAGGTCATGTATTTAATGATGGACCAAAACCCACAGGAAAAAGGTATTGTAATAATGGTTTAGCTTTGAAATTTATCCCCACAACTTAAAATGAGCAAGATATTAGCCATCATAATTTCTGTATTCCTGATTTTAATACCATCAGCCAATGCTCAAACAGGCAGTATAAAAACCGCAACATTTGCGGGGGGCTGTTTTTGGTGTATGGAACCACCCTACGACAAAATCGAAGGGGTAATTTCCACTACCTCTGGTTATACGGGGGGAAACGTGAAAAATCCTACTTACCAACAGGTAAGCAAAGGCCAAACAGGTCACGCAGAAGCGGTAGAGATTAAGTATAATGCTGATAAAGTCAGCTATAAAAAACTATTGAGTGTTTTTTGGCAAAATATCGATCCTACGGTGGAAAACCGTCAATTTTGCGACATTGGCAATCAGTATCGCAGTGCTATTTTTTACCATGACGATCAGCAAAAACAACTTGCTTTAGACAGTAGGAAACAAATCGAAAAACAACTCAACCAGAAAGTTTATACTCAAATCATTCCCGTGAAGGAATTTTACCCTGCCGAAGAATATCATCAAGACTACTACCAGAAAAATCCTTTATTGTATAAATACTATCGCTTTCGCTGTGGTCGAGATCAACGCCTAGAGGAATTGGGATTGAAGATTAAGAATTATTAAAATTAGTCACAAATCCATATAATCAAGATACTGTGGTGGTTTAGCCTATATCATTTCAGGGCCATTCTGAGAAAAATGTGACATTTTGTTAAAACATCTGCTAAAAATAGATAAAGCGAGTTGAGAAAGATACTTAAATCGTATCTGAAAAACAGAGTAATAATAACTCTGACTCATGCTATATTAAGAAAAGTTAATTGCAGTTCAGTATTATTGCTGAGTAGCAATCTCGTCTCTAATAATATAAACAGAGACAATTTTAAAGTAAAACTTGACAAGTTAAAAAAAGAAAGATTATGACCATTGCAGTCGGACGTGTGCCGGAAAGAGGATGGTTTGATGTCCTTGATGACTGGCTCAAAAGAGACCGCTTTGTATTCGTTGGTTGGTCTGGTATCCTTCTTTTCCCTTGTGCTTACTTAGCTTTGGGTGGTTGGTTAACTGGTACTACCTTTGTTACTTCTTGGTACACTCACGGTTTAGCTAGTTCTTATTTAGAAGGTGCTAACTTCTTAACCGTTGCTGTTTCTTCTCCGGCGGATGTTTTTGGCCACTCCTTACTATTTTTATGGGGTCCTGAAGCTCAAGGAGATTTCACTCGTTGGTGTCAGATCGGCGGTTTATGGCCTTTCGTAGCATTACACGGAGCTTTCGGTTTAATTGGCTTCATGTTACGTCAGTTTGAAATTGCTCGTCTTGTCGGTATTCGTCCTTACAATGCCATCGCATTCTCTGCACCTATCGCTGTATTTGTAAGCGTCTTCTTGATGTATCCTTTAGGACAATCTAGCTGGTTCTTTGCGCCTAGCTTCGGTGTTGCGGGGATCTTCCGTTTCATCTTATTTTTCCAAGGATTCCACAACTGGACTCTTAATCCTTTCCACATGATGGGAGTTGCAGGGGTGTTAGGAGGAGCTTTACTTTGCGCTATTCACGGTGCAACAGTAGAAAATACCTTATTCCAAGACGGTGAACAGGCAAACACTTTCCGTGCTTTTGAACCTACTCAGGCAGAAGAAACCTATTCTATGGTGACTGCTAACCGTTTCTGGTCCCAAATCTTCGGGATTGCTTTCTCTAACAAACGTTGGTTGCACTTCTTCATGTTATTCGTTCCCGTAACTGGATTATGGATGAGTGCGATCGGAGTTGTTGGTTTAGGCTTTAACCTTCGTGCTTATGACTTCGTATCTCAGGAGTTAAGAGCGGCAGAAGATCCTGAATTTGAAACTTTCTATACCAAAAATATTTTATTAAACGAAGGGTTGCGCGCATGGATGGCGCCCCAAGATCAACCCCACGAAAAATTTGTATTCCCAGAGGAGGTACTTCCACGTGGTAACGCTCTCTAATCCCATTGGCGGTCGTGACTTAGAGTCCACCGGTTTTGCATGGTGGTCTGGTAACGCTAGACTGATCAACTTATCTGGTAAACTGTTAGGTGCTCATGTCGCTCACGCAGGTTTAATTGTTTTCTGGGCAGGTGCAATGACCTTGTTTGAAACTGCTCACTTCATCCCTGAAAAACCCATGTATGAACAGGGATTAATCCTATTACCTCACATTGCTACTTTAGGCTGGGGTGTAGGTCCTGGTGGTGAAGTTGTGGATACTTTTCCCTTCTTTGTTGCTGGTGTACTTCACTTAATTTCTTCTGCTGTTTTAGGGGTTGGTGGTTTATATCACGCTTTAAGAGGTCCTGAAACTTTAGAGGAATATTCTAGCTTCTTTGGCTATGACTGGAAAGATAAAAACCAAATGACTAATATCATTGGTTATCACTTGATTCTCTTAGGTATCGGTGCTTTCTTGTTAGTGTTTAAATCCATGTTTTTTGGCGGTGTATATGATACATGGGCTCCCGGTGGTGGTGATGTTCGTGTTATCACCAATCCTACCTTAAATCCTGCCATCATCTTTGGTTACTTAATCAAAGCTCCTTTCGGTGGTGAAGGTTGGTTTATCAGTGTTAACAACATGGAAGACATCATCGGTGGTCATATCTGGGTTGGCTTAATCTGTATCTCTGGTGGTATCTGGCACATTTTAACTAAGCCTTTCGGTTGGGTACGTCGTGCTTTCATCTGGTCTGGTGAAGCATATCTTTCCTATAGCTTAGGTGCTTTATCCTTAATGGGCTTCATTGCTTCTGTTATGGTTTGGTACAACAACACCGCTTACCCCAGTGAATTTTTTGGTCCTACTGGTGCTGAGGCTTCTCAAGCTCAAGCATTAACCTACTTAGTTCGTGACCAAAGATTAGGAGCGAACGTCGGTTCTGCTCAAGGTCCTACTGGTTTAGGTAAATATTTAATGCGTTCTCCTACTGGTGAAATCATCTTCGGTGGTGAAACCATGCGTTTCTGGGACTTCAGAGGTCCTTGGTTAGAGCCTCTCCGTGGTCCTAACGGTTTGGACTTAGACAAAATCAGAAATGATATTCAACCTTGGCAGGTGCGTCGTGCGGCTGAATACATGACTCACGCTCCTTTAGGTTCTTTGAACTCTGTAGGTGGTGTTATCACTGACGTTAACTCTTTCAACTATGTATCTCCCCGAGCATGGTTAGCTACCTCTCACTTTGTGTTAGGTTTCTTCTTCTTAGTTGGTCACTTATGGCACGCTGGAAGGGCAAGAGCGGCCGCTGGTGGTTTTGAAAAAGGTATCGAAAGAGAAACTGAACCCGTATTAGCAATGCCCGATCTCGACTAATTTTAGCTTAAATGTCGAAAGATGTCCCGCGCTGAATTTGACAAAAAAAAGAAGCTCCTCAAATCAGCGTGCGGACATTCTTCCCTGCCACGCAGGGGGGAAATTTCTGCGGGGAAGGAAAATTTTAAGTAAATATAGACATATATGCCCTAGATTAGACTATTATCTGTGATAATTAAATCAATAAAGGGCGATCGCATCTTAAGTGTTTTCAATAGTTTTATAGTTTTATCCCTTGTTTCTCCTCAAGATGGTGTTTGTATTTCTTCTCTACTAGCTTTGATTGTTTCAATTATAAATTCCAAGACATTCCGATTTTGATGCAGTTTGTAAGATGTTGACTATCATCTATCGAAATAGAAAACATTGGAGTTGAGGATCATGAATAATATATTAGCAATTGGTGAGGCACTGTTTGACTTTTTACCCACAAAAAAAGTATTAGGCGGTGCGCCTGTAAATTTTAGTATTAATTATGTCCAATTAGGAAATAAAGTAACTTTATTAACCAAAATCGGTGGGGATATTTTAGGAACAGACATAGCTAAAAATTTGCAAATAAGAGGAGTTAATTGTGATTATTTACAGTGGGATGAAGAAAAAGAAACAGGAAAAGTAATAGTCAAATTGAATAAAAATGGCGAACCCAACTACGAAATCAAAGAAAATGTTGCTTGGGATTACATTGTTTTAGATAAAAATTTAATCGATAATTTAGACAATTATCAAGCCTTATATTTCGGTACTTTAGCCCAAAGAAATGGAATTACTAGAGCAACAATTAACGCTTTTATCAATAAATTTAAAGGGATAAAATTCTTAGATTTAAACCTGCGTAAACCGATAGTTAATCCAGAAATTATTTTACAAAGTATTCATCATACTAACATCTTAAAAATAAACTTATCAGAAGCAGAATATTTAATTAATGAGCTAAATTTTGGTGAGAATATTCAAACTTGGTTGGATGATTTTAACTTAGAATTAGTAATTTTAACTCAAGGAGAAAAAGGCACAAAATGGATTGATAAAACAGGGGAATACAGTGGGAAAATAGTTAAAGCTAAACCTAATCAAAATGCTGATTCTGTTGGGGCAGGAGACGCTGTTTCCGCCGTTATTCTCAACGGATATTTACGAGGTTTAAAGCCCATAGAAATCGTCAATCAAGCCAATGAAATAGGTGCTTATATTGCTAGTATTGAAGGTGCGATCGCACCGTAACTTTAAGTTAATTAAAAGGAATTAGTAATTAATATTGAAAATATTACTGTAAAAGAACCAAATTCTTAATTCTTAATTCTTAATTCTTAATCGATAACATGGATTTTCAAAAAATTAGTCCCCTTACTAATACCAGTGGGAATACCCGCCATAATTAAGATGCGATCGCCTCTTTGCCCTAAATTATGAGTTTTGATAACGGTTTCCACCTGATGAACTAAATCTTCAAAGTCACGGGGTTCTTGATCAATTAAAATAGGTTTTAAACCCCAAATAAGATTAAGACGGTGATAAACTTTTTCTTCTACCGTTAAAGCTAACACAGGAGTTTTAGAACGTTCTCCAGCAGCGATCATCGCACTATAACCACTCTTAGTATAAGCCACAATAAACTTGAGAGATAAAGTTTTATCAATGGCATTCAACGCCTCACTTAAGGCATGGGTTTCATCGTTTAAAGAGGGAGGATTGTTGGTAAAATTGATATTCGGTTCAACAGTCATAGCTATTTTCGCCATCATCTGCACCGCCTTCACGGGATATAAACCCACAGCCGATTCCCCTGATAACATAACCGCATCCGTGCCATCCATAATCGCATTCGCCACATCACTAGCCTCCGCACGGGTGGGACGAGAGTTGCGTATCATACTATCTAACATTTGCGTTGCGGTAATAACAGGTTTAACTTGTTTATTACATAAAGAAATAATCCGTTTTTGCAACAAAGGCACTTTTTCAGGACTCATTTCTACCCCTAAATCGCCTCTAGCAACCATAATGCCATCACATTGGTCTATAATTTCTTCAAGGTTATCAATGGCTTGAGGTTTTTCAATCTTGGCAATAACAGGAGTATCGGCGGCGTTATGTTGTGCTAAAAATTGTTTTAAAGCGATAATATCTTCCGCTTTACGCACAAAACTGAGAGAAACCCAATCAACTTCTTGAGATAAACCAAATTCTAAATCTTTTTTATCTTTTTCCGTCAGAGAAGGTAAGCGGAGATTGAGACTAGGTAAATTAACCCCTTTACGACTTTTGAGAATCCCCCCTTCTACCACTTCACAAATCACCGCAGGTTTTTCGATCGCAACTATTTTAAACTCTAATAAACCATCGTCAAGAAGAACTTGTGTACCAATTTCCGCTTCATCCGCTAAATGAGGATAATCAATGGTAATAGCATTTTCCTCCATACCTTCAAAATTTTCGGGCATAAGAGTTAATCTATCCCCCGGTTTTAGCTCTATTTCTCCTGAAGATAAATTCCCCACCCTGATTTTTGGTCCTTGTAAATCTTGCAGTAAAGTAATAGGAGTATCTAATTCTTCCGACACCGTCCTTAATAAAGATACCATGTTCGCATGATCTTCATAACTGCCATGGGAAAAATTTAACCTAGCCACCGTCATTCCCGCCTTTACCATCTGTTTAATGATGTCAGGAGAATTACTAGCAGGTCCAATGGTTGCCACAATTTTGGTATGATGTTTCATGATTACCTCAATCTAATTTAATTCTGTTTAATATTCTCAGGATAATTATTTTTTCTCAGAATGAGGTTAGGTAGAGGTTAACTTGAGATGAGTTCGGAGTTCGGAGTTAAGTAATTCAACGGGAAGAATTAAAAAAGATACTGGAAAATCTCCAAATCTTTTTTATTTATTAAAAAATGCTAAAAAACTTAGAATATAAGTTAAAATAGCCATATTCAAAGATTAAAAAATAATTAATGAGTCTTGTTTTAGAAAGTGAAGCTCCTCCCCTTAACAAAGATAAAACCGGAGCGATTCGAGTTGGAAACTCTAGAGTTTTGTTAGAAATTGTAATTCGAGCCTTTATTGATGGTGCATCTCCTGAGTCCATTGTTAATCGATATTCAACTCTTTCACTGTCAGATGTTTACACCAGCATTGGTTATTATCTTCGACATCGCACTGCTGTGGAAGCATATTTAAGTGAGCGTGAGCAATTAGCGGAATCTGTTCAGAAACGTTTAGGAGATATTCAACCAGATACCAATCTGATTCGTTCTCGTTTGCTATCTCAAAGAAAACCATAGCAAAAGTCATGTTGAAATTATTAAGTGATGAAAATTTTAATGGTGATATTGTCAGAGGTTTGTTTCTACAACAACCGAATCTGGATTTAATTAGAGTTCAAGATGTTAATCTTCAAGGAGAAAAAGATCCCCTAATCTTAGATTGGGCAACAAATCATGGACGAATTCTCTTAACACATGATCGTGCTACTATGCCTGATTTTGCTTATCAAAAATTAATTCGGGGGGAAGAAATGGCAGGATTATTTGTCGTTAATGATCGAATATCAACTCGCCAAGCAATTGATGAACTACTCTTACTGATAGATTGTAGTGAACAAGCCGAATGGAAAGGAATTGTACTCTATCTACCTCTTTGAAACTCTCTCTTTAGCATACTAACTCATGAAGAACCTTAAAATTTAAAGATACTGAGGTTAATTTGACACTTAACTTAAGCTAAAATAGTGATTTACAGAATATAAGGCAGAATCGATTTTCTGAAAATTAAACAAAATAATGCTTAATCCGAATTTAGAAGCCATAGAACTGAATAAAGAAGAGTATGAACGGTATGCCCGACATATTATTTTGCCTGAAGTGGGTTTAGAAGGGCAAAAACGTCTGAAAGCCGCTAGTGTACTCTGTGTTGGTACAGGGGGATTAGGTTCACCCCTAATTCTTTACTTAGCCGCCTCTGGTATTGGTAGAATCGGGATTGTGGATTTCGATGTGGTGGACGCTTCCAACCTTCAAAGACAAATTATTCATGGTACTTCATGGATTGGAAAACCCAAGATTGAATCAGCAAAACATCGTATTTTAGAAATAAATCCTTCTTGTCAAGTGGATTTATATGAAACTCGTTTGAGTTCAGAAAATGCACTTTCTATCCTAGAACCTTATGACATTGTTATTGATGGGACGGATAATTTTCCTACCCGTTATCTCGTTAATGATGCTTGTGTATTATTAAATAAACCCAATGTTTACGGTTCAATTTTCCGTTTTGAAGGACAAGCAACGGTATTTAACTATGAAGGAGGACCGAACTATCGTGACTTATATCCCGAACCTCCACCACCAGGGATGGTACCTTCTTGTGCAGAAGGAGGAGTTTTAGGAGTTCTCCCCGGTATCATTGGTACAATTCAGGCGACAGAAGCCATTAAAATTATTTTAGGGGCGGATAATACCCTTAATGGTCGATTACTGTTGTTTAATGCTTGGGATATGAAATTTAGGGAGTTGAAATTACGTCCTAATCCCATACGCCCTGTCATTGAAAAATTAGTTGATTATGAGGAGTTTTGTGGTATTCCTCAAGCCCAAGCCGAGTCACAAAAAGCTCAACAAGAACTCGAAGAAATTACAGTTCAAGAGTTAAAATTCTTATTAGACTCTCATCCCCATGACTATGTTTTAATTGATGTTCGCAATCCCAATGAACACGAAATCGCTCGTATTCCGGGATCTGTTTTAATTCCTTTGTCGGACATTGAAAGCGGTGAGGGAGTGCAAAAAATTAGAGAATTAGTGGATGTTAGTGGTCATCGTCTGATTGCTCATTGTAAGATGGGAGGACGCTCCAGTAAAGCATTACAAATCCTCAAGGAAGCAGGTATCGAGGGAATTAATGTTAAGGGGGGTATTTTGGCTTGGAGTCAAGAAGTTGATCCTTCTACTCCCACTTATTAGGAGTTAGCGTCATTAGGAATAAGAGATGTAATAAGTAATGTAGGGGCTTAATATTATTAAGCCCACTTACCGACTTAACTTATCTAAAATCGAAGTATGAATTTAGACAAATAAAAAACATCCGATAGGATTGGACTATTAATCAACAAAGAAGGTTATTAATTATGAGTTTGAGAGCAATAGAGTAGTCATGCAAAATTCTGAAGTCTAAATTTTTCTATCTTTTATTCCCTCACTAAGTATAGTATCAAAGAAAATGCCTAACATCTTAGGTCGTAAATCTCAAACAATTATATCTATATCCATAGGATGGGTAATGACGATTGTTAGTATCATTACTTTTCGTGTGTTGGTAGAATATAATCATCAACAGGTGGAAAATTTAGTGCAAACCCAGCTAGTTTCTCTACGGCAAAAAACAGAAACGGAGTTAAATAACAGAATTTTAGCGTTGGAAAGAATGCAACAACGGTGGGAAATAGAAAAAGGCACACCCCAATTAAAATGGGAAAAAGATGCCCTTCAATATATGCAAGATTATACTGGTTATCAGTCGATTCAATGGGTTAATTCCGACTATTATATCACTTGGTTAGTGCCAGAAAAAGGGAATGAGGATGTTAAAAATCTCTATATCAAGTTTGAGGGTAAACGAAAAAGTGCGATCGAAACTGCTATTATTAAGGGCGAAACTTATATTAGTCCTGTAGTTGATTTAATTCAAGGAGCTAAAGGCTTTATTGTTTATACTCCCCTTTTGATTGATGAAGGAGAAAATCAACCTCCTCGCTTTAATGGTTTTATCACTACGGTTTTTAAATTAAATAGCTTCCTCTATCATATTTTTCGTCAAGAGGTATGGAAAGGTTATCAAGTTTTCATTTATCAAGATTCTCAGTTAATTTATAGTAGCACTTATGCACCTCCAAAAGACAATCTAAAATGGCTACAATCCACGGATTTACAGTATCGAGGCATTAACTGGCAAATCAAAATTATTCCTAATGCTTCTTTTCTGAGAAAATATCGATCGATTCTTCCTCAAATCGTGTTAATTATAGGTTTAATCTTATCTGTGTTATTAGCATGGAGTGTTTATCTCTTATTCGAGTTTAAACGACGGAATCAATTATTAACGAAAGCAAAACAAGAAGCAGAAACCGCCAATATTGCGAAAAGTCAGTTTCTAGCTATGATTAGTCACGAAATTCGCACTCCCATGAATGGTATTCTAGGGATGGTTAATTTACTTCAAGATACTCCATTAAATTCTACTCAACAAGAATTTCTCAACACCATTCGACAAGGGGGAGAAAGTTTACTGGCAATTATTAATGATATTCTCAATTTCTCTAAAATTGAGTCTGATAAATTACAGCTAGAAATCAAATCTTTTTCCCTCAGAGATTGCCTTCAAGGCATAATCGATTTATTGCAATTTCAAGCTAAAGAAAAGAATCTACAATTTACTTATCATGTTGATGATTATATTCCTGATTATTTTTTCGGGGATATTATTCGTTTAAGGCAAATTCTCCTGAATCTGACATCTAATGCTTTAAAATTTACCCATGAAGGGGGAGTTAAAATTGTTGTTATGGGGGAAAAAATTTCCCTTGAAAATAAATCCCTCGCTTATCAGCTTTTATTCCTTGTGGAAGATACTGGTATTGGTATTCCTGAAAAGATGCGATCGCAACTCTTTCAACCATTTTCCCAATTAGATGCCTCTATTAGTCGCAAATATGGTGGCACTGGTTTAGGATTAGTCATAAGTAAAGGTTTAGTGGAAATAATGGGAGGAAAAATTTGGTTAGAAAGTAAAGAAAATTTTGGTTCTCGTTTTTATTTTACCCTAGTTTTAGCTGTGGATAACAACCCAAACACACCCCCTATTTCTTCTCATCTTCCTGTCACTATTTCCCCTTCCCTTTCTTCTCTCAAAATTCTGATAGTGGAAGATAATCTGGTTAATCAAAAAGTGATGTCACTAACCCTCAAAAAATTAGGCTATCAAGCAGATATTGCCAATAATGGTTTAGAGGCGATTAAAATTTTGTCAGAAAAAGATTATCAGTTAATCTTGATGGATATGCAAATGCCAGAAATGGATGGAATTGCTACCACTTCATGGATAAGGGAAAATCTCCCCCAAGAAAGACAACCCTATATCATCGCCGTTACTGCCAATGCCCTAGAGGGCGATCGCACTTCGTGTTTAGATGCAGGAATGGATGATTATATGAGTAAACCGATTAATTTGCCATTACTTAAAGAAAAATTGCAAAACATTACAAATATCAATCACTAATTTCGGCAAGGGTATTATTAATCACCGTTGGCTCAACTCCCCGACGTCTCAAACTATCAATTAATCTCAAAATATGAGTTTGACAAAAAAGAGGATATATAGTATTTTAAAGGACTGTGTCAAAAATAAAAGACTCATTAAAAACCGTGAAAATCGTCTGCTCTCAAGTTGATCTCAAAAATAATTTAGCATTAGTTAGTCGGGCTGTACCAAGTCGCCCGACTCATCCCATTTTAGCCAATGTGTTATTAGTGGCTAATCAAAGCAAAAATCAAGTCACCCTCACAGGCTTTGATTTAAGTTTAGGGATGCGCAGTTGTTTCTCTGCTGAAGTAGAAGAAGAAGGAGTTATCACTTTACCAGCAAAATTATTAAATGATATTATCGCTCGTTTACCGGAAGGAGAAGTAACTATTTCCTATGAAGAGGATGAAATAGACGAGAATCCCCTTGTTAGTATTAACTCCCTTTCAGGCAAATTCCAATTAAGAGGGGTTAAAGGGGAAGAATATCCCGAATTACCAGAAGTAGAGAGAGAAAAAGCCTTTTTATTACCCGTAACCGCCTTAAATGAAGGTTTAAAAGGCTCATTATTTGCCGCCAGTAGTGATGAAAGCAAACAGATATTAACAGGGGTACATTTAACCCGTAACCTTGAAAGTCTTGAATTTGCCGCTACTGACGGGCATCGTTTAGCAGTGGTTAAAACCAGTGCGGTGGAAGAAGATACAGAAGATACAGAGGAGGGAGAAATAACCGAAAAACTCCCCGTAACTGAAGAACAAAATTTCACCATTACCATTCCCGCCCGCGCTTTAAGGGAATTGGAAAAAATCCTCTCTATGGCAAAAGAAGGGGAATTCATTGCTTTATATGTGGATGAAACGCAAGTCGTATTTGAATTAGGACAACAAAACCTCACCAGTCGTAAGTTAGATGGTGCTTATCCTAATTATAATCAGTTGATTCCTAATCATTTTGAGCGTACCATGATTGTCGATCGCAAACGCATGATTGAGAGTTTAGAGAGGGTATCAGTGTTAAGTGATCAAAAGAATAATCTTGTTAAATTTAACTTAGATTCGGATAATGAAAAAGTAACATTGTCCGTAGAAGCAAAGGAATTAGGTAACGCTAAAGAATCCATCAACGCCGAAATTAGTGGCGAAAACTTTGAAATAGGCTTCAACATTCGTTATTTAATGGATGGTTTAAAAGCGTTATCCGCCAATGAAATCAAATTTCAATTAAATGGTGCAACTCAACCAGTTATTGCAACCCCTCTGAGTGGTTTACAGATGACTTATTTAATTATGCCCGTGCAAATTAGAGACTAGAAGGAGTAGAGTTCGGAGTTCGGAGTTAAACTTGATAGGTATTGAGAAAAAAACTAGATAAATTGATTTTTAATCCTAATTTATCAATTTTATAGCGTTTTTCATGATTACGAGGTACAAAATTAAATTAGAGTCGTCCCGATTATAAAGATTTGAGTGTACCTCATAAGGGTAGAAATTGCTACAATTAATATTTTCTAGGAAATAATCGACAATTTTGGCGCATTTTCCTCCCCCTCTCCCCTTCTCGTCTAAAAGATTTTTCTTATATCGAACTGAGGTTAAATATAAGGGGTAACATCCTCTTGACATTCATCCGCAAGGTAGGAAAGAGAGCGAAATCTTAAGCCTACCAATTGCTCATACAATGGATTTAACTTACACATGGGGGGAATATGGACAATTTTTTTGCCAAATAAAACAATATCCCGCTCAAAAGGGCATTGAGAAGGCACCATTTTACAGACAAAACGGGCTAATCGAGGATCTTTTACATCCATATCATCTAACCAGTTTTTCACTGGTTTTAGCAAGTCTGGAGATTGACTTTCTTCTTGATTTGTCTCCCCTTTCTCTGGATTCCATAAAGTTGCCTCTAAGGATTTTAACGCCTCAATATCTAAACCCAAAGCCTTTTGAAAACCGTGAACTGCATCCGCTTCCGATTGACTATACACTCCATTGGCGATCGCCATCATCACAGCAGTACGAAGGAAATTCTCTTTAGTATCAGGATCATCTCCTAAAGCCTGTGCTAAATCTTGGGGAGAAATAGGTTCTAAATCTCCCAAATTAGTATTAGGTGCTAACTCATCTTGAGTTAAACTAGCAATAAATTCTTGTTCTTCCACATCAAAATGACCATCAGCATAGGCTACAGTGAGTAAACCCCTTAACCATGCGGCAATTTGTTCATCGCTATATTTATTGATGTTTTGGTTAGTTGTCATAAGTGAGTTTGTTTCTCTAAGTTATCTGGTAAAATTAAGAAATAGGTAACAGGTAACAGTGTATAATGAAGAAGAACTCCGAACTCTGGTAATTTATGGTTCAACCCATTTCCCGTCTGCTTTAATTAAATTGATTAACTCCTTTACTCCCTCTGTTTCAGGTACTTTTTTAATTTCCTCCCTGCCACGATACAAGGAAATATAACCCGGTTGTTTGCCCACATAGCCATAATCCGCATCCGCCATTTCTCCCGGACCATTGACAATACAGCCCATTACAGCTATATCTAATCCTGTTAAATGTTTCGTGGCTTCCCTGACTTGATGCAATACTTCTTCTAAATTAAATAAAGTACGACCGCAAGAAGGACAGGCTACATACTCCACCATTGTTTTGCGTAAGCCTAAAGCCTGTAAGATACTGTAACAAACGGGAATTTCTTTTTCTGGTGCTTCAGTCAAAGAAACTCGGATAGTATCGCCGATGCCTTCTGCTAATAAAGTACCAATTCCAGCAGTGGATTTGATTCTACCATATTCCCCGTCCCCTGCTTCGGTAACGCCTAAATGTAAGGGGTAATCCATGCCTAAATCATCCATGCGTTTTGCCATGAGACGATAAGCGGCTAACATGACTGGCACACGGGAGGCTTTCATGGAGATAATCAAGTTACGGAAATTTAATGACTCACAAATTTTGATAAATTCAAGAGCAGATTCTACCATCCCTTCGGGAGTGTCTCCATAAGTGAATAACATTCTCTCAGATAAAGAACCATGATTAACGCCAATACGCATAGCTTTTCCTTGATCTCTTAAGGAAATTACTAAAGGTTCTAAGGTTTCCTTGATTTTTTCGCCAATTTGGGCAAATTCTTCTTCAGAATAGGAGATGCGATCGCTACTTGGTTTTTCAAAGACATACAAACCGGGGTTAATACGAACTTTATCAACGTGTTTAGCCACTTCTAAGGCGATTTTCATCCCATTATGGTGTACATCTGCCACTAAAGGCACCGGTTGATAAATCTGCTCTAGTTTCGCCTTAATTTCTCCTACTGCTTTAGCGTGGGCAAGACTTGGCACTGTTACTCGCACAATTTCGCAACCAATCTCATGTAAACGGCGAATAGCGGCAACGGAAGCATCTACATCGAGGGTATCTTCATTAATCATGGATTGTACCACTACGGGATAATTACCGCCAACGGTGACATTACCAACTTTGACGGGGCGGGTTTTGCGTCTATGAATAGTCGTATCAAATAAGCTATTCTCTAAATCCCTTTGAGGTTTATCAATAGTTTGCATCGTCTTGCTTTTATGGCTATTTTTTATGATCAATCCTATTTTAGATTAAGAATGAATAATTAAGAATTTAGAATTCATTATGGCAACTTAAGTGCAAACTAGGTTATCCTGTTTAATTATTTTCATTAAACTAACATAGATAATACAATGATCAAAAAATCTCAAATAGTAGTCATTGGAGGAGGTGCGGCCGGATTTTTCGGTGCGATAAGTTGCATCTCGGCTTCCCCTCATCTAACAGTAACTATTCTTGAAGCAGGAAAACAACCCCTAACTAAAGTCAAAATTTCAGGGGGAGGCCGATGTAATGTCACCCATCACTGTTTTAACTCTTCAGAATTAGTCAGCAATTACCCTCGTGGTGGCAAAGAATTAAGAGGTGCTTTTTCTCGTTTTCAACCCCAAGATACCATTAACTGGTTTGAGAAACGGGGAGTTAAGTTAAAAACCGAAGCCGATGGGCGTATGTTTCCTGTAACCGATAACTCTCAGACAATTATTGACTGTTTAATAAACACCGCTACTCAATTGGGAGTAAAAATTTATACTCAAACTCCTGTTAAGGATATTGATAAATCAGAATTAGGTTTTAATATTACTCTTAAATCAGGGGAAGTTATCGAAGCCCAAAAAGTTTTAATTGCCACGGGAAGTAATCCTAATGGTCATCAATGGGCGAAAAAATTAGGGCATACCATACAACCTCCCATTCCTTCTTTATTTACATTCAAAATAAAAGATCAAAGATTATCAGATTTAGCAGGAATTACTTGTGAAAATGTTAATTTAAAATTACTTTTACAAAAGGGAAAAAAATTAGAACAAAGTGGTAATTTATTGGTTACTCATTGGGGCATCAGTGGACCTGTTACCTTAAAATTATCGGCATGGGGGGCAAGGATCTTACATGATCATAAATATAATGTACCATTGATTATTAATTGGCTTCCTCAGAGAGATTATAAATCAGTTAAGGAAGAGTTAATTAGTTGTAAAAATACTGTAGCTAAACAAAAAGTTATTAATTATCATGGCTTTAATTTACCAAAGAGACTATGGCAAAGTTTAGTAAATTATAGTTTAACAAATCGGGATAAAATTTGGGCTGAAATCACAAAAAAAGAGACTGATAAGTTAATAGAAGAATTAATAAGAGGAGTATATCAAATTCAAGGAAAAGGAGTATTTAAAGAGGAATTTGTTACTTGTGGAGGAGTTACCTTAAAGGAGATAGATTTTAAAACAATGATGAGTAAAATATGCCCCAATTTATATTTTGCTGGGGAGGTTTTGGATATTGATGGAGTCACAGGAGGATTCAATTTTCAAAATGCTTGGACGACAGGATGGTTAGCAGGTTTAGGCTCTACCACTGCTCAATAAAACTAAACTAGGCTTTGCTGAAAAAGTGCTTTGGTGACAGGGTTTTTTCAAAGTTACCTGAGTTCGATATAAGAAAAAATGATGAAGACGAGAAGGGGAGAGAGGGAGAGGGGGAGGAAAACACTCCAAAACTGTCGATTATTTCCTAGAAAATATCAATTAAAATTGATAAGTTAGGATTAAAAATCAATGTGTGGGGCTTCTCACCAATTAAGCTAATATTCCTAATTCCTAATGGAACTAATAGCTTATAATATTCACAGACATTAATCAGTAAAAGGTGAAGAAGCGATGTTAGCTTATTTTCTGGCAATTCTTGTGGCAATAACCAGTTTATCCCTGTATCTTAATGCTTTTATACGTCCTAAAATACATCGGCAAGATGATTTCCTCTGGAGTGGCTTGGGGTTGTTTTATACCCTTGTTTTGTGGATTTGCGCTGGTAGAATTACTGGGGCTGTATTGTTAGGGCAAACCGCAGGAGTTGCAGTTGCGATCGCATTTATTTGGGAAAATATACAGTTAAGATCGACAATTACCGCCCAAGCTGAGTCAAATCAAGTTTTGGAAGGGTTTTCGGTATTAAGTTTTATTGCTCAATCTTTGACAAAGTTATCTCAATTAGGGAAGAAAAAAGCTACTCCCCCCCTAGAAACAAAAACTCAACAGACGGGTAAGACTGAGAAAAAAGAAGTCACTGTCGAGACTACTGAAAATCAAACAAATATAGAAGAATTTCAAACTTCTGTCGAAGTCGAGGAAGAAATCGAAGAAAAGTTAGAGGAATCAGAAAAAGAAAAATCTATTGATGAGGATAAGCAACAGGACATTTCCGATAACTCAGAGGATAATCTGATAGAAGATACATCAGAAAATGAGTTGCAAGTAGAGATTGAGGAAGAAAAAACGATGCCAACGGTGACAGAATCGACTCCAGAGACACTAGAAGATATAAATAAAGAAAATAAGGCAAAAATTAGTTTATGGGAAAGAATTAGGAATATTTTCCGCAAATCTCCTGAAAAAACCCCCATCAATGATGAGTTACCAGAATCTCTCTTAGACGAAATTGACGATATAGAGGAAGATGTTGATCCTGAAACTACCGCCGTGGAAGTTGAGGAGGCGATCGCAAAATTAGATATAACAGAAACTACTAACGAAGAAAAGAAAGAAACCGCAGAAACTAATCCCACTTCTGTTGATACGGAGGAAAAAGAAGAAGTTATCAACAATGAAGAATCAACCCCTGATTCTAAAGAAGAAACTGATCAACCAGTAGAGGCAATAGAGGAAATGACGGAGGAAGAAAATGAAGTAAATCAAGTCAGTGAGGAGGAGAATGAAACCATTGAGGAAGACAATAATATTGAATCGGCAATAGAAACACCTCTCACTTCTGAGGAAGAAACTCCCGTTACAGAAGAAAAAGAAACTCCTGAAATAGAGTCAAACAAGGAAGAAGAAAAAACCATTCCCCCTGAAGATACGATCGCATCTCTGGATGAATTAAAAATGGAAAATGAAGAATGAAAAAAGGAGGTGTCGGGTTTCTGGTAAATTAAGATTAGCATCCAACGAATCGCACTACTCCGGACTCCCTACTTCTTCAAATTCTCCCCACCAGAAATAACTTCAGCCGACTGGATGCGATCACCCTGCTTAATTCCTTCAACCACATCCATACCTTCGGTAACTCTACCAAAAACGGCATAACTACCATCTAGGAAAGGTAAATCTGCTAAGGTAAAGTAGAATTGAGCGGAAGCAGAATCGGGCATATTCGATCGAGCCATGGCAATTACTCCATATTCATGCTTTAATTGAGGAGAATCGGCGATAGTTTTACTGTAAATGATGTCAGGAGGAGTTGTGCCTTCTTTATACTCAGGGCGAATTTCGAGGGGGATATAACGAGCAGTTTTTGTGGTAGGATTGGTATAACTGCCAGTCCCTAAACGACTGGCGGGAATACTGGGATTAGTGCTTTGAGGATCGCCTCCTTGTGCTACAAAAGGAGTAGGTTCTGTAACGACACGATGGAACATAGAGTTATTATAAACCCCTTGTTGCACTAAATCAACAAAATTTCCTGCGGTAATGGGAGCATTATTGCCATCGAGTTCAATGGTAACAGATTGCCCGTTAATTTTCATTACTACTGTTGCATTGCCTTCTAAACGAGGTAAATTCATAGAATTATTATTATTTAAACTAATGTTGTCTTGATTGGCCGTTTCTGCTTGATTGGCATTGGTTTGCGTCGAAGAAAGATTATCCTCAGAATTGTTATTTTCTACCTCAGAGGTAGTTGTTTCTTGAGTATTATTATCCACCTTGGAAGTAGCATTTAACTGTTGACATCCTGATAAACCTATCATCGTGATTAAACAAAGAACCACGATCAAATTAAGATTTTTATTGAAAGATGAAACTTTCATATAGCTTTATTTTTCCTCAATTATTATAAATCAAAAATAGAGTTAATAATATACTAATATCATTCTCTAAACTATGGTTCTTTGTGCCATAGAGATTTCAATAAAATATATCTGAGGCGATCGAATAGCCATTTCTCCCATGGCGCTTAGTTTGATACAAGGCTTCATCAGCTTTCTTGAGTAGAGAATCAATGGTTTTGCCATGATGAGGATAAATTGCCACTCCGATACTGGTAGAAGTGTTAATAGTTATTTCATCAAAGACAAAGGGACTACGGATAGACTTTAAAATTCTTTCGATAATTGTAATTAAATGTTCGATCGAGCTTATATTAGAGAGTAAAGCCACAAATTCATCTCCACCCCAACGGGCAAGGCAATCTCTTTTTTTCAAACAAGACTTGATTCTTTCACTAAAGTTTTTTAATAACATATCTCCCACATCATGACCATAAGTATCGTTAATTTGTTTAAAATAGTCCACATCAAAAAAAATCAAGGCTAAATTTTTATTGCTTCTTTGAGACACTAGCAGTTTTTTCCCTGCATATTCTCGAAAATAATTTCTTTTATATAAACCTGTCAAACTATCATGGTATGCTTGAAACTTTAATTGTTCTTCTAATAACTTTCTTTGGCTAATATCTCTAAATACAGAGCAAAATACTAATTTATTCTGATAATTAATAATACTCATACTTAGTTCCACATATACAGATTTGTTGTCCTTAACTCTAAAAATTAATTCTTCTCTAAAACTAGATTTAGTTTGCATTAAAAGTCTAAGTTTATGAGTAAAATCAAAACTATTATTATCTATAAAGTTTTCTATTTTTTGCTCGATTAATTCCTCTAGGGAAAAACCCAGTATTTTAGTTGCTGATTTATTGGCTTCAATTACCTGATGATTGTCAGCAGTGAATAAAAAAATTCCTTCAGAAGTTTGCTCAACTACTGCTCGATATTTTGCTTCACTATCTTTTAATTTAACTTCTATTTGTTTTCTTTTAGTAAAGTCAAAGATATAAATTCTAATAACTTTTAGTTCATGTAAATAATGAATATATTGTTCAAAAATTTTCTGGTGATAGTGAACTTCTCTAACAAATAGATTCCCATGAATTTTCTGATCTGCTTTAAGTAAATTGACTAAAATAGGATGATTCATTTTTTCATCCTTTAACTCAGGAAATAAAAATTCGGCGGCGGGATTATAATAGGTAATTTTTCCTTGTAAATTAATTTCAATAATCGGATAAGGACTCAATTCTGCAAAAGAACCTAATTTGGCGATATAACTGTCTATTTCTTCTTGCTCTAAATCTAAATTTTTAAAATTATAAATACTATTATTTAATGTTTTTTTCCCATAACTATCTTCATCATGAATACTCTTACTGTCAAAGCTAATCATATTCAAAAAATCTTGATTTTGTGAACTTTTGTCAATGACAAAAAATCTCGCTTTTGAGTGATCCCCAAAAATAATTAAATCTCCATGTTCTAAATATTTTTCTTCAAATTTATTATGATTAATAATCAAGCCATTTTTACTTTTTTGACCTGATAAATTACCGTCAACTATTTTGTAAAAAAAAAGGTTATCTTCCTGATTATATTCTTTGATAATCGTGGCATGATTCCGAGACACAGACAAATCTCTGAGAATAATATCCGCATTATGTCGCCTACCAATTTGATATGCAGAATCCTCCAAGTAAATGAGATTATGTTCTTTGTTATCTTCTAAAATTAATAGATATAAGTATTGATCATTGGGATTATTCTCGTAATTGCTTGTATAGTTGCTGACTTGAGGGGTAATTGTACTGGAATCCTCGGAGTTTTGGTTCGGTGAGGAAGATTTTTGTCCCATTTGTTAATTTTCTCTATTGACATCGATTTTTTATATATTTGCTATTCTCATTATATATTTTGTTAAATAAATTCTAAAGGTGTTACCGGCAGTCAGTCCTTCAATGGGAGCAATCTTGTCATAATAAGTAACGTCAGTCGATTCCGAATCAACAATTCTCGTCCTTCCACCGCAGAAGTTGAATAAAAACCGAATGTCTAAATATATGTAAAGATTATTTAAACAGATTGAGAAATAACCCCTAGCATAAACAATAATTTAGAATTGTTAAGAAGCATTTTTATAGTAACCCGATTATTTAATCAAATAGAATTATCCAATGAATATTGTAGTATTGGGGCTTTCCCATAAAACCGCCGCCGTAGAAATCAGAGAAAAGTTAAGTATTCCTGAGCCAAAAATAGAGGACTCTATCCGTCATTTACTAACTTATCCCCATGTAGAGGAAGTGGCAATTATCAGTACCTGTAACCGTTTAGAAATTTATGCAGTGGTGAAAGAAACGGAACAGGGAGTCAAGGAGATTACCCAGTTTTTAGCGGAAATTGGGCATATACCCATACTAGAATTGCGTCGTCATTTATTTATTCTTCTCCATCAAGATACTATTCGTCATTTAATGCGTGTTGCGGCCGGATTAGAAAGTTTAGTGTTAGGGGAAGGGCAAATTCTGGCACAGGTGAAAACTACCCATAAATTAGGCATGAAGTACAATGGGATGAGCAGACTACTCGATCGCCTCTTTAAACAAGCCATTAGTGCGGGGAAAAGAGTACGCACAGAAACAAATATCGGTACAGGGGCGGTGTCCATTAGTTCGGCAGCAGTAGAATTAGTGGATACAAAAATAGAAGATTTATCCTCCCAAAAAATAGCCATTATTGGTGCGGGAAAAATGTCTCGCTTGTTAGTACAACATTTATTGGCAAAGGGCGTAAATAATATTGCGATCGTCAATCGCTCTCATCATCGCTCAGAAGAATTGGCAAAACAGTTTCCTCAAGCCCTGTTAAAACTGTACCTATTACAAGATATGATGACTATTGTATCGGAGTCTGATATTGTTTTTACAAGCACTGGGGCAACTCAACCGATTCTCGACAAAAACAACCTTTCTCCCCTCGCAGTCAATCATACCATCATGTTAGTGGATATTTCCGTCCCCAGAAATGTTGCCAGTGATGTCACCGAATTAGACTTTATCGAATCCTATAACGTTGATGATTTAAAAGCCGTTGTTGCCCAAAACCATGCTAGTCGTCGAGAAATGGCAAAAGAAGCGGAAAACCTCTTAGAAGAAGAAATTGAGGCATTTGAACTGTGGTGGCAATCCCTCGAAACAGTGCCGACTATTAGTTGTTTAAGAAGTAAAATTGAGCAGATTCGAGAGCAAGAATTAGAGAAAGCCTTATCGAGATTAGGTTCAGAATTTGCGGAAAAACATCAAGAAGTGATCGAAGCCTTAACCAGAGGTATTGTCAACAAAATTTTACACGATCCCATGGTACAATTGCGCACTCAGAAGGATATTGAGGCAAGACGCAAAGCCTTACATACCTTACAAACTTTATTTGATCTCGAAGTGTCAGAACAGTTGATCTGATTGAGTTTGGGGTTTGGAGTTAAGCTCGAAGATAGAGAAGCACGAAAGATGGATGGGGGAATCTATAAATAGGGGTTGAATCTTATTCAACCCCTATAAACCTTTTATTTTATATTTTAAATCGTTAGTTTTAGTGCAAAAAAATAAGAGTAGAATAACCTTCCACCCTCATTCATGATTAGATTGAAAAACAACCTTATGTATTCTTATTTTAAACCAGTATTAGTACCGGGACGACCAGTAGCTAATTCAACTTTAACAATAGAGCCACCCATTTTCTGGATTCTTTGTTGTTCTTTGAACCAGTTTTCGTAGGGAACTAATTTGGTAAAATAGGTGTTTTGTAATTCTCTTTGAGTTCTGATTCTGGTTTGACTTGGTACACAAGCAGTTACTTTAAACATTCTCATGGGGCAATGCTCCTTAAATAGTTATTAAAAACTTTAAACTATATCTAAAAAAAATTATTTGTAAAATCTTATCTATTTATGGCACGGTTAGGAGTCAAGAGTCAATGCTAAATCAACAAAGCCAAAAAGAGGTTCAATTAAACTAGCACTCACTCTGGACATTCCTAACCTTAATAGTTAAGCCTTAAGCGACAAAATGACTAATGGATAATCGATCGTCAAATTAGCTTAAGCCAGAGCAAATGTAGTCGAAGTAAACACCCATTTCTTTACCAGCGTCAGCACCGACTAAACTAGCGGTAACTTCTTTCATAGCTTGGATAGCTTGAATGGTGGAGCTAATGGGTACACCTAAAGAGTTGTAGGTTTCTTTTAAACCGTTTAATACGCGCTCATCTAAGATAGAAGCATCACCAGCTAACATTGCATAAGTAGCATAACGGAGATAGTAGTCTAAGTCACGGATACAAGCAGCGTAACGACGGGTGGTGTACATATTGCCACCGGGACGGGTTACGTCGGAGTATAATAAGGATTTAGCTACAGCTTCTTTCACGATCGTAGCAGCGTTTGCACTGATTACACTAGCGGCACGAACACGGAGTTGTCCTGTTTGGAAGTAGGTTTTGAGTTTGCCTAAAGAACCAGCGTCGAGGTATTTACCTTGTACGTCAGAAGAGTTGATTACAGCAGTAATTGCGTCTTGCATTGTTATTTCCTTTGTTTACTTAAATGAACTTTTGCTTACTGTTTGAGCAGTGTAAAATTATGGGTTAAATAGGAGAGAACGAAATTAATTATTAATTAAATTCTAATCCTATTGCATAGCACCGATAACGTAGTCGAAGTAAGTACCAGCTTCGGAAGCATCTTCAGCAGACATTAAAGCGGTAGCAACTTCTTTCATTTCACGCACACTTTGAGATACAGCACCGACGTCAGTACCCAAAGATTTGTACATTTCTTTTACACCCACTAAACCGATTTCTTCGATGGGGGTGACATCACCAGCCACTACACCATAGGAGATTAAACGTAGGTAGTAGTCCATGTCACGTAAGCAAGTAGCGGTCATTTCTTCGCCGTAAGCGTTTCCGCCGGGAGATACAACATCAGGACGTTTTTGGAAGAGGCGATCGCCCGCTTCTTTAACGATACGCTCACGAGCACCAGTTAAGGTTTCAGCGATGCGTAAACGGGTTTCACCGGAGGTAACGAATGCTTTGATTCTGTCTAACTCACCGGGGCTTAAATAACGTGCTTCTGCGTCAGCATTCACGATGGATTTCGTGACAATACTCATTTATGGATTCCTCCAAATAATTGATTAAATACTATTTTTTTATTAAACCAGAAATTCCGTTAAGCAGGTCTGGCATAAGCAAAAACCTTGACCAATTTCTGGCTAGGGTTTTCCGCTTCCAATCAGTATAACCTTTTAAGGTTATTTTTACTGACTATTTTTTGTTCAGAGGCTTAACATCTCTTCGCTGATCATTTTGCGATATGATGTCACCCTTCGCCTCATTTTCTTAACACTTTTTAACATTTAATTTAATATCTTCTATCGAATCACGTCTTCGGCTCAAGATAGTTGTATCAAACTCAGGTAAAATTGATCATAAAATAAACTGTCGGAAATATATTTTAATTGCTATTTACCAGAGGTTTCATGAAAAAAATATTTGTGTTCTTGGCTTTGTTGATCTGTTTAACTGGTTGTGTACGCTATGATGTCGGTATCGAATTTCCTCAAGCCAACAGTGGTACAATGATTCAACACATTAAATTAGGGGAACAATTAACTAACTTTAGTGAGAAGGAAGCTAGTAATTGGTTAAACAGTATTGAACGTCGTGCTTTTAAATTACATGGTAAAAGTAAACGCATTTCTCCTGAAGAATTAGTCGTAAGTATTCCCTTCAATAATGGTCAAGATTTAGTCAAAAAATTTAATCAGTTTTTTATTCCTGAATTAACTAAAAATTCTCAGAAAAGTCAAGTAGATAATGATTCTAATAGTCTTTTCGACCTGTCTGCAAAAATGTCTATTAATCAAAATAATTTATTTTTGATCGAGAGAAATATCCTTAATTTTAACGCAGATTTAACTCCTTTAGGCGTAGTTTCTAGTGAAGGAAATATTATCATTTCTTCGGGAGACTTAATCGATTTACAGATTCAACTTAACTTTCCTTTTGGGGCAAAAATACTCACTAATGAGTTTGCTACATGGGAGAAATTACCCAATCAACAATATCATATTCAGTTATCCGCAGGACAAGTTAATCAGTTAACCGCCATTTTTTGGCTTCCTAATTATATCGGTTTGGGTACAGGTGCGATCGCGCTTGTCATTCTTCTCGGATTCTATTTAAAATACCAAAAACTACCCTTAACTTAAAAATATTTTCTATTTGAGGTTGCATTTCTTCAAAAAAAGAGTTATTATAGTATATGCGTCGCGGGATAGAGCAGTCAGGTAGCTCGTCGGGCTCATAACCCGAAGGTCGGTGGTTCAAATCCGCCTCCCGCCATTTTTTAATCTTAGACATCTCCAGAGATTATTTTCGTTAGCTCGTAAGGGCATAATATATTATGCCCGTATTGGCTTCAGTCCTTAAAATGTCTATTATTAGGGGTGTCTATTGTATTGCTAGGCATTGATTTGAACTTGCCAAAATTTTAACCATATTATCAATAGTATCTCTTAATTCTCTACTGCTAGATACAGAGTTGTTGGCAATAATGGTAAAAATAAGTTTATTCTTATAATTAGCATATAGATAACCAGATAAAGCAGAAACCCCCGTTAAAGTCCCCGTTTTTGCCCACAAATTACCATTGAGATCATTTTCATTAACAAACCGATTTTTCAGAGTACCATTAACTCCAGCTAAACTAAGAGAATTTCTAAAAATATCACCATAATTGCTATTTTCCATTAACTTTAATAAAGTTATTAAACTTTGAGGAGTAACTAAATTTTGACGGGATAAACCTGATCCATCTTTCAATTTATAACCTTCTGAAGATATACCCAATGTGTCCAAGATTTTTTTCTGAGAAGTAAACTTATCCTCAGAGTCCGTTGCTAAATAATTTAATAAAATTTCTGCATATAAATTATTACTATCCTGATTAGTGACAGTAATTAACTCTTGAGTATTAGGTGATTGAATTTCTAATAATAAATCTGCATCATCTAAATTAAAATTTTCCCTTTCATTTACAATATTTATCTCTCTTACTTTAATCTGGTTTTTAGCCAAAATGTCTATCAAAGAATCCTGAAAATATCGACTAGGATTAGGAATCGATAACCGCCAATTATCATCTCTATTATCAATAGGTAAATTTCCTTGAATTTTTAACTTTGCTTCCAATCCTGTAGGATTTAAACTAATAGTATATTTTTCATTTTCATTAACAGTAATTCCCTCATTAAGAATTAACCATTGTTTTCCTGCTAATTCATCTTCCCACTTTAAAACCACTACTTCATTGACTTTATTCGGAGTTAAAGTTAAAGTAACAGTATTTTCTTCTAAAATTAAACTATTAACAGGAACAGCATAATAAAAATATAAATCAGAAAATTCCCAACTATTATTAAAGGGATATTCCATTAATTTATTTTCGATTAAAGTAATTTTATTGACATAGTTAATATTTAATTCTTTTAGTTTATTAACAATACTTTCTAAGTCAGATTTTTGGAAACTAGGATCGCCCTTTCCCCAAATAATTAATTCTTCTATTTCTTTCCCATTTTTTATTATATAAACTGGAGTCTTTATCTTAAAATCATCCCCTAATTTCAATAAAAAAGCGGCGGTTGTAAACAATTTTGTATTAGAGGCAGGAATAAAATATTTATCCTCATTTAACTTATATAAAATCTGACTATTTTCAATATTTTCTACTAAAATTCCCCAATTTTCCTTACTTCTTTCTGGTTGTTTGATAATGTCATCCATGGCAGACACTAAATCTTGAATACAAACTTGATTATGATTATCTTCTAATAATTCTTTTGTTTGTGCCTGACTAATTAAATTCTGCGAAAATAAGCTATAAATACTAAAACAAGTAGAAAGTAATATGCTTTTAAATTCTAATGGATTTTTCATCGATAAAAGTTTTATATATACAACAAAAAAATGTCGAGGAATGAATCTTCGACACTCAATCATTATATTATTCTTTTATTCACAACCCATATTAGGGATTGAATTATCTTCAAACCGCCTATTTACAGCACTTTTTGAGTAGTGCCTATTTAGTATAATAACGTTTTTCTGCTTCTAGCTGTTGAACTAAGGCATTTTGTCCATTTGCTTTCGCAACTTCTAAACGATGCTCTAAACTTTTGAGTAAGTTTGTTCTGTGAGCTTGACGTGCATTTTCAAGAGCTTTTTGACTAATCATTTTCTTTTCTCCTATATTATTTAATATTATTTAACAATAGACTTCTCCAAAAATAATAGTTTTTGAACAGTATTTCGGGCTTCTAGCCCGATTGATGGAGATGTCTAATAATTATGAGAGGAAATGCGAATAAAGTGCGATCGCAAAGGAATTTACTACGCAGCACGCACCTCAGCAATCCTCCCATGCAAAAACCCGTTATTATCTACTATTGAAGTCCGACTTGTTCAGACACTCTTTCCAACATAGTAGCCTGACGATGACTTTTCCGTTGACGACTATCAACCATTAATAAACGAGCTTGTTGACCGATGGAACTGATATTATTGGTAGTCTGATTTAATTTAGCGTTCATGATTCGCCTCCTCTAAGTTTCGATGAGTTTAGATTTGAGGCGCGTTCCTTCAGAAGGTGTTACTTCTTACTTCCGTCTGACTAATGCAGATGAACGATTTATCCTTACTCTTTTAATATAACTAAAAAGTATCAAATTTGACAACTTTTTTTTCTAACGAATTGTAAAGATTTTAGAAATTAGGGTGTTAGGGGAGTTTCTGAATTCTTAATTCTTAATTTCTCCTTCTTATTCCTCGGTTTCTTCTTCTTCTTTCGTGGAATAAACAAAGCTGTTTGCTTTACCCGTTAAAACAGATTTACCCAAAGATAGGGCTTTTTGAGCTTGTAATTCAGCTTTTTTGATCCAATGGGCGCGACGTTGATTACGTTTAGATTTAGAGGTTTTCTTCTTCGGTACTGCCATAAGTTTTAATAAAAATAATAGTTATTCTGTTTATTTACACAACTTCACTATTTTAACCATAGTTAATGGGTGCTGACAATATTCTTCTAGTTTTCCACAAAAAAAATAAATCAAACAGGTGTGGGATGAATACTTCTACTACGATCAGCACAAGTTTCTAGCAACAAAATAAACATTCTATCACCTGAGTTCGGTATAAAATTTTAGGTGATGTAAAGGTATCGGGTGTCAGGTATTAGGTTCAAGAATTTATAAAAAATATATCTAAATCGATTTTATGATGTTCAATTCGGGATATTAAATATTTAATCTTCAGAAAAAAAACCGCCAAACCTGCTGCCTGATGCCTGAAACCTGCCTTTATACTATATTCTTGCATCGAACTGAGGTTCTATCTAGTCACAATTTAGGAAATTGTGATCAGTGTTGGTAGTTCACTGTAAAATATAAGGAGAAATAGTAGGTAAAAAATAGTAATGACAGAAGTGAATAATCAAAAAACATTAGAGGCAATGAAAAATTTTGCCGAACAATATGCCAAGCGTACGGGAACTTATTTTTGTGCTGAACCCTCTGTAACGGCTGTTGTAATACAAGGGTTGGCTCGTCATAAAGAAGAATTGGGATCTCCTCTTTGTCCTTGTCGTCACTACGAAGATAAAGAAGCGGAGGTGAAAGATACCTTTTGGAATTGCCCTTGTGTTCCAATGAGAGAGCGCAAAGAATGTCACTGTATGTTGTTTATTACCCCAGACAATGAATTTGCGGGGGATAAGCAAGAAATTTCTTGGGAAGACTTAAATAGTGCTACCTATTAGGTATCTCCAACTTAGGTAGTTAGGTAATTGTTGGTTTCTTGGTCTAAAATCATTTGAATATTATTATAGATGTTTGGTGACTATATCCATTAAGTCATTAGGTAATAAGCCGTGATAGTTTGGTTTTTGTAGATTATCGGAGGCTATATAGTATTTAGCTTTCTCTTCTGGGCTATAAAATAGTCCATCTTGGTAATTGTAAGTGCCATTGGTTAAAAATTTTAAGGTCATAAAAGGATGAGTTGTGCCTCCTTTTCTTAGGTTTATTTCAATGGCATATAATTGCCATTGATTATTTTTTTTGACAGCTAAAAAATCAACTCCAAATCTCTCCATTGCACCTTTTTTAACTAATTCTTCTCCTACTTTTAAGGCTAATTCTTGCAGTTGTAAACGATAGCTGCTATCCGCAGGAAATGAACATCCTAAGTAAATTTGTTGCTCTTCTCCACCTAAAATTTGATCATGGGTGGATAGTATTTCTACTTTTCCATTAGGGGTAATATATCCTTGTACACTCGGTGAATATTTCTCTTTTCCCTCGATAAATTCCTCGACTATTACTCCTAATTCAGGGATGCGATCGCAGTATGTTAGCCATGTTTCTCCTTCTCCTTGCACCTTGGCTTCATGAATAATTTGGGCAATTAAATTTTCACATTTAACTAATGATAAATCAGAGGAAAAAAGTGCAGATATACCACTAAGATCTAAAACGGCATTACCCTCTCCTGAAAAGCCTTCATTGAGTTTAAATACTACTTTCTTTAAATTAGTTTTTCGCATCAATAATTCCGCTGTTTCTCTGATTAAATCATCAATAGTAAATACTAATTTGCTACCGTCGGGATGAAGTAAATTGCATTGAGCAAAAATTTCTCTACTACCACTTTTCGAGCCCCAATAGCTTAATTCTGGACTGGATGCCAATAAAGGAATGTCTAATTTGATCGATAATTCTTGTTCTAAGGGAGTAGAATTAAAACAAACCATATAACTTTTATTTGGACGTAAAGAATTCTTAATTTTTGTTACTAAACGTGGTCTTTCTAGTATTTTTTGTGTCAGTGGTTTTAATGAACAATCATAGGTGGTTAATAATAATAATAATCTTTCTCTGGCATGGGAAAAGGGAATGCTGGGAAGAAGTTGTAGGTAATAGTCAACGATAATTGGCGATAGAGGTTGTGCGGTGACGTAAATCAGCCGAGTATGGGGATTTCTTAACCGAATTAAGGAAAATAATTGTCTTTCTTCGTAATGTAAAAAACCTGCTACTTTTTGCCCACTCTTTGATCTATGCTAAAGGAAGGAATGACTAATATATCCGTGTCGTCTTCGTCCAAAATATCCCTATCTTGCCAACAATGACGCAGTTTTTCTTGTAATTCTGTAAATCTTTGTTTTTCTAACGGAGTAATTGTCATTTTCTTTCTCCTTTTACCTTCCTTTCTTTAATATAACCTCAGTTCGATGCAAAAATATCGGATAGGGGCAGGTTTCAGGTTTGACGGTGTGATTTTCGGAAAATTATATTATTCAATCTATGATCCCTGAAAGTGGTACTGCTCGATCGCATTTTTCTTTCTTTTTATTTACAAATATTTATTAATGAAATCCTGTGACTATTCTGACAACATTTCAACTATTTTTTTTAGTCCTTATTTTCCTCTTCACCAGCATTATTGGGGTGGTGACGGGTAGCAATTCTTTAATTACTGTGCCAGTAATGTTAGAATTTGGCATATCTCCCCAAGATGCGATCGCAACTAATATGTTAGCACTAATATTTATGAGTATTGGGGGGACAATTCCTTTTTTAAAAGGTGATATTTTAAAACAAAGACAAGATATACCCTTACTGTCAATTTTAACAGTTATGGGTTCAATTATAGGAGCATTATTAGTATTAGTAATTCCTAGCGAGACTATGCCTTTACTGATTTCTATTTTCATGATAGCCGTTTTAATTTTCTCAATAATTAACCGAAATAAAGGGGTAGAAAAACAGGAAGAATCATCGCCTTTAGAGAAAAAAATTGGTTATCTTCTTACTTTTTTACTAGGTATTTATGGCGGATTTTTTAGCGGAGGATATGTCACGACTTTAACAGCCATTTTTATTGGCTGTTTAAACATGACATTTTTAGAAGCGGTAGCAATTACGAAAGTTTTAAATATTTTTTCTTCTCTAATTGCAACGGCTATTTTTATGAGTCAAGGATTAGTGGATTATCCCTTGGGAATTATTTTGGGAATAACGATGTTTTTTGGAGCAATATTAGGGGCAAAATTTGCGATTAAAATCAGCAATTTATGGTTAAGAAGAATCTTTATCGTGACGGTAATTATTTTAGCCATTAGAAATATATTGAGCTTATTTTAGTTGTGAGATGATCATGAAAATTAAGAATTAATAACTATCAATTATCAAATATAGCAGTCCTGATTGCTATATTAAGTATAAACTATGAATTAAATACCGTTTAAAATTTGGATTTCTAAAGAAGTTAATTCTCTCCATTCACCGACATTTAAACCCTCTAAAGTTAAAGATAATTTTTGATTAATACCAATTTTTACTCTGATTAATCGTAGAGTGGGATAACCAACGGCGGCAGTCATCCTTCTTACTTGACGGTTTCTCCCCTCGGTTAAGGTTAACTCTAGCCAAGCGGTGGGAATGTTTTTGCGATAACGAATGGGAGGATTGCGAGGGGGTAATTCTGGTTCAGATTTTAACAAAGATGCGATCGCCTCTTTGGTTTTTTTGCCTTGAATCACCACTCCTTGGGCTAATTTTTTGATAGCTTCAGGAGTAGGGATATTTTCCACCTGCACCCAATAAGTGCGAGGATGGGCAAAACTAGGCTCACAAAGACGATGTTTAACGCTGGGATTATCCGTTAATAATAGCAATCCTTCGCTGTCTAAATCAAGTCTGCCCACAGAATAAATATTAGGTATATTAATATAGTCTTTTAAAGTTTGTCTAGTGTCTTTATGGGGGCTATCATCGGTAAATTGACACAAAACATTATAGGGTTTATAAAATAAAATATATTGATAACTCATTGCTTATTTTTTCATACTTAAATTATATTTTTAAATTAAATAATGAAGACTTTAATCAATAAATATAACAACATAATAACATATACTATCATTAGTTTTTTAGTTTTTTTTCTCGCTAGTAGTGTACGTCATATTTTATTTAATTCCCATGCCTTTGATTTAGGTATTTTTGACAATGGTATTTACCTTATTTCTCAAGGAAAAACGCCTTATATTTCTTTTCGAGAATTACATATTTTAGGAGATCATGCTGCTTGGATTCTCTATTTTATTGCCCCTCTCTATTATATTTTTCCCTCTGTTTATTGGCTATTTTTTCTTCAATCCTTAGTAAGTGCGATCACAATTTTTCCTATTTGGAAATTAAGTAAATTAAGCGATTTAAGTGACTCAAAAGCAAAGACTGTTTGTCTGATTTATCTTTTATATCCCCTAATCTTTAACGTCAATTTATTTGACTTTCACCCTGAAGTGATTGCCTTACCTTTATTTTTTACTGCCCTTTTAGCCGTGAGATTAGATAAACTTATTTGGTTTATTGTTTCTATCATGTTCATCTTAGGATGTAAAGCAGTTTTAGCCCTAAATATAATAATGATGGGAATGTGGCTAATGATATTTTATGGTAAAAAAACTTACGGTTTAATTGCTATTTTTAGCGGAGTGTTTTGGTTTATTATTGCCACTCAATTAATTATCCCGACTTTCAGTGGAGAAGAAGCCGCCGCCGTCAGTCGTTATGGATTTTTAGGTGATTCTGTCACAAAAATTGCCTTAAATTTAATCTTTAAGCCACGAATTATTTTATCTCACCTTTTTACCCTAGCTAATGCGGAATATTTAGTCTTACTATTTTTACCGGTAATTCCCGTGTTAGCATGGCAACAAATGTATAATTTAATTCCTGCTATCCCCACTCTTTTTCTTAATTTAATAACCGAATATCAACCCCAAAAAGATTTAGTTCATCAATATTCATTACCAATAATTCCTTTTTTAATTTTTACCATTATAGCAAGTTTAGCCCATGGTAAAACATGGCTTTATCACAGTGTCAAAATCAGAATTTGGTCATTAATACTCTTTTTTGCCTTGGCTAAATATGTTTATTTTTTCCCCAATGGTTTATATTTAAAAAATTTCCATACATGGAAGGCAAGTAATGAAGCTATCAAAATAATTGACACGAAAGAAAGTGTTTTTACCGCCCCTCAATTTGCCCCTCATTTAACCCATCGTTTAACCATTGATTTAGCTATAGATACTATCAATTATGAGCAAGTTAGTAAATTTAATTATGTACTTTTAAATCTTGATAATCCCACAGGATATAGTTCGGCAGAAGACATTAAAAATCTTATTAATTTTCTTGAAAAAAACTCCCTATTTATATTAGAGTATCATCAGAATGATATTTATTTATTTAAACAAAATAAAGCCTGAAGTTATACCATAATACCTTCAATAAAATCTTGAAATATTAACATGATTTTAATATATAGCAATCAGTTATGAGTTGTGAGAATACTATCCTCCCTAACCCCCCTTAAATAAAGCAGGACTGTTTCATTTTCGAGAAACAAAAAAGAGAGGGAGATAGGGAGAAAGGGGGATGGGGGAATTTAGTTGAAATTTCTTATAAATAATTCCTGATTGCTATAATCATTGGACTAAACACCTTTTCACTTTTGGCATATAACAAAAGAAGCCTAAACCTCATTGAATTAACATCGCATCCCCAAAAGAATAGAAACGATATTTTTCCCTAATTGCCTCCTCATAAACCTTCATCAATCTTTCTCTCCCAATTAAAGCACTAACCAACATTAATAAACTCGATTTCGGTAAATGAAAATTAGTAATTAATCCATCAATCACTTGAAACTGATACCCCGGATAGATAAATAAATTGGTTTTTCCCTCAAATGCCTGTAAACTACCACATTCTTTGCACACCCCTTCTAATGTTCTTACAACCGTAGTACCAACTGCTATCACTTTATTTCCCCTCTCTTTTGTTTCCTTGATTAAATTAACGGTTTCTTCCTCAATTTCAATCCATTCTTGGTGCATATCATGGTTAACAATATTTTCTACCTCCACCGGGCGAAATGTGCCAATGCCGACATGGAGAGTCACTTCCGTTTTATTGATTCCCTTTGCCTTTAATTGCTCAAATAATCGCTCTGTAAAGTGTAATCCAGCCGTAGGAGATGCGATCGCACCTTGTTTTTGAGCATAAACTGTTTGATACTGTTGAGGATTAGCCTCAGATTCAGTGACATAGGGAGGAAAAGGAATCTCCCCCACCTTCTCCAACAAGTGCCAAAAAGAATCTCCCTGCCAAGAAAATTGTAAATATCTTCCCCCCGTTGCCTCATCCTTATCAACTACCGTTGCCTTTAATAAACCATCACCAAAATAAATTTCACTACCCAAAGAAAAACGCTTCCCCGGTTTCACCAACGCCAACCAACAATTATCTTCTGTTTCTTCCACCAACAAAACTTCTACTAGCGCCCCAGTGCTTTTTTTTCCATATAAACGAGCGGGGATAACACGAGTGTTATTAACAACTAATAAATCTCCTGCGGCTAAAAACTGGGGTAAATCAGCAAAAATCTGATGTTTCAGACTATTTTCTGCTTCAATTACCAACAAACGAGAACTATCTCTCGGAATCACTGGATTTTGAGCAATCAATTCTGGGGGTAAAGAATAATCATAACTAGACAACTGCCGATCAATATCTATACTACTTTGTAGGGTAAAATTCATATATTACTTAGAACAATAATCTTATTTTTCACATACTTTTAATCATTATATCTCTTTGGGAATGATTTAAAAAAGAAAAAAAAACCTGTCTGATTAAGACAGGCAAACAGAGCTAATATAAACTCAATAAAATCGATGATAAACTATGAGTATGGATCATTATACTATGATGCTAAAGCAGGTTTTTCTTCCGCTCCTAAACTAACTTTAAAGACTTTATTTTTATCATCCTCTAGTTTAGGTAAAGTCAAAGTTAAAATACCGTCATTATAATCAGCAGTTACTTGGTCATTTTTAACGGGTAATGGTAAGTTAATTACTCGTTCAAATTTACCATAATTAAACTCAGAGATATAGTAACTACCGTCTTTATTTTCTTCATGACTATGGTATTCTCCACTAACTTTTACACTGTCACGGGTAACGCTAATATCAAGGTCTTTTTTGTCAATACCCGGCACTAAAACTTTGAGTATTAAACTATCATTTTTGTCTGATAATTCCACCGCAGGTTTAAGGGGAGAATTAGGTACATCATCCCAAGTAGTTATTTCATCAAGAAGACGATTCATTTGACGATGTAAACTATTGATTTCATATAAGGGATTAAAACGAACAATAGGCATACTTTTAAACCTCCTAATCAACTATTAAAGTACAAATTATTTAACTTTTTATTGCTACCTTTATCTTGTCATAATCGTTAAGATTGAGCAGGAGAGAAAACCGAAATAAATCAGGTATTGTTTTCCGTATTTTTCCGAAATGAACCTGAGTTCGAGATAAGTAAAAATGATGAAGACGAGAAGGGGAGAGGGGGAGGAAAATGCTCCAAAATTGTCGATTATTTCCTAGAAAATATTCACTAAAATTGATAAATTAGGGTTAAAAATCAATTTATATAGTTTTTTTCTCAATACCTATCAAGTTTAACTCCGAACTCAGGTAAATGAATAGTCAATCGAACTACAAAGTATAGAATATTAACTACAAACTACAAACTGCGAACTAAATATTCCCCCCTCACCAGAATATGAATGAAGTATAACTGACTGTTCAAAAAAATTTAATTAATGATCTTTTTCGTGCCAATAATTTGGTACATTAACCTAAATATATTGAGATAATAACAAGAGAACATAGTCACAATGAAAGCATTAGTAATAGGCGGAGATGGTTATTGCGGTTGGGCAACAGCACTTCATCTCTCTAATAAAGGTTATGATGTTGCTATTTTAGATAATTTAGCCCGTCGTCACTGGGATGATAAATTAGGGGTAAATACTTTAACTCCTATTGCTTCTATTCAAAAAAGAATTAATCGTTGGTACGAATTAACTGGTAAGAAAATCGAGCTTTTTGTCGGTGATATTACTAACTATGACTTCTTAATCAAGGCTTTTCGTCAATTTGAGCCTGAGTCTATTGTACACTTTGGGGAACAACGTAGCGCCCCTTATTCGATGATTGACAGAGAACACGCTGTATTTACTCAAGTTAATAATGTGGTAGGTACTTTAAATATTCTCTATGCTATGAAAGAGGAGTTTCCTGACTCTCACCTCGTCAAATTAGGTACTATGGGGGAATATGGTACTCCTAATATTGATATTGAAGAAGGTTATATCGAAATTGAGCATAATGGACGTAAGGATATTTTACCTTATCCTAAGCAACCCGGTAGTTTCTATCATTTAAGTAAAGTTCACGATAGTCATAATATTCACTTTGCTTGTAAAATTTGGGGTATCCGTGCCACTGACTTAAATCAAGGGGTAGTTTACGGGGTTTTAACCGAAGAAACTGGTATGGATGAGTTATTAATTAACCGTCTCGATTATGATGGTGTTTTCGGCACTGCTTTAAACCGTTTCTGTATCCAAGCTGCGATCGGACATCCTCTTACAGTATATGGTAAAGGTGGACAAACTCGTTCTTTCTTAGATATTCGTGATACCGTCAGATGTATGGAACTTGCGATCGCAAATCCTGCGGAAGCTGGACAATTCAGAGTATTCAACCAATTTACCGAGTTATTCAGCATCAACGACTTAGCGGATATGGTACAAAAAGCAGGGGCAACTTTAGGCTTAAAAGTCGAAGTCAATAACTTAGAAAATCCCCGGGTTGAACTAGAAGAACACTATTTTAACGCTAAAAACACTAAATTATTAGATTTAGGCTTACAACCTCACTATCTCTCCGATTCTCTCCTTGATTCTTTACTTAACTTCGCTCAAAAATACAAAGGCAGAGTTGATATAGAGCAAATTTTACCCAAAGTCTCTTGGCGACGCTAGGCATCATTTGAGTAATGAGTAAGTAGGGGTTGAATATATTCAACCCTTACGGAGTGGGGAGTAGAGGAGGCGTGGGAAGGTAGGGGAGACAACCTGAAACCTGAAACCTATTCATTAAAACTGCATCTGATAACGCACCTTAAACTCACCATAAATATAATCATAAGAAACCGACACACTAGACTTATCCTGCACCTCATAAACTCCCTCAATCAAAGGAAAAATCCTCAAATCCTTCATGCCTAAAGGTTTTCCCCATGTACTAACCCTCTCATTCACCCCAAAACTGACATTATTTGCGATCGGCACTAAGAAAAATTGTACCAAACCATTCTCAAATAATTGCTCTCCACTTAAATTTTGTAGCTGAGTTGCAATCTCAATTAATTGCCCCCCCACAATTAAATTAATCAACTCCCCTTCACTACGACTAGGAATGCTACTTAGAGAGACAATAGGAGAGTTAAGTAGATTAAAATTCGCCCCTTCCTGATTTAAAGCAGAGATATTCACACAGCGTGTTACTTGGTTCAAACGTTCAGCAGACATCGCTTCATCCCCTATAACCTTTTCCGAAACAGGTAAATAACAAAACTGATTCACCTGATTAGACAACACAGGCAATAATTGTCCCAATTCTCCATCTATATTCATCGTCACTTGAATATTATCACCCCTCCCGCCCCTCACAATCGGCTCAGAAATTTCATTTGTACCTGTTACAGGCAATTGTCGAGAATAATCCACTATATTTGCTTGTACCTCAATATCAATCCTAGGATTAAGAATGCTATCATTAGGATCAAATACAATTTGATTCCGATTCGTGGGAGATAAAAAGAAAGTAGTATCTCCAAAGCTAAAGCCAGATACAGCATTAGGTAAAGGATTTGCTCCCCCTATATAAATCTGTCCTCTGCGTATGTTTACAGTCCCATTAGCCCTTAAGTTTTCAACATCAAAGGGTGAACCGTTAATAGCCATATCACCCTCAAAAAGAAAGCGATATAAGCCCCATTGAGCTAATTGTGAATTAACTAACTTTAGTTGAAAATTATCTAAATTTGGTTGAATAATACTATTATTATTTGAAGGATTATTATTAAGCCAATTAGTGGTAATTAAATTAGAGTTATTCCTATTATTAAAAGAAGCTAATCTTTCCTGAGATGGAATAGTAAAATTGCCATTATTTAAAGCTAAATAACCACCAATTTGAGGATAAAAAGCAGTGCCATTTATCTCAATATTTGCATTAATATTTCCCGAATATAAACCTTCTAAATTAAGAGATTGCTGAGGAATATTGACGATTAAATTATCCTCTTTATTCTTGTTATCCTTAAAAACAGGTAGGTTTCCATTAATGTTAACCTCAGTTTGATTAACCTTTGCCAATAAATTATCCGCATTAATAACTCTATTTTCCTGTAAATTTAGATTTCCTGTTAAGAAAATTGATTCATTAATAAAAGCTGTTTTTACATGAGTATTTTCAAAATTTAGATTTCCTTTGACTGCAATATCTTCTAAATTAAAATTGTTTAATAATTGATTTAAAGAAGCGGTAGTTATTTCTAAGTTTCCTTGAAAATTGCCGTCAACTAAATCGATTTTTCCTTGAGTCAAACCCTTAACCAAACTTCTCGATTCTGGGCGTAAATTTAAACTAATGAAAGCAGGTTTATCCAATTCCATCAAAGGATAATAGGGTAAAATAGCCTTAAACTGTAAATACTCTGGTTGACTGCTTTCCACATTTAAAGTATGATCTTGATATTCAAAATCAGCGAGGATTTGACTTGCTAAAATCGAACCTTCTACAGTGGCATTATTAAGGGCAAAATTACCGACAATGGAAGGATTTAACAAATTACCTGTGATTTTTCCATTGACATTAATTAAACCATCCACATCTAAAGGAGAAGGGATAATGTCTGTAATAAAATCTACGGGGAAATTAGCAACTTTAAACTCTCCCTCTTGACTATCTAAAGATAAATTTCCTGCAAAAGCAATTTCACCTCCCCCTATATTTAAGAGAAAGGGTTTTAAGGTTAAATTATTATTGGCGAAATTGGCATTAATCGCAAGTTTAGGAATAGGGATTGCTTGGGTTTGTTTCATCACTAAGCCTAAAGAATCAAGAATCACAGGATAATTTTGTTGCGGTAGCCATTGCCACTTATTGCCTTCAAAATCGAGTTGAATTTCGGGATTGGTTAATTTTCCAGCCACAAGAATTTCCCCTTGATATTTTCCTCGAATATCTAAATCATTGGGAATGCTTCCCGATTCGACTTTTCTGGCTAAGGCTTGGATTTGTTTATCAACTTGAGTGAGTAAGTTAACTTGGGTTTTGATACTATCATCACTATTTCCTAAAGATTGAGAGGGAATATTATTTGCCGAGGAGAAGGTATCTTGATTTTGCAACTGTTGCCATAAAGCAGAGACACTAGCAACATCGGTTATTCTCAGAGTGGAAAAAATATCTTCCATCTCTCCTTGTAAATTAACTTTCCCTTCTATTTCCTGAGTAACAAGATTAACTTTGCCACTTAAGTCATACTCAGTATTAGCAAATGATAACCTTCCTTGATTTAATTGGGCGATATTATTTTGATAGTTAAAATCTGCTTTAATTTCTTTTCCTTCCACTACCCCAATAGCTGGATTATTGATGGCAATATTTCCCTCGGCGGTGAAGTCGTTTAAGTTAAGGGTTAATTGGGTGTTAAAGTCTCCCTTTAATTTGCCTTTGATGCCATAGTTAGCTACTGGTTGCAAAGCCAGACTTTCTAAGGATAAATTTTTTACCGTTGCCATGAATTGATTATTTTCTGCTAAATTTCCTTCTAAGAAAAAGTTATCTTGTTGATTGATTGTGATAGAGGAAGGAGTAAAGGGAATAGTTACTTGATTAGGTAGAGTTAAATCTTTTCTAATTAAACTGGTGGCAATGATGTCTTCCTTACCTGTCAGATTGATAGTGATTTTCTCACTAGGATTAACATTAACTTTTCCTGCGAGAGGAGATTCAAAGACTATTTGATTAAAGGCAAACTCATTGAGACTTAAATCTCCTGTTAAGTTAAAGGCGAGGGGATTAGTTAAGACATTGTTAGCAGTTATAACCCCATTAAATTTAGCGATACCATTTAAGTTAACTTCTGAAGGAAGATAATTAATTCCCTTACTATTACTATTTTCATCTAGGGAGGCAAGAAGACTGTTAAGAGGAAAAGTTGCTAAATCCGCTTCTGTCGTTACTCGCAGTTGGAGGTTATTTATATCAGGTTGGGTAAAGGGATTGACTAAGACAAATTTTCCTGCAAGGGTAAGAAGATTCTCTCCAATATTAATATTGGTTGGTTGGATGGTAATAGGTAGAGATAGGTTATTGAAAGATAAATCCGTGATATTGCCACCTAAGTTAATACTGGTATTTAGATTACCAAGAGAGGCAAGGTTAAAACTATCATTATTCTCAAGGAAAGGTAAAGAGATTTGAGAAGCAATTTCTTGGATGTTAATACTTTGGGTATCTATATTGCTTTGCCATTGATTCCCTCTCACACTGCCTGATATTTTTACTTCTCCTCCTGCTATATTTAGTCTTCCATTACCTTTAATATCTAAGCTGGGGAGGGAAGCTAAGGATATATTTTGATTGTTGAGATAATTTTTACCAACGGCAATTAATTTTGATACAGAAGCATCTAATTGAAAGTTTCCTCCTATGTTTTTTGCTTGAATATTATTTAGATTGATATTATTCAGATTGGGTAACAGTTGGGATAAGATGATATTTTCTGCTTCTCCTGATAAGGATAAAATTCCGTCTTTGATTAATGCTTCGGTTGATAGTAAACCTCCCGCAAACTCTCCCTTAATATCCGCATTGACAGTTAAACTATCTAAGGTTGTGATAGTCTCTGAGTTAAAAGGTTGTTGAGTTAATTGGTATAATTCCGTGGTAGCTAAGTTGATTCTGATTTGACTTGATGTAATTTCAGCAGGAAGGTTATTAATGATATTATTTAAAGGAAGCTGACTAACATTTAAGTTGATATTAGTTTTACTACTATCCAAAGATGCGTGCAGCGTAGCTGTGCCTTCGGCGATCGCACCTACTAATCCATCATCAATAATTAACTGACTATCCGCACTAATATTTAAACTAGAAGGAAGATTATCAAAGTTATTAAGATTAGCAGTTAACAAATCATCAACATTAGTCGATAACTGAAAATCCCCTCTGACTAATTTGACACTATTGGATAAAGAAGGAAGCAAAGAATTTAAACTAAGTTGGTTGCCATTACCTCTTATTTGTAAATCACCATTACTTAATTGAGTATTTAAATTGAGATTACCCTGATTGTTAACTACTAACTGAATATCCCCCTTACCATCAATATTAGCTAGATTCAAGTTAGAGAAATTACCCTGCAAATTGACATCTAAACTAGCAACATCGAGAGGGAGATTGGTATTTATCGGGGAGTCAACACAAACAGTAAGATTCTGACATAACTGATTAACAAAAGGAGTGAGATAAAAATTATTCCCCGTGACATTAACTAACCAATTATCATTACGCCAATTACCATTACCATTAATATTTAATTGACTGTTATCTGTTATCAAAGCCGTGTTAATTATTTCTACCTGATTGGCATTAACTAACAACTCCCCCTCGACACTAACATTATCTAAACTATCACCTTCTATATTGGGGAGAGAAAAAGCCACTTTTCCTAAAGGGTTATCTAAATCTCCTGTGAGATTTCCCCTTGCTGATAAATTACCTAAATTAATACCAAGAGGAGAGATATTATATTTTTCGAGAATAGCAGTGGGTAATAAATTGGCAGTGAATTGAAAATTCAAAGGAATTTTCCCGACAGAGAAAGCCTTCCCCTCAAAAATAGTTGGGCTTAGGTTAATATTTAATATACCTTGAGAAACTATCTCCCCTCCTGCTTGGGGTTTAATTTTCACCGCATTAACATTGACGGTATCTAAGTTAGCTGTAAACTGAGTATCAATAGTATCGATGGCAACTTTATCCACTAAACCATCTTTGATTCTCAAATTTCCTTTAATTTGAGGGTTATTAATATCTCCCGTTACTATGACATTGGTTGCAGTTAAACCATCTAAGACAAGATTAGATTTGATATTTAACAGGGGGAATAACTTACTTAACTGAAAAGGATTAACACTAGCAGAAAGATTATAACCATTATTTAAACTAACCCCTCCTTTAGCAGAGGCTTTAATTTCTCCCCAGTTAAGTCTTGCTTCATCAATAATTAATGATTGAGAGTCAGTAATAGTTAATTGAGTAACGGCAGTAAATTCTTTCGCCATTAGAGGTAAGTTAACAAAAGTCTCCTCCCTGCTAATGAGAGAAGGAATAACTTTTCCTTTTACATCTTCTATAGCAATATTGCCTCGAATATCGGAAGCTAAATATTCGGGCAAGGAAGCGGTTTGAGTTTTGAGATTAGCATTGACTCTCCCTTCTTGAATATTGAGAGGGAGTTGAGGAATTAAACCAGTTATTTCCGGTAGATAAAGATTGCGAATATCTAACTTGTTTTCACTCTCGGTATTGCTTAATAAGGTTTTCCCTTCTAAGGTAATAAATCCGCTAGTTTGATTGAGGCGAGTTTCTATATTATAGGTAAGGGGTTGCTTATCTTGATCATAAATTAACTGTAATTTTCCTTTGCTGTCTAACTCCACTGGTTGAGTTTCGGCATTGGGAGTGACTTTAATCAATGTATCTTGTAAACGAAGATTAACTTCGGCGGTAATGGGTAAGGAAGGTAAAAGAAAAGAGTTAGGTAAAGGTTTTTCTTCTTCTGAAGGAGGAATTAAGGTGTCTAATTGGGCATAACCTTCCACATCATCCGCAATAATATTTATCGGTAAACGCTGACGAAAAATTAATGACCATAAGTCTAAGTCTATTTTAGCCGCAGAAATGTTAATAAAACTAGGATCATCAATAGTCGGAGCAATTTTTATGTCATTAACAACTAATTGATGGAAAAAAGAAAAGTTATTTACCTCTCCAATATTGACATCCCTAGCTAACAGTTTTTCTAACTCTATCTCTAATCTGTCGGGAATAAATTGAGTTAATATCCATTTTCCCCCCAAATAACCCATTACTCCCATGGTGCTTAGGGTGGCTAAGGCAATAATTTGGTTACGGGGTTGCTTAATGGCAGAAAATATTTTTTGAGTAATAGTGATTGACTCTTGGTTAGATTCCGATTCAGGGGGACGTTGACTTGTCATTTCCTCACTCGAACTAGGCTTTGGTTTTCTTAATTTATAGTCTCGCTAATTTGAGGATAGAAGATTTAATTTTGACTGTCAATTTTTCCGTTTTTTTTCTTGACTATTTTCCTCACTGGTGAAAAAATAAGAATGTATGGATCATAATGGGATAATCTTGTCTTTTTTTTCAAAAGCCTTGACAATTGGGCTAAAATGTGTCATTACTAATCTGGCGGTTGCTATATCGGCGTTGCATCATTGCCGGATGATTTCAAAAAGTTTGCAAAAAAAATATCTTGTGTCTTCTAGTTTCCGCTTATGTTATACATTAATGCGTCATCCCATGAAGATGCAACACCGCTATATCAGGCACAACAACAAGGGTATGCTTACCGAAGGCACTGGTTCGCAGATCGCTTCATTGCTATTTAAGCACTTTAGAATTATAATGATAGATCTTATTGGTCTTAAAGAGGAACATTCTTTAAGGGAAACGGGGAAAGTTCAGTGTAAATCTGACGCTGTCCCGCAACTGTGATGAGGAATCTTGTTTTTTCCTCTAAGTCAGGATGCCCGCCAATAAAGTAAATTATATAACGCATCTGCGAGGTACTGATGATGTTTAGTTTAAAATTGCCTAAATGGGGCAAGGTTTCGTTTCGTTTTGCCAAATTAATGGCTTGTAGTGCGTTGGCTATAGTCTTTTCTGTCATTAGTTCATCTCCTGCCCACGCTATGCACATTATGGAGGGTTTTTTACCTTTAAAATGGGCGATTTTCTGGTGGTTATGTTTTATTCCTTTCTGGATTATGGGATTGCGATCGCTCCAAAGAATTACGAAGACAAATCCAGAATTAAAACTGCTTTTAGCTTTGGCAGGGGCTTTCACTTTTGTTTTATCCGCCCTCAAAATTCCTTCTGTCACCGGTAGCTCATCTCATCCTACGGGAGTCGGTTTAGGTTCCGTGTTATTTGGTCCTTTGGTGATGAGTGTTTTAGGTAGTATTGTTTTATTATTTCAGGCTTTATTATTGGCACACGGTGGATTAACTACTTTAGGGGCAAATGCTTTTTCTATGACAGTAGTAGGACCTCTTGTAGCCTATGGAGTTTATAAATTAGTGTTGAAAGTGTGCGATCGTCAAACTTTGGCAGTGTTTTTGGCTGGTAGTTTATCTAACTTGATAACCTATGTTGTCACTTCCCTACAATTAGCATTGGCTTTTCCCTCTCCCACAGGAGGTTTTCTCGCTTCTTTCCTCAAATTTGCCTCTATTTTCGCCATTACTCAAATTCCCTTAGCCATAAGTGAGGGTTTTTTAACTGTCATTGTCTGGAATTGGCTACAAACTTATTCCCGTGATGAGTTGAAAGTTTTGGCATTAATAAAATAATATTTTTATAACTAAATCGGATTTTGTATGAAACAATCTACTCAGACTTGGAATAATTGGTTATTGCTTTCTCTTACGGTTATCTTAGCCATTGTACCCTTAATCTTAATCAAAGATAGCGAATTTGGTGGGGCGGATGGTCAAGCCCAAGACGCAATCACGGAAATTCAATCGGAATATGCTCCTTGGTTTGAACCGATTATTGCACCCCCCGGGGGAGAAACCGAAGGGCTTTTATTTGCACTCCAAGCAGGAATTGGTGCCGGGGCGATCGGTTATATTATCGGCTTTTATAAGGGTAGAAATAAATGATGACTGGTGCGATCGCATGATTCCAGAGATTGAAACCTTAGCTTATCAGAATAAATTAAGAAAATTACCTCCAGAAGAAAAACTATTTTTTGGATTTGCATGGCAAATATTAGCTTTAATTTCCTCATTTTCCATACAAATAGTCATAACTCTATGGGTAGGGATTTGGCTTATTTTTTATGCCAAAATTCCCCTTCAATTTTTATTGAAATTATTTGGCGGGAGTTGTTTCTTTTTAATCATAAGTGCTCCCGCTTTTTTGTTTAGTATTTCTTCTGACTTTAATCCTGACTTAACATATTTATTCACTTTAAAAATTGTTAATTATTATCTTTATATTAGTAGAGATAACTTAGAACTATTTGCCTCCATTACGGTGCGATCGCTCTCTTGTATTTCTGCCCTAATATTTATTATCTTAACTACACCATTTTTAGATATAATAGCCGTTTTAAACAGATTAAAAGTTCCGAAAATTTTAACAGATTTATTATTCTTAATTTATCGATTTATTTTTGTTTTAGCAGAAAAAGCGACAACCTTAAAATTAGCCCAACAATCGAGAGGAGGTTATAACAATCAAAAACTAGCCTTGAAAAGTATTAGCTTATTAATCAGTAACTTATTCAAACAAACCATGATTTATTACCAACAAGTATTATTAGTAATAAAATCGAGAAACTTTAACGGAGAATTTAACTTTTTAAATACAAAAAAACACTATTTTTCTTATCGTTATCTGATAGAATTTTTAATGTTATACCTAGTATTATTTTTCAGGTTCTGGCAATAGAAACTTATATTTTCCCTGACAAGGTAAGAATATTTATTATTATGGCAATGAGTTATGATTTGTGAGACTTTGAGATTTTGAGATTAATTTACCCCCTTATTAAGGGGGGTTAAGGGGGATCTAATTCTCATGACTGATTCCCAACATAAACCCTATTGATGATAAATAATATTTTTTAAATGCTAAAAATAATAAACTTATATTATAAATACTTTCGAGATGATAAATATTTATTTGCTAATTTTAATTTAACTATTCCATCCTCTAAAAAAATAGCATTAATAGGGCAAAATGGTTCGGGAAAAACAACTCTTTTGCAAATTATTGACGGCTTATTACAAATAGAAAAAGGTCAAATTTTCTGGCAGGAAGGACAACTTAAATATCAAAGTAAACAAATAAAAGAATGGCGAAAAAAAATAGGCATAACTTTCCAAAATCCAGAACAACAACTAATTGCGGGAACGGTAGCCGAAGATATTTCCTACGGACTATGTAATTCAGAATTATCAACTCCAGAAATAGAAACGAGATTAGCGGAAGTTTTGCAAAACTTTAACTTAGACAACATAGCATATAGACCGATACATCATCTAAGTTTAGGACAAAAAAGGAGAGTTGCTTTAGCTGGAGTAATGAGTTTAAAACCCGAATTATTGCTTTTAGATGAGCCTACAACTTATTTAGATTCAATGCAAATCAATAACTTTTTGTCTGAATTAGAAGAAATTTATCAACAGGGTACGACTATCTTAATGGCAACTCATAATCTGAATTTAGCTTATCAATGGGCAAATTGGTTTATTTTTCTTCATGAAGGTAAAATTATCTTAGAAGGAGATGCAGAGTATGTATTTAATCAAAGAGAAACCATCGAACAAATTCAAATAGGATTGCCGTTATTATGGGAAGTTTGGAACACACTATATTCTGATTTTAAACTGAAAGACAATTCACAATTACCGAGAAATATTGAGGAGTTTAAAAAAATTTTTGGCTCTCTTAGGTGATTTCTAAGAATAAATATAGAGGAATCAGCATAAGCGGAGTTCGGAGTTAGAATGGGGAAATGTTGAGGTAAAATGATCGGTAATTGGTTTTGTGGCTCTTATACGGTAGTTATAACCTGAAACCGCAACAACTTTTTTAAGCAATAATTTGTCATACTTAAAATAAAATATAGAGAGTCATAAAATGACACAAATAAAGTTATTAATTCTGGATATTGATGGTACTATTTCTGGTAAATCTAATCAAGTTACAGAAACAGTAAAAGAGGCGATCGCACAAGTTCAAGCTAAGGGGATAAAAGTTGGTTTAGCAACAGGGAGAATGTTTTGTTCTGCATTGCGATTCCATCAAGAAATTAATGCTAACTTGCCTATCATTGCCTATAATGGTGCTTGGATGCAGAGAACTGATAATCAGGAAATACTTTTACATCAACCTGTTGATAAGAATATCGCTCAACAATTATTGCAATATTTTCGGGAAAAACAAGAGGAAAAAGAACTAGAAATTCATCTTTATTATGATGATCAATTATATGTGGAAAACTTCTCTAAAAAAACAGATTTTTACGTCACCAGATCGGGAATTAGCTTCAATGTCATTGAAAAATTAGAAACTTTATTAGATAATCACCCCACGAAAGTTTTAGCCCAAAGTCCAGATGCTGATTTTATCGGTAATCTTTTAGAGGATTTACAAAGTCGTTATTCTACTGATGAATTATATTTAACTCAATCTAATCCCATTTATCTTGAGGCTACCCAAGCCAATGTTAATAAGGGTTCAACGATTCAATATCTGGTGGAAAAGATCCTCGGTTATCATGCTGATGAGGTAATGGCTATCGGCGATAATTATAATGACTATACCATGTTAAAGTATGCTGGTTTGAGTGTCGCTATGGGAGATGCCCCCGAAGAAATTAAAAATATTGCCTCCGCCGTCACTAAAGATGTGGAAAATGATGGAGTTGCAGAGGCGATCGCATCTTATCTACTGTGAGTTAATACTTAGGTGATTTCTAATAATAAATATACCTGCATGATCCCCCCTAACCACCCAAAACACAAAGGGGGAATTATAAGGAAGATTGGTAAATTCTTTCTTGGAAACCGCCTTAATGCCCAATACCTCCTTTCTGGTAAAATATAAAGAGCTATTTTTACGCTTACTCAATTAGAAAAACGATTATGGGAGAATCAAAACGTAGAAAAGAAAATTTAGGGGATAATTACGGAAAGGAACAAAGACTTTATTCATGGTTGCCTTTAACTAAAAAACAAGCAGAAGATGCTTATAAGTTAACCACTCGTGGGGCATGGATTGGCATAGGTGTTTTAGCTTTTACTTGGATTGTCATTCGTTTTATCGGCCCTAGTTTTGGCTGGTGGGATGTTAATTAGAGAGGTTCGATCGCATTTCTAGGGGAATGGAGAAGGTGCGATCGCATTTTATGCCTCATTTAAAAGGGAATATTATCTAAATTTTTGCCTTCAATAACATTATCATCAATGTCAGATTCATCTATTTCATCTTGAGATTGATAACTATTTAAGTTTACAACATTGTTAGGAGGCTGAGGAGGATTATGGCTAGAAAGGGGATAAATATGAGAAAGAGTCAACTCTGCAACCTTTTCCTTGTAGTTTTGTCTTTCCACTAAATCCATTTTTAAACGTCCTGTTAATACCACATCATTGCCTTCGGTATAGTTCTTTTCTACGTCCACCGCCAAACTACCCCAAGCGATAACTTTTAAAGTGCAAGGGGGCGTATTGGGGGATATATTCTCAAATTCTACCATCATCTCGGCGATGGCTAACTGGTTATCTTGAGTATATCGTAGTTGAGGACTGCGAACGATTTTCCCCATTAAAACACAACTATTCATAAAAATGTACCTTTACTTCCTGCTAATGAACTATCTTTATTTTGCCATAATCTCAGACAAATCATAGTTTAAAAATACTAATATATAAGCTCAATATGAGTAAAATGATAATTTGTACAAACGGTACTTCTGGCATTGAATCAATGTTTATAACTTTAGTAACGGGTGCTGCAAATTCTGGTAAAAGTGAATGGGCAGAATATTTAGCATCTCAAAGTGATAAATCAGTAATTTATATTGCAACGGCTCAAAAAAATGAGGATGATAGAGAATGGCAGAGAAAAATAGAGTTACATCAAGCTAGAAGACCAAAAAACTGGCAAACATGGGAAATTACTCATGATTTGCCCTCTGCTATTGCAGAAACTCCCCCCGATAGTTGTATTTTGGTTGATTCTTTAGGCACTTATGTAGCTAATTATTTGGCTCAAAATGATGATGATTGGCAAAAAGAAGTTGATTTGCTTTTGACAAATTGCACAAGATGTGCTAGTAAAATGATCTTTGTGGGGGAAGAGACAGGGTGGGGAGTAGTACCTGCTTACCCATCGGGGCGATTATTTCGCTCTCGTTTAGGGGGTTTAATTCGCTTGTTAGGTGCGATGGCAGACGAGGTTTATTTGGTAGTCGGGGGTTATGCGGTGGATGTGAGTAAAATTGGCGTTAGTCTTGCTTCAATATCAAGCTAGAAGCTAGTTTTTTCGTCTATCTTGCAAATTACAATTCAGATTCTCGATAAGCAATTCTTAATTTAGCCGATCGAGCCCTTGCATTAATCTTCTGTTCTTCTATACTAGGTATGATGGGTTTTTTGGTGACTATTTTTAACAGAGGATGCGATCGAAACTGATTTTTAACGATACGATCTTCTAAGCTATGGAAACTGATAATGGCGATTCTTGCCTCTGGTTTTAACCATGTCGGTGCTATTTCCAGAAACTTCTCAAGGGAGTTTAATTCTTCATTTACCTTGATTCTCAATGCCTGAAAAGTCCTAGTAGCAGGGTGAATTTTACCATAACGATACTTACTCGGTACACAAGATGCGATCGCTTCTGCTAAAGCAGTGGTAGTATGAAAAGGGCGTTTTGCCACAATCATTCTAGCAATGCGACGGGATAACCTTTCTTCTCCATAGAGAAAAATTAAATCCGCTAACTGCTTTTCTTGCCAGTGATTAACAATGTCTTTCGCACTCAAGGATTGACTTTGATTCATCCGCATATCTAAATCCCCCTCAAAACGAAAACTAAATCCCCTTTCTGGGTTATCCAATTGGGGGGAACTTACTCCTAAATCCGCTATAATGCCATCAAAGAGAGTATTAAAGGGTTTAAAATCTGCAAAATTTCCTTGATAAAAAGAGATGCGATCGCTATATTGTTTGAGTTTTTCCTGAGCGAAATTAATAGCATTTATATCCTGATCAATTGCCGTTACTTTGATATTTTCTCCCTGTTGTAAAATTAATTTTGTATGTCCTCCCGCCCCTAAAGTTGCATCTAAATAATGACCATTATTAACAATATTTAAAGAGTCAATAATTTCTTGCGGTAAAACTGATTGATGGTAAAAATATTGGTTATTTTCTATTATCATATTTGATTAGTTTCATCAACATTTTTTTACTAGAAGTCTATTTGTTGCCCCTGTCAGAGGTTAACTCTAAAATTTCAGGGGATTCAAGTGCCGAAGAAGATTTTTGACGAGACAAACAATATTTAATTTTCGCTAATACTTTTTCTTGATCAATTGGTTTACCTAAAAATCCATTAGCACCGACTAATTTACTTCTTAGTCTGTCAATCATACCATCATTGCTAGTAAGAATAATGATGGGAAGATCTTTTAATGATGATATTCGGCGAATTTGTGAACAAAGTTCGTAACCGTTAATGATAGGCATTATTAAGTCTAAAAAAATTAAATCTGGCTTTCTTTTTAAAATTTGAGGCAATACTTTTAATGGTTCTTTAATAGCTAAAAATTGATAACCAGCATCGGTGATAATATGTTCCATTATTTCACAAATTTGTGAACTATCATCAACACAAACAATTAATTGTTGATGAGTGGTTTTTGTTATTTTATAATCTTTATTAGTTACACCGATCAAGGTGATAGCAATGGGGGGATCTTTTATCTCGACTAAAGTGATTAATTCTTGATCAAAATAAGGTTTTAACCAAACAGTAATTTTAAAAATAGTTAGGTTTAATTTATCAGCAATTTCTGTTAAAGGATATTCTCCATTAAGGAGAGAAACTAATTTTTTATAGGTTTTTTCTTTACCTTTAAAATTTTGTTGGAGTAGGATTGGATTTTTGATCACTGGGGCATAATGGGGAATTAAATTAACTAAACCAAATTTTTGCCAGTGTTGCCATTCCACTTCTAATTCTGTTAATACGGATTCAACTTTTAATAAAGTCACAGAAGTTTTTAAACCTGATTCTTCAGGAAAATTATCCTCAATGGTGATAACATCATACTTAAGTTTTTGTGATACTTCCGCTTGATAAATGTCAAATAATGTTTGCTGAATTTTTGATTTTATTAAAGATAATGCTTGTTCTTTGGTGATTAAAAATCTTTGCAGTAAAGAAACAATTAAATGATAATTCCAACATTCAAATTCTTTAGATTTTTCTATGTCTAAAAGATGCTCATCTAAATCAGGACAATATTTTTTTAAAAGTCTTTCCCATTCACGGTAAGGGTGATAGCCACCATCTGCCCATATTAAACGACTTAAGCAAAAATATACACGCCATTCCTTCCCATGGGTTGTTTTGACGTCGATTCTACCTGTAAATTTTCTTCCTTTGAGAGATAGCAGTGCTTTTTTTAATACTCCTGAACTACTCATTTTTTTCCTTTAATGATATTGAACTGTGATTAGTAAATGATGGGGTTAAGGTTAACAAGAATTAATTTTGTTAACGGTAACGGGTGATGGCTTGATTTCTCTTGCTAGTATGACAAATTTTCTGCTACTAATATTTAGTATTTTATTAGTAATTGTTAGTGTTTACGATGGAGAAACAGTTATAGTAATTAATTTTATTGATATTTTATGATAAATATAGCCCCAAAAGTTAATTAACTCTTAATTTAACTAGGGGGTTGGTGAAAAAGTTTTCTGGTGAGAGTAGGACTCAGGTATAATTAGTTATTTGGATGTCAATTGTTAACTTGTAAAAATTGAGAAAAACTTAAAGAATGATTTGGCCTTTTAAACCTTCGACTCGGAAACAAATTGCTCGGATTGAAATTAACGGTGCGATCGCATCTGCTACTCGTGAGAGAGTCTTAGACGCATTGGACGAAATAGAGGAGAAAAAATATCCTGCTTTATTGCTCAGAATCGACTCTCCCGGAGGCACGGTGGGGGATTCCCAAGAGATTTACTCCGCTTTAAAGAAATTAGGGGAAAAAGTTAAAATAGTTGCTAGTTTTGGCAATATTTCTGCTTCTGGGGGTGTTTATATCGGTGTTGGGGCAAATCATATCATGGCAAATCCAGGCACGATTACTGGTAGCGTGGGGGTGATTATTCGGGGCAATAATCTCGAAAAACTCCTCGATAAAGTGGGAGTATCTTTTAAAGTAATTAAATCAGGTCCTTATAAAGATATTTTATCCTTTGATCGTGATCTTACCAGTGATGAAGAGGAAATTTTGCAACAGTTGATTGATAGCAGTTATCAACAATTTGTGGAAACCGTCGCCGAAGGCAGAAAATTGAGTATCGAGACGGTGAAAAGTTTCGCTGATGGTCGAATTTTTAGCGGACAACAGGCTTTAACATTAGGATTGGTAGATCGTCTCGGTAGCGAAGAAGATGCCCGTAGATGGGCTTGTGAGTTAGTAGGACTTGATCCAGAGAAAACAGAATGCCATACTATTGAAGAACCTAAATCCGTACTCGATCGAGTTTTTAGTGGTCGTAGTCAGGTAAAATCAGGAGTAGGATTGGCGATAAATTGGTTAGAATTTGAACTGGCTACCAGTGGTCAACCTTTATGGTTATATCGTCCTTAAATTATGGAAAATTGGCAAAAAATCGGAGCAATGAGTAAACCGTTGATGACTAAAGTACGAGCAATTCGGGGGGCTACTACTGCCGAATCTAACACCGTTGAATCCATGAGAGAGGCGGTGAGTGAATTGTTAACAGAAATTGAAACTCGCAATCAACTTGACTATGAAGAAATTGTCAGCGTCATTTTTACCGTCACTCCTGATTTAGATGCTATTTTTCCTGCTGCGATCGCCCGTGAGAATCCCCGTTGGGAAAATGTACCCCTTCTCGATTTACAACAAATGCAAGTACGGGGGAGTTTGGAAAAATGTATTCGAGTTTTAATCTATTTTAATACAGAAAAACCCCAAGCGGAAATATATCATCCTTACTTAAGAAAAGCAAGAAACTTACGCCCTGATTGGCATTTAACTCAAATGGTAATGGGGAATTAATGGGAAGATAGGGAATACTCGCCAATCTCCCCCTAACATCCCACACCTTGTCGGAAAAAAGGTGTGGGACTTCTCGCCAATTAAGCTAAAATGTCGTCCAGCCATGAGGATCGATCATGAAACCGCCGAAGCGTAAGTTTTGGCGAAAATCATTCTTCCTGCGGAAGTTTGCAAGGCAGAGGTTACAATGACTCTTAATTCCTCCCCTACATGACCATTTGCTTCTTCTACCACTACCATTGTGCCATCTTCTAAGTAACCAATACCTTGACTGGGTTCTTTACCGTGTTTAAGAATTTTTAAGTCAATGTAATCCCCCGGCAAATAAATGGGGCGCACGGCTTGGGCTAAGTCATTCACATTGAGTATGATAATCTTTTGCAAAGTGGCAACTTTACTTAAGTTAAAGTCATTGGTAATTAGCATTGCATTTATATCATGTGCTAAATGTAATAATTTAGCATCCACAGTGGTGATTTCCTCGTATTCTTCGGGATGAATGACAATTTTATCGGGATATTCTTCCTGCATTTGATTGAGAATATCTAAACCCCTTCTCCCTCTAACTCTTTTTTGATCATTGGTAGCATCCGCTAACTGTTGTAATTCTGCTAAAATGAACTGAGGTACTAATATTTGACCCTCAATAAAACCAGTCGCTAATAACTGCTGGATTCTACCGTCAATGATGCAACTGGTGTCTAGGATTTTTGTCGCAACGGGGGTTAAAGTACCTTCAGCTACCAACATGGACTCGATACTATTAGGATTAATTAGACGTAAAAAAGTACGTCCATGAGTGTCTGCTAGTGATACTCCTAACACGGCAAACATGACACTGCCTAAAATCGCAATCATGGGTTTAATGAAACTAAAATTGCTAGGTACTGGTAAGAGGAAAATAGGGGCTAATAATAGGTTAGCTAATAATAATCCCATTGCCAAGCCGATCGCCCTTGTGATGATGACTTCAATGGGGGTTTGACGAATTTTTTGTTCTAAACGGCGGTAGGTTGTCTGTGCCACTAAACCAATGGCTAAACCGATGATGGAGGCAAAACCTGCCACTAACCATCTTAATGCCTGAATGTTGGATACTTGATGTTGAATCTCTGATGGTAAAAGTTCCACTATATCAAAACCAACGCCACCGAAGGCTAGAACAAAAATTGTAATAATAAGTATATCAATCATAAACTTAGATCCTGATGGGATACTGATAATTAATTATAGGCTTTTAGACAAATTCCTTTTGTTAACTATTTTAACGTTACCAACCCTTACTGTGGGTTCAACCCGAGTAAAGAAAAAAGAGAGGGAGATAGGGAGAGAGGGGGATGGGGGGATTTTGGTTTATAACGTTTTAACTAATAGAAAAAAATCCTTGTACATTCTACCCTCACTTAATCTCAGCTAACCTAATTATTCGTACTGCTAATTTTATTGAAGAAATAGTCTTCTTTATAGTCAAGATGTCGGGCAATTTCCAAGGCTTTTTGCCAATATTGGACCGCTTGATTTTGATTTTCTTTTTGCTGATAAATTATGCCTATATAATCATAAGTATTCATTAACCCATAAAGATTATAAGATTGTTGTTCTATCTTGATCAATTCTTGGTAAATTTGCAATGCAGAATCCCATTGTTCATATTCTTGATATAGTTTTCCTAGTTTCTTTAACGCATCTCCTGCGATCGCATATTGTTGTCCACTCCATGCCGTAGTAAATGCGTCTTGATAAGATTGACTAGCAGATTGAGGATTATTTAAACTTCTATAATCATCCCCGATCGCAATTTTTAAGATAGCTATAGAGGCTATATTTCTTAAATTTTCATTAGCAGAGTCACTCTGATTAACATTAATATTTGCTATTTTATTTTCGAGTAATTCTTCTTTATATTTCACGGAATTTTCAGGATTAACTAAGGCTTGACTGATTTCTGCTAATTTTCTTAAGTATATTCCCTCTCCTAGGTAATCTTGATTCGTGCGTGCGATCGCCAGTAATTCCTGAAAAATCGGTTCGGCACTATAATAGTCAAACTTAGCTAGGTAAAGATTACCCAATTTATCTAAACTAGATTTTATTTCATCTGTATCATTGTTATTTCGAGCAATTAATAAATTATTTTGATTAAGATTAATGGATTTATCAATATTATGTAAAACTTCATGAGCATTAATTAAAATTGCCAATAAATCTTCATCTAATTCTTGGTTTTGGGTAGCTTGATTTTCAATAATGATTAGTCTTTCAGTCAAAAAATTTAAGTCTTTATTGCGACTTTTATTCCAAGCAATCTCCCCTACCTCATTAATAATCATTATTTCTGCTTCTGTACCTAAATATCTACTTAAATTAATGGCTTCATACCAAGCAGAAAAAGCACTATCATCATTACCACTAGCTAACTCTGTATCGGCTAATGTTTTTAATTGATCAATTTTATTTCTAATTCTTTTTTTTTCAAAATCAGTTACATTTCTATCAATACTAGGAATTAAATTGCTATTAAAACCACTGGTTAAAGGATTGGTTTTTTCTGCCTCTTGAGCTAAACTCAAAGGAGTAGAAACAGGAATCAATAAACAAAACAAACTGTTTAATTGCCACAGGAAAAATCTTTTAAATAAATTCATGGAATACAATTTATAGATAAATTTTTATAGATAATTTACAAATTAAATTATAGTAGGAGATAAAAACTCAACATTATCTAATTTTTGTTCTCATTCTAAGCTAGTTTTGGGAATTAGTGGGTTAACACAGATAAGGATAGTTTTTTTTGTTAGGCGATTCATAAGGGGCTTTTCGCCTATTAAGCTAAATCAATAAATTTTAATGGAGTTGATCTTGATGTTATACTGAGAACTTGAACAACTAATGTGTTGTTTAATTCTCCTATGGTCAAACTATTATCATCAATTTCAGCAGAAAAGGAAGACTATGAATACTTCCCTACAATCATCGAGTAAAGAAGCAATCTTACAATATTTGCTGAAAGAAACTCAGGCTTGCGCTCAAGACATTGCTGAAGCGATGAAAATTAGCCCTCAAGCCACTCGCAAACACTTAAAGGATTTGCTCGAACAAGGATTAATCGAATATGATTTGTTTAAGGTAAAAACTGGCAGACCTCAATATTTGTATTCTCTCTCTCGACAAGGGCGTGATCGCTTCCCTCAAAATTATGGAGAGTTTGCGGTTTCTTTTTTAGATACTTTAAAGGAAACTGCGGGGGAAAATGAAGTTAGTCGAGTTTTGCAAAAACAATGGCAAAAAAAAGCCCAAAATTATCTTAAGTTGATGACAGGCGAGTCTTTAGAAGAAAAAGTCAGGCAATTAGTCACCCTGAGAAAAGAGGAAGGTTATATGGCTGAATTATTTATTGTGGAGAAAAATTCCCCTCAATTTTTTCTTTCTGAACATAATTGTGCTATATCGGAAGTAGCAGAGTCTTATCCTCAAGTTTGTAGTCATGAATTAGAAATGTTTTGTTCTCTATTTCCTGAGTGTGAAGTAGAACGTACGAACTGGATTCATCAGGGAGAGCATCGTTGTGGTTACTTAATTAGGGAGTGCTGAAAAAATGGCGTTGCATCATTGCGGGATGATGTGCAATGATTTATTGTTGGTAAAAAATATGGCTCTCTTACTTCTCGTCGTGTAAATTATTGGTTAGGAAAAGGTGTCAGGTT